>JANPIO010000198.1:0-7834 GCA_031425055.1 Phormidium sp. VAR_61_metabat_6
CCATATCGGGCACAAACTGCTTGCCAATGCGCCGCCAGCTAGGTTCTTTGCCCCGCCACTGAATACGACAGCAAGGCCAGGGCAGCTGATCGCGATCGAACAGGCGGCAGCAGGGGCCGACAACGCGGTAGGTCAAGTGCGCCCCAGGGCTCTGAAAAACGTGGCCTGTAGGCCAGGGATGCTCTGAGGAGGGCGGCAGGGGCGGTATCATAACAGCATGTAACAACTGGCCAATGTTGAAGTAGTCTACGGGATTTTCTATGGCTGAGCCAATTACTCCAGCGGTGAGCGATCGCATCTGTAAGCACATGAACGACGACCACACCGAAGCAGTACTCCTTTACGCCACCGCCTACGGCAATCAGCCCACCGCCACCGCCGCCGTGATGGAATCGGTTGACCCCGAGGGCATGACCTTGGCGGTGACCGTAGACGGTGCCCCAACCACTGTGCGAGTGCCCTTCGACCACACCTTGGAGGGGGCCGAGGATGCCCACCATACCCTAGTCGACATGCTCAAGCAGGCAAAAGCTAGGGCTTAAGCTGGGATCTTTGCCATGAGCGTCTCTATTCAATTTTTGCCCGACGGGGTCACCGTCGAAGCCGAGGTGGGGGAACCCCTGCTGGCGGTGGCCGATCGCGCCGGGGTGAGCATTCCCACCGGCTGCCTGATGGGGTCGTGCCACGCCTGCGAGGTGGAATTAGAAGGGGAAGCAGACCCGATCTGCGCCTGCATTTCGGCGGTGCCGCCGGGCCACGACCGGCTGGTCGTCAACCTCTATGTCGATCCAACCTGGTAGGCATTCCGCCTGTCATCGCTCAGCTACGCTATGAAGCCTTTGCTCAATGTCGGCAAGAGGCGGCGCGGGCGGGATGGGACGGGGGTTGAGGTTGCACTGCGATCGCCCCCAGTCACCAACTCCTGCAAGTACCCCCATGCCTGTTGTTGAGCGGCATCCCAGCTCAGATGTTGGCGGTAGTACTGCCAAGCCGAGAGAGCTAGGGCTTGGTAGCGTGGGTAGTCGGCCATGACGGCAGCAATGTATTGGGCGTAGTCAATAGCAGTGGCCTCTACCGGGAAGGCTCTGCCGTTCACATCGGTTTGCAGTACGGTGGGAATACCCCCAACGGCGGCGGCCACGCAGGGAAGACCAACGGCATTGGCTTCACTAATGGCAACCCCAAAGGTATCGGCTTTGGTGGGAAAGATCAAAAAGTGGGCGGTACCGAGCAGATGGGCAAACTGGGCCTCGCCCTCAGGGGTAGCGCGATCGATGAACCCGAAGGAGCGCACAAAACTGGGGCGATCGCCCGCCCATTTCGGTTCGCAGCCGACGACCCAAAGTTCTGTCTTTACGCCCTGCTGGTTCAGGGTTTTAGCGACCTCTAGGGCCAGCGGCCCGCCCTTGCGCTCCCAGTCAACCCCAAGAAACAGCAGTCGACAGGGGCCAGGGGGCCGCTGCGCGACAGTGGCTTCGATCTCAGTCTGAGTTAGATCCTGGGCTCGGCTAGCGCCTCGGGGAATAATGCGAATCTTGTCGGCGGGTAGACCGTAGAGATCCATCGCTGACTGGGCCGCCCACTGGGAGGTGAGAATGACGCGATCGCACCGTTCTAAAGCCGCCTTCTCTACAGCGTGCAGCCGCCGCTGAGTCTCTAAACACAGATTGGTTAGATAGGGATAAAAATCCACTAGGCTGCCCAGCAGAGCATCGGTCCAAAGCACGGTGGGCAACGCCGTGCGCACCCGTGCCAAAGGAATCGCATTTTCAGGGCAGAGCAGCAGATCAGCCTGAGATCCGGCGAGCTGGGTTTCAATCTGGCGGGCATAGTAAGGCGCAACCCAAGGTTCCACAGGGCTGTAATAGCTCTGCCCTAGTCGTTGGTAAACCAGCCACTTGAAGCGGGTAATCGGCACCTTGCGCCGTTCCAGCGGGCCGAGAAACTCCAGCTCAGCCCCAGCCTGTTGCAAAAGGTCGGCGATTTTTTGCCCAGCTCCGTAGAGGCCTAGGTGGCGACGGGGCCAAGAGGCGCGATCGCACACGTCGTAGGTGGTGGCGTAGGCAATTTTCATAGGAATATGAATAAGGGTCGAGCTATGGCTAGCCCAACCCTCTCAGCGACTGAGCCTAGAATGCCCAGGGAATCTTATCGGGTAACAATAGTTAGATGAGGCGAATCCAGTAGCGATCGCGCCCCCTTCGCTTAGCCTGATACAGTGCGGCATCGGCGGCGGCGATTAGGTCTTCGGGCGACTGGTCAGCTGTGGGCACCACGCTGGCAATGCCGATGCTAATGGTGAGGTAGTCGCTCACAGACGACTGGGGGTGGGCGATTTTGAGGGCGGCAATTTCCTCTTGAATGGCCTTGGCCACATTCTCAGCCCCGGCGCGGCGGGTGTTGGGCAACACCACCGCAAATTCTTCGCCGCCATAGCGGGCCAACAGATCGGCAGCACGCTTGACGGCGCGAGTGGCGGCAGCGGCGATCGCAATCAGCGCCTCATCTCCCTGCTGGTGACCCAGGCAATCGTTGTAGGGTTTGAAAAAATCGACATCGAACATAATTAACGATAGGGGCTGCTGCTCGCGCACCATGCGCTGCCACTCTTGCTCTAGGTACTCGTCAAAGCGGCGGCGGTTGGGGATGTGAGTCAGTCCATCTAAGGTGGCCAGGCGTTCTAGGGTTTCGTTGGCCTCAGTTAGGGCGGTTTCCATGTCCTTGCGATCGGTAATGTCGATGCAGTTAGTGATGACGCCATTGACGGTGCCGCTGGCATCCCGGAAGGGGCTAATTACAACTTGATACCAGCGGCGAACGCCAGCTCGGTCAATGACTTCCTGCTCCCCCTGGTAGGGAATTTCGGTCTCAATCACCTGTTGACGAATGTGGTGCTGCTGGATGGCCTCAAAGGCCGAAATGTTGGGGTTAACGTCGGTTTCAAGCTTGCCCACCATGTCGGCGGGAGTAATGCCGTGCAGGCTGGCGCTGGCTCGGTTGGCAATCTGCACCCGGCCCTGATGGTCTTTGACCACAATGATGCTGGGAATGCTATCGATCACATTTTGCAGAAACTGACGCTGGCGAGCAATCTCGACCTCGGCCTGTTTACGCTCAGTAATGTCGCGCACGATCGCCAACACTTGGTTGGGGCCGCTGGGAACAATCCGAGCCTCTTCATAGCGCCAGCCGTTAGGGGTCGAACAGCGATACTCATAGACCTGAGGTTCGCCGGTTTGTAGCGCTAAGCGAATGTAGTGCATACGCTCGGCAACCATGTCGGCGGGGAGCACCTCATGCATGGGTTTGCCGATCTGGGCGCTGGGCTCAGCAATTAGGTTAACCGCTCCGGCATTCATCACGTCGAGGCAAACGCCGTCGCCCGAGAACTGCACTAGCAGGTCGGGAATGGCCTCTAGAATAATGCGCTGGGTGGCCTCGGCCTGACGCAGGGCAGCGGTGCGATCGGCCACCTGGTGCTCCAGGGTTTGGTTGTAGTCGGCCAGTAACGTTTGGGCCTGCTTGCGGGTGGTGATGTCTTGAAAGGCCGCGATCGCATATTCCACCTGCCCCCTCTGGTCAAAAATAGGCGTTGTCACCATCTCAATGGGGATAGCCTGATTGCCGGGCCGCAGCTCGATATCGTCGGCCCAGCCGGTCTGACCTCGCAGCGCCATAGCAATGGGCAGGGCCGCAGTAGGGTAGCGCTGGCCGGTGCTGGCCCGGTAGGCAATGCAGGTTTCGTCCAGGCCAAACGACGGGATTGAGGGCATGTCTTCTAGGCAGAGCAAAATGCGGGCCTGCTGGCTCGCAAACACCATCTGACCGTGGCGATCGTAGACCGCAATGCCCAGGGGAATGCCGTCTAAAAACTGCCGCCAGCGCCGTTCGCTGTGCTGAAGCTGGCGGTTGAGGTGCTCTAGCTCGGTAAACGAATCGTGCAGCTTGGCCGCCATAGCGTTAAACGCCCGCGCCAGCTGCCCCAGCTCGTCGGTGCTTTCGATAGGGACTGGGGTTTGCCAATTGCCCTGGGCCGTAGCTTGAATAGCCCGACGCAGCTGGGCAATGGGCTGTAGTACCCGGTTGACTACCGCCAGCCCCACCACCACCGAGCTGCCAATAACGCCTAGGCTTACTAATGCCACGGCCCAGTTGCCGAGATAAAAGCTCAAAAATCCCAGCAGACCAACTACACCAGCCAGCTGAAGCACAAAAATCGCTACCAACACCGTGCTGAGCGAAAAGGGCCTAAGCAAACGGCTCAATGGTCGGTAGAATGGGAGTCTTGGCACTGGATTGAGCGGCAATATTAAATGAAGCAAAACACCCTACCTACCTTTCTAGAATAAAGCGCCTAGACCGGCCCTGAAACACTTGCTGTGCCACATGTTTACAGAAGGCTAGGGCTGGGCTTGTAGGCCTATCCTAGGGGTTAAGTAAAGGCTAGCCCGTGATCTCAAACAGCTATTTCAGCACCTTAGGGAAACAAGCCAGGTGATTTAAAGCAGTTGCAGCGGCAAAGCCTTGGTTCTAGGTGGCTCCAGTGAACCCGGCATAAAAAATGCAGAGCCTCTGTTTACCGTTTCCTTTAAAGACCAACTGACCCAGGTTGGAGTCTCTTAGCCTCTCCTTAACCCCAAAAGAGTCTGGGCCTGCAATAGTTAGGGTGTTTATGCTTGCTGGCCTGTAGCGCGATTCTGGTGCCCTCATGTCAAACGCCTATGCCCTAACCTCTACAGCTGTAGCCCTAAGGGCCGAAAATCTCAATGTTTACTACGGCTCTACCTTGGCTGTGCGCAATGTAGACCTATTTATTCCTCGGAACGAGATTGTCGCCTTTATTGGCCCCTCTGGCTGCGGCAAAAGTACTGTTCTGCGATGCTTTAACCGCATGAACGACCTGATTGCGTCGTGCCGGGTAGAGGGCAAGATCACCTTCCACGGCAGCGATATTTATGCCAAGCAGGTAGACGCTGTAGAACTCCGCCGCCGGGTTGGCATGGTGTTCCAAAAACCAAACCCCTTCCCTAAGTCAATCTACGAAAACGTCGCCTGGGGCGCGCGTATCAATGGCTACCAGGGTGACATGGATGAGCTAGTAGAAACGTCTCTGCGCAAGGCCGCCGTGTGGGATGAAGTGAAAGACAAGCTGAAGCAGAGTGGTCTGTCGCTGTCGGGAGGACAGCAGCAGCGTCTCTGCATCGCTCGCACGATCGCTATTCAGCCCGATGTCATTTTGATGGATGAACCCTGCTCGGCCCTTGACCCGATCTCGACTATCAAGGTCGAGGAAACTATGAAGCAGCTCAAGGAAGACTACACAATTATCGTTGTTACCCACAACATGCAGCAGGCGTCGCGAGTGTCTGACCGCACGGCCTTTTACAATGCCGAGGCCACTGACCAGGGCGGCAAGGTTGGCTATCTGGTGGAGTACGACCATACCGAAGTCGTGTTTAACAACCCCCGTGAGCAGTTTACCCGCGACTATGTATCGGGCCGTTTTGGCTAAGGTTGTCCCAGTAACGCTTGGTTGTGAACCGTGGGGTTGATTTAGATCAACCCCACGGTTCATTACTTTAGTCGCTTCAGTTATCAGATGGCGGTAGTAAGATAATCCCCTTGATACTCAAGCCTCACAACATTTACAGGCCGTACAGCCAGGCAATCAAAAGTGGTGTTATCACGGTCAAAATTATGTTGAGGGGCAAACCGACTCGGGTAAAGTCAAAGAATTTGTAGCCTCCTGGGCCGTAAACCATCGTGTTGGTCTGGTAACCAATGGGCGTGATGTAGCTGTTAGAAGCCGCAAAGGTGACGGTAAATATAAAGGCCATGGGGTTCAGCTCTAGGCTGGTGGCCACCCCCGCTGCGATCGGAATCATTAGAATGACGGCGGCATTATTGGAGAGCAGTTCGGTCAAGAGATTGGTCACCAGATAAAAAATTATCAAGAGAACAATGCCCGATGCCCCACCGCCAATGGCGGCTAGCTGCTGGGCTAGCCAGTCGGTAGTCCCAGAGTTTTCCATGGCGGTGCCGAGGGGAATCAACCCAGCCAGCAGAAAAATCACGTCCCACCGCACGGCACCATAGATTTCACCTGGTTTGAGGCAGCCTGTAATCACCATGGCCATCACCCCCATCAGAGCGGTGACGAGAATGGGGGCCAGGTCTAAGGCGGCGACCACAATCACGCCCAAGATGATGGCGATCGCGACCCAGGCCTTATCAACCCGCAGGCCCTCGGCCTCCCGCTGTTCTAGAACCAATAGCTCTCGAGTGGTTTGCAACCCGGTAAAGCTGCTCTGAGGACCCTGCACCAGCAGCAAATCACCAAAGCGAAGGGGAACTTTGCCCATGCGATCGCGCACCAGTTCTTCACCTCGCCGGATGGCTAGCACCGTAGCGTTGTAGCGTTGGCGAAAGCGCATTTCCTTGAGAGTGGATCCGACCAAGCGAGAATTTGACAAAATCAGCACCTCAGCAATGTGCTCTTCGCTAGTGTCTGGCTCATCTCCGAGGGGTGGTTGGCCAAATTTGACCTCGGGCAAAATGTCTAGCCCGCGCTGATCTTTTAGACTAAGCAGTTCATCCCGACCGCCTCGAATTAGCAGTAGGTCGCCCGCTTGCAGCACCTTGTCGGCTAGGGGTTGGGCAAAGTGGCTGCCATCGCGAATGATCTCTAGCACGTCTATATCAAACTTGCGCTGAATCTCGCTCGCTTTTAAGGTCTGGCCAATCAGGGTTGAGCGCGGGGTAATCACCACCTCACTCATGTAGTCTTTCAGCTCGTAGTTGGCCAAGTTAGGGGATGACGATTTGCGATCGGGCAGAAGCTTGGGCGCAAACAGAGCCAGGTAAGCCAAGCCCACGACAAAGGTGATCACCCCGACAGCGGTGAACTGAAACAGTCCAAACTCTCCGTAGCCCAGGTCTTTAGACACCCCGCTGGCCAAGATGTTAGTTGATGTGCCAATCACCGTAATCATGCCGCCGAGCACCGTGACGTAGGACAGCGGAATTAGCAGCTTCGACGGCGAGATATTCTGCTTTTTGCACCACTCTTCTACGATTGGCAGAAAAACGGCCACTACGGCAGTGTTGTTGATAAAGGCGGTAATCGGCCCGACCAGGATACCCATCACAAAAATCTGCCGAGAAGGCTCCTTGCCGCCCCATTTCATCAGCCAGTCTCGCACGATTTGTATGACGCCAGTTTTAGCGATGCCAGCGCTCAGAATGAACATCAGCATGACGGTAATGGTGGCGGCGTTCCCAAATCCGGCGATGCCTTCTTCGGGCGTAACTAACCCTAAAACGATTAATACGGTGGCGATCGCCAGGGCGGTCAGATCTACCGGTAGCCATTCGGCCACAAAGGCGATCAGAGAGCAGATCAATACCACCAGCATCACAAAAATAGGATTTTGAATAAAGTTCATACTGATTTGAAGCGGAGACCACACCTAAGTTTCGCACACCTCACACTTCAATCAGTTCAGATTCGCCTGAAATTCATTTAGTTTTTGTTTTAATTTTTAAGCCAAATCATTCACCTATTGGGTAGAAGCTTCTGCGCCCGTTGGACATAGGACTTCGGTCGGTGTTGCGACAGCAGGCGTCGAATGCTCTTGTCGTCTGTAGCAACTGACCTAAGCCGCTCTCTTTGTTTGATCTGCTCTAGAAGCAACAAAATGTTTTCCCAACTCGCACCCTGGGTTAGGAGCGGCCTGGTATGCCCATACAATTAGGTTCTAAGGTAGTACTATCCTCTGACGATTTTTCCGCAAAGCCTATGACTAGCCCCGATGTTTCGCCCTCGGCTCCAGGC
>JANPIO010000199.1:0-4351 GCA_031425055.1 Phormidium sp. VAR_61_metabat_6
AACTAGAGGCACTCCCAGCTCGTTTTTCCCACCCTGCAACCGTTTACTAGAGTGACCGTTCATAGGTCTTAACAGTTCCATGGTGACCAACCCAGATGGCTCTGGTTGCCCCAGGGGATCAACCGCCAGCAGAGTGAAGCCCTGGGTGCGATCGCACCCAGGGCCATAAGTCCACCATCTTTATCCGTAGATTGACTTGCCCACTCGCTGGGGCAGACCGCCCAGGTAGAGCCTAGAGAAACTGCTGCCAGTTTTCACTGCGAAACAGGGCGCGCTCAGCCTTTCGGCGGCGCTCCAGTCCTGGCATCACGTTGCCTCCGGCATAGGTCCACTTGGCAAACTCCTCCGCTGCCCCAGCAATGTCTCCGGCGCTGAGCTTCTTGAGCAGGGTCGACGACTGCAAATTGCCGGGGCCGACGTTAAAGGTAAACGACACCAGTGCCGAAAACTGGT
The DNA here is from genome assembly GCA_031425055.1 of Phormidium sp. VAR_61_metabat_6. Classification (GTDB taxonomy): domain Bacteria; phylum Cyanobacteriota; class Cyanobacteriia; order Phormidesmidales; family Phormidesmidaceae; genus Nodosilinea. The sequence goes on from JANPIO010000199.1 coordinate 454, forward strand.
CGCTGGTCAGCGTCCGAGTCACGGCATCGGAGACGGCCTTTTCATACTTTTTGAGGTCGCGCTTGAGAATCTCTTCGGCCTCGGCACGGGTAATGGTAAGCCCTTTGTAGACCTGCGGTGCCCCCGCCGAGGAAGTGTGGCCGTAGCCAATTGTCCAGGGTTCGCCCCCGGTGCCGGGGTCGGGGTAGGCGCTGAGGCTGAGGCCCTCAAACCCCTTAACAATCGCTAGACCTGCCGCGTTGATGGCGCTGCCCGGCGGTGGTGGGGGTGGCGGGGGCGGCGCTGGCGGCATGGGCTGGGGTTCTGGCCCTCCGGCACCGATCGACACCGTCATGGCCCGGGGGTAATCATCCCGCTGAAACCAGGTCTTGATGCTGCCAATATTGACCACCTGCTCCTTCGGGTTTTTACTCGACGGATATTTGGTGATGCGAGAGATCCAGTAGCCTCCCTGCATTAGGTAGATTGCAATGTCTGTTTCTTTAATCCAGGTTCCCATTTGACCTCCCCGGAGCAGTCCGCATAGCAGGAATTTACAATACTTTCGGAAGAATGGGCCATTGAGTTTTGACCAAGTTCTATCATTTTGCCCGCTGCGGGACATGATTTAACCCCTCTAGCCTGGCAATTGTCCCTGACAGCGGGCGCGATCGGTAGAAGCCATGCCCTAGCGGTTTAGTTCGGTATCTATTAAAGTTCTCCCGTAACCAACGTTTCAGCCGCTGACCCCGCCGACTAAGCAGTATTTTTTTATCTACCCCAAGCTGAGGTTGCGATTTGCCCTTGGCAAGGCTGAGCCAACGCACCCTGACAAACCCAGCGGAACGTTTCTCCCAGGCAGACGATTCAGTCGTTAAGATATTCAAAGCTTAGTATCTTTAAGCGTAGTGTTTTTTCTGGTGGCCTGTTATCTCTATGGCTTTGCTCTCAGCAACCGCAGATTTGCCCTCGCGCCTAGTCTCGCCTACCATTCGTCGCCTACCCAACGGCCTTACGGTCATCGCTGAGCAAATGCCCTTGGAGGTGGTCAACCTCAGCCTGTGGCTGCGGGTAGGCTCAGCCGTAGAAAGCGACGCCATCAACGGCATGGCCCACTTTCTAGAGCACATGATTTTTAAGGGTACTCAGCAGCTGCAATGTGGTGAGTTTGAGCGCCAGGTAGAAGAGCGCGGGGCCTTGACCAATGCCGCCACCAGCCAAGACTACACCAAGTACTACATCACCACAGCGCCCCAAGACTTCGCCGCCCTGGCCCCGCTGCAAATTCAGATGGTGATGGCCCCGCGTCTTAGTGACCATGACTTTGAGCGCGAGCGTCCGGTGATTTTAGAAGAAATTCGCCGCGCCGACGACAACCCCCGCCGCCGCACCTATGCCCGCACCATGGAGCTGGTGTTTGACCGGCTGCCCTACCGTCGCCCCGTGCTGGGGCCAACCGCTGTGGTCGAGGGGCTCACCCCGGCACAAATGCGAGAGTTTCACAGCACCTGGTACCAGCCCCAGAGTATGACGGCGGTGGCGGTAGGTAACCTGCCGGTAGAAACCCTGATTGCCACGGTGGCTGAGGGTTTTGAGCAGGCCATGGCCCAGCGCCCCACAACCCCAGACACTGCCAACTCCATTGAGCGGTTTAAGCCGCTGCTGACGGGCAACTTGGAGCCTCCTTTTGCCACTGTGCGGCGGGCCGTACACTACGACACAGTCTTGACCCAGGCGCGGCTAATAATGGCTTGGCGGGTGCCTGGGGTGGCCCAGCTAGAAGACACCTACGGCCTGGATATCTTGGCCTCGATTTTGGGGCGGGGGCTAACCTCGCGCTTAGTGCGCGACCTGCGGGAAGAGCGCAAGCTGGTGACTAGTATTAGCTGTAGCAATATGACCCTGTCCCATCAGGGGGCGTTTATGGTGTCGGCCCAGCTGCCCGCCGAAAATTTAGATCAGGTAGAGGGGGCGATCGCCCAACACATCGCCACCGTGATAGAGGAGCCTGTCAGTCTTGCAGAACTGAGCCGGGTGCAGACCCAGGTGGCCAATCGGTTTATTTTTGCCAACGAAACGCCGAGCGATCGCGCCGGTCTTTACGGTTACTATCACACCCTGACGGGCGATATCACTGAGGGGCTTAACTACCCGGCCTACATTCAAACGCTGGGCGTAGAGGACGTGTTGCAGTCAGCCCAGCGCTATCTCTCCAGCGAGGCCTATGGGGTGGTTGCCCTACAGCCAGCGGCTTAGGACGGGCGGCTATGTGGACTGCGATCGCCCAGCACATTGGCGCTAAAACCGGCACTGCTTTTACCATTGTCGATCGACAATCGGTGGGGGGTGGCTGCATCAACCAGGCCTACCAGGTGAGCGACGGTAGTCGGTCATACTTTCTGAAGCTCAACCAGGCGTCGCAGGTGGCGATGTTTGAGGCCGAGGCCCTGGGCCTCAAAGATATGTATGACAGCCAGACCATTCGGGTGCCCAAGCCCGTCTGCTGGGGCACGGTGGATGGGTCGGCCTACATTGCTATGGAGTGGCTAGAGCTGGGCAGCGGTGGCGGCGATGCCTGGAGCCGCATGGGCGAGGCCCTGGCGTCGATGCACCGAGTCACCAGCGCGAAAGGGTTTGGCTGGCACCAGGGTAACACCATTGGCGCGACCCTCCAGCCCAATCCCTGGACGGCGACCTGGCTAGAGTTTTATCGTGAGCACCGCCTGCGCCACCAATTTCGTCTGGCGGGCCGCAGAGGCGGGCGGTTTCCACGTCAGCACGAGCTGCTGATGGCGCTGCCGGATTTGCTGGCGGGCCACGACCCGGCCCCCAGTCTGGTGCATGGCGATCTGTGGTCGGGCAATGCAGCGGTGACGAAGGAGGGCGAGCCGGTGATTTTAGACCCGGCGACGTATTTTGGCGATCGCGAGGTAGACATCGCCATGACTGAGCTATTTGGCCGCTTCCCCGCTGCATTCTATGAGGCGTACGACACCGCCTACCCGTTAGACCCCGGCTATAAGACCCGCAAAACGCTCTACAACCTGTATCACATCCTCAACCACTTCACGTTGTTTGGCGGCAGCTACGAGTCGCAGGCCAACCGTATGATCGATCAGCTATTGCGCTGAAGCATTGGGCCTATTTGCAGACCTTACATGCTGGTCGAGAACTCAACCGATCGCTCATACCAAGCCAGTCACAGTTTAAAAATTCTGGCTTTCCACTCCAGCAATAGTTCTGCTGTGTGGCGATCGCGTTCTTGATTACTGCCCAGCCCCATCGCCTGGGTCGAAACTTCAGTGAGGTAGTCTGCAATTTCGTCAGCTCCTGCCCCAGCTTTCAGTAGGCTAAACACCTGGGGCAGATACGCATCGTACTCATCCCGTGCCCCCGGAATGCTCGCTACCCCAATGGGATCCCAAAGGTAGTGCAGCACCTCATCAATTCTGCGGTAAAACTCTTCGTCAAGAGATGACATGCTTCTATGCTATCCGAATGGTCATGCCACCAGCACCGGATGGTTGAGCTTCCGCGATGCGTACATTAGGGAAGCTTTGAGATCATCTGCTTCCAGGTCTGGCATTTCTGCCAAAATCTCTTCTGCACTCAGGCCTACCGCAAACAGGTCAAGCACATCTGACACCCGAATTCTCATACCTCTAATAAAGGGGCAACCACCACACTGCCTGAGGTTAACTGTAATTCTGGTCAGTAGTTCAGTCATCCTTCAGAATTTTTAAGATGCTCCACTAAACGCTCTATACCTGCCATACGTAAATAACCAGTAAAACCTTCCCAGTCTGGATCACCCTGGTTGTCGTAAGACCAAAAAATAGACCCCTCAGGAAGTAAAGCAGGGATACTATCTTCGGGCATTTTAGCTAGGTGGGCAAATCTTTTGCCATAAAGCTGAAAC
>JANPIO010000200.1:0-4949 GCA_031425055.1 Phormidium sp. VAR_61_metabat_6
CGGTTATACCCAAACCCTCAACGATTTTTACGATCGCGAGATTGACGCCATCAACGAGCCCTACCGCCCCATCCCCTCAGGGGCGATCTCGATTCCCCAAGTGGCAACCCAAATCCTGGTGCTGCTGGTGGCCGGTATCGCCATTGCCTTTAGCCTCGATCGCTGGGCAGGCCACGAGTTTCCGATCATCACCGCCCTGGCCCTGGGTGGCTCGTTCGTGTCGTATATCTACTCAGCCCCACCGCTGAAGCTCAAGCAAAATGGCTGGCTGGGCAACTACGCCCTGGGAGCTAGCTACATCGCGCTGCCTTGGTGGGCGGGCCATGCCCTATTTGGCACCCTGACCTGGAAGATTGTGGTGCTCACCCTGTTCTACAGCCTGGCGGGCTTAGGCATTGCGGTGGTCAACGACTTTAAGAGCGTAGAGGGCGATCGCCAGATGGGCCTCAAGTCACTGCCGGTAATGTTTGGCGTCACCACCGCCGCCTGGATTTGCGTGTTGGCGATCGATATTTTTCAGGGGGGCGTCGCCGCCTACCTGATGGCGATTCACCAAAACCTCTACGCGGTGCTGCTAGTGCTGCTGATCATTCCCCAGATCACATTCCAGGATATGTATTTCTTGCGCGATCCTCTGGGTAACGACGTCAAATATCAGGCCAGCGCCCAGCCTTTTTTGGTGTTAGGTATGCTGGTGACAGGGCTGGCCCTGGGGCATACGGCACTTTAGGGATCCGCGCGATCGCGGCTGTACCCTTGAAGAAATGACCGAAACCCCATACAGTTCACAGAGGATGTGAAAGGCAACGCTGATATGGCTCGATCTTGGTTAACCCGGCTGCCGTTTCCTTCGAGGAAATCGTCGCGGCCCTCAGGACAGAGCAGGTCTGGGGGAAGTCTGGTCAACGGCTCGCGGTCTCCCCAGCGGGTAGAGCCTCAACCTGGCCCATCTAGCGAAAAGCCGGAGGTGCCGCGCCGCTATCGGCCCCTGTTTTTGCGCCCCTTGTTTTGGGCGGTGCTGCTGGCTGGAGCGGGCATAGCCGGAGGCAGCACCCGGGCCTACCGCGTCATTGAGGCGACCAACGCCGATTTGCCCGACCCCAACCAGGCTCTTACTTACCAGCGCGACGGCACCATCACCATGACGTCGGCGGACGGGGTGATTTTGCAAAAGCTTGGCCCTGCCTCGCGTGAAACCATCACCTACGAGGCCATGCCTGATCACTTGGTAGCGGCCTTTATCGCCTCTGAAGACCAGCGCTTCTACGAGCACAATGGCGTTGACTACCGGGGCATTGCCCGCGCCGTTTGGGCTAACGTGCAGCAGCGCGACTTGGTAGAAGGGGCCAGCACGATTACTCAGCAGCTGGCGCGCATTGTCTTTCTCGACCAAGAGCGGAGCTTTCAGCGCAAAATCAAAGAGGCCATGATGGCCACCAAGCTGGAAGATAGCTTGACTAAAGAGCAAATTATTGAGCGCTATCTCAACTTGGTATATCTGGGCTCTGGGGCCTACGGTGTAGCCGACGCCTCCTGGGTATACTTCGGCAAAACCATCGACCAGCTCACTGTAGCTGAGTCAGCGATGATTGCCGGTATGGCCCCCGCCCCCAGCCTGTATTCCCCTACGGTCAATGCCGAGGCCGCCCGCAACCAGCGAGATCGCGTCATTCGCCGCATGCTAACGACCGAAGCCATCAGCGGCGTCGAAGCAGAAGAGGCCATTACGACGGAGGTGGCAGTCGCCCCTAACCAGCCCAAGTTTCTCTACAGCGAGTTTCCCTACTTCACGATTTACATTCAAAAGCAGCTGGAGGCGCTGCTGTCCCCCGACCAGCTAGAAGCTGGAGGGCTGACGGTAGAAACCACCCTCAACGTCGTGTGGCAACGCCGAGCCGAAGAAACCGTTGAAGACGCCGTCGCTCGCTATAGCGGTTGGCAGGATGTAGGGCAGGTCTCGCTGGTGGCTGTAGACCCCCGCAACGGAGAAATTAAAGCCATGGTGGGGGGCACCGACTTCACCAGTGAAAACCAGTTCAATCGGGTGACCCAGGCGCAGCGACAGCCGGGCTCTACGTTTAAGACGTTTGTGTATGCGGCGGCGATCGCCGGTGGCCTATCGCCCTACAAAAATTACATGGATGCTCGCTACGTAGTCGACGGCTACGAGCCGAAGAACTACGGCAAAAACTACAGCGGCAACATGGATTTGCTCCAGGCCCTGCGCAACTCGGTCAACATTGTGGCGGTAAAGCTGCTGGTGGATGTGGGCTTTGACCCGGTGGTGAAACTGGCCGGGCGCATGGGCATTGAGTCACCACTACTGCCCGCCTACTCTCTCGCTCTAGGCACCTCTGAGGTCAACCTGCTAGAGCTCACCAGCGCCTACGGCACCCTGGCCAACAAAGGCGTTCATCGCCCCGCCCATGGCATTCGCCGGGTGCTGAACAGCAGCGGCGAGGTGATCTACGAGCGCCCTAACGAGTCGGAACAGGCGATCGATGCCGACAGCGCGGCTATTATGACCTGGATGCTGCGCGGCGTTGTGGAAGGCGGCACCGGCAGCAATGCCTACATAGGGCGGCCAGTAGCAGGCAAAACCGGCACCTCTGAAGAGTACCGTGACCTGTGGTTTGTCGGCTATATTCCCCAGCTAGTGGCCGGCGTGTGGATGGGCAACGACGACAACACCCCCACCAGCGGCGCTAGCAGTATGGCCGCCGGGGTATGGCGCAACTTTATGGCCAAGCTTACCGACGATATTCCCGTTGAGCAATTTCCCAGCGTGCCTCGGCTAGGTGGGCGTGAGGGCAGCATTACTCTCAGCCCGGTCAAGCCGGGTCGTGTGATTGCTGAAAGTGGCCCATCGCAGTCGTCAGAGTCGGCCTCTAATTCCGGTGGCGGAGAGAGCCGCCGATCGCGACGATCAGAGAATAGTTCTAACACCAGTAGTGGCGGTGAAGCCGCAGCGCCTGCGGCACGAGCCTCTAGCAATAGCTCTAGCAGCAGACCACCGGCATCAACCGAATCAGCAGATCCTGTCGTGACGGAGGATCCCCCGGCAGCGGCGACTCCGGCTCCAGCCCCACAGCCTATCAACCCTGCCCCACCAGCACCCGCCCCGGCGGCTCCCCCTCCGGCCCCGGCCCCAGCCCCGCCACCGATCGTGGCACCGCCGCCGCCCCTCGAAGCTCCTCCACCTGTCGATGGAGAATAGGCCTTGGGGTAGAGTGCTGAGCTTGAACCAAGACCTACAGACCTCTCAAGGGTCAGACCTGAGGGTGATCCCTAGGGGCAACCTGCCGTCGTAGGATGATACACAACTGATTTTGGAGTTTAGTTAGCTATGTCACTCTATTTTGCGACCGCAGGTGAAGCTGCCGCAGGTTCGTCTTTTGTGTTGGTGTATGTAGTCGGCTTCATCGCCGCAGTCACCATTGGCTCTGTCGCCTGGTATAACTCCAAGCGCCCCGCAGGCTGGGAAAACAAAGAGAAGCCCGACTTTGTTCCCACCGTCAATGCGGAGGAAGGCGAGGAAGTCTAGGCCATCTGCAATCGCTACAGCTTCGGCCTCACGGCAAGCTAGGGGCATGGGGGATGGCGTTTTAGCGAGCGCACTGCCGTCTGGGCTATAGGCTTGGGCGGCGATTGTCTTGCGGTTTTTTAGCGATCGCTGTCTCTGGTAGGGCCGGTCATCTAGACATACCTAGTCGACCACCCGCAGTCGTCCCTGGCGAATTGCTTCAAATACCCGCTGGGCCGTAGCATGGTCTTGATTGCTCAGGGTGGGCTGGCTGAGCAAAATCTCCATCAGCTCTCGTTGCACCTGGCGACTGATGCGGCGTTCGGCAAAGATTTGATCGACGAGAGCTTTGAGCGACTGGCTAGTGGTTTGAGGCATGGTGACGACCTGAACTATTGAGGCTATACCCAATATCGCCTGTAGCTCTCAATTGCAGAGTGATACCGCCTCTTTCCAAGCATGATCCTAAGCTGGTTAAGCGGTGACAGACAGCAGCTCTAGCTGTGGTCTAGATCACAGTAAAATAGCTTCTAAATAGTAAGCCAGGCCGCTGCTGAATTGATCGACACAAACGAATCAAGCCTAATGAGGCGGTTGACCCAACTCTTGCATCTCCTCTATAGAAGCTCAAACCTTCCACTAGGTTCCCCAGACCGGAGCCGATTATGGCTCTAGGTTTTTTGGCGGTGGCGATCGCCCCAGTAGCGCACATATTCAGCTATCCCAGCCAGCAGAGCCGAGCCCAAAATTAACACTACGCTCAGGGCATTGATGTCGGGCTTAACGCCGGTACGCACCCGGCTAAAGATTTCGATGGGCAGAGGGTTAGCACCGCCCCCAGCGGTAAAGCTAGAGATTAGCAGGTCGTCCATGCTGAGCACAAAGGCCAGCAGACAGCCCGCCAAAATACCGGGTGCTAGTTGGGGCAGCAGCACTTTGAACATAGCTTGGGTGTGGGTGGCCCCCAGATCTAGGGCGGCTTCTTCGAGGTTGGGATCGAGGCGCTGAATGCGGCTAGACACCACCACCGCAATGTAGGCCAGGCAAAACACCATGTGCGCGGCAATGATGGTGGCCAGGCTAAGGGGCACCGCTACCGACGCCAAAAACACTAGGGTCGCCACCGCGATCGCAATGTCAGGAATAATCAGCGGCAGATACGACATGCCTCGATATAACCCCTTACCCGGAAACCGGTAGCGGGCTAGGCCAATCGCCATCAGCGTACCCAGCACCGCCGAAATTGCCACCGCCACGATCGCAATGATCAGACTGTCTTGCAGGGCGGCCAGCAGGCGGCGATCGCTAAACAGCGATCGGTACCACCGCAGGCTAAAGCCGCCCCAGCTGGCGCTGTAGCGCGAATCACTAAAGCTGTATGCCCCCAGCACAATGATTGGGAAGTACATGAAGGCGTACATCAGCG
>JANPIO010000201.1:0-13862 GCA_031425055.1 Phormidium sp. VAR_61_metabat_6
CGGCGGTCTGGGCGATCGGCCCCCGCCGAAACTGGGGGCGCAGGGGGGTGACGTTGGGGGGCAGGGCTCTGGCGGCAGTTGCCCCCCCTGCCGAAGCGACAGCACCGCTGGGGTTCATGGTGCTGGGGTGAATGCTGTGGGGATGCCTTTGCAGCGGCGGGGTGCCCGGTCGAGGCGCGATCGGCGGGGCTGCCTGACTACGGGGAGCCGGGCGTGGCTCAAAGATCGGCCCCTTAGGCGCAGCGGGCCTGGAGGCAACGGGCTGGGGCTGAGCCGGACCTCGTCGAAAGGGGGGTAGCGAGGCGTTGCGGGCAGTGGGACGAATGACCGGCTCGATGTCGGACTCTACTGGGGCTGGGCCAAAGTCGGGGGCGAGCTGCTGATGCTGCCGCCACTGGTTGCGACGACGAGCCACAGGCGACGGGCGCTGCTGCCCATCCTGGCCCCAGCCGCCAGTCTCGTCTTCGCCCGGCAGCTGTAGCCCATCGCGGCCTGGGCTAGGCCCTGGGTTTGACTCTCCCCAGGGCGAGCCTGCCTCGGGGCGGCCTGCCGAAAATGGTTTGCGAGGATCGTCGTGCTGTGCCATGGTCTTTTGCCCTGTGCCTTTCGCCCTATGTGCCATTCACCGTTTGCCGCTGCGATCGAGGGTCAATCGTCTGTCAGTTTTCTGGGGGAGCCTGGCTGGCCGCCCAGTTGATCTGCCGCAAAACGCCCCTAAGCATAGCCAATTCCTGGCGATCGGGACCGGCTCGATGCAGCAATCGCCGCAGTTTAGCCATCCGGCTTGCGGCGGTATGGGGGTAAAGATAACCGATTTTTAGCAAAACGATTTCCAAATCTTGATAAAAGCCCTCCATCTGCTCTAGAGGTGCTAAATGCCCCGCCGTCGCAGCTACCCCCACCGTCGGAAACGAGTCCTCTAGGGCCTCAGCGATCGCCACCCGATGCAGCAAATAGGCACAGACCGCCACCGCCTGTGCCAGATTCAACGACGGATAGCTGTCGCTAGCCGGAATCCGCACCCAGCGCTGGGCATAGATCAGCTCGTCGTTGCTCAGCCCTCGATCCTCGGGGCCAAAGATCAGGGCGGCGGCAAAGCCCTCTGCCGGAGTAGGGGGCAGCAGCCAGGGGAGGGCAGTTTCCGGCAGCTCTAAGGGCTGGTCTTGGCGGTGCAGACGACCGGTGGTGGCGATCGCCCGTTCACACCCTGCGATCGCCTCGGGCAGACTCGACACCGTAGTCGCCGCCGCCAGCACATCGCCACCGTGCACCGCCATCCGCTGGGCCTCCTCCGAGGCCGGGTCACATTGAGGATTGACCAGCACCAAGTGGCGCAAACCCATATTCTTCATTACCCGCGCCGCTGCGCCCACATTCAGTGGCCCCGCTGGCTCGACCAGGACAATGCGAATGTGATCGAGCTGCCAAAGGCCCATGGCTGAAATGTCTGTAGTGTTGGCAGTCCCCCATAGTAGCGGGTGGCGGCAGGTTGGCACCGGGCCAACCCAAAGAGATTAGCGGAACTGAGGGAACGGTGAAATTTTGTCCCTAGTGGGTGGCTTTTTGACGCTGCCGAGCGCCCAGTTTGTAGGATTGAGGCGATCTGTCGAGGTCATCTATCCCATGGTTAACCCGTTGAAGGTACTGCTGTTCAAGCCCTACTTGATCCTACGAGACTGGGTTAAGCCTGCCCAGGAGCCTGCCCTGCTATCGGGAGCGTTTGTGAAGGGCATTAACCTGGGCGGTGAAGCGGTGGCGGTGGGGGGCGATCGCTGGCAGTCCTATACAGAGGCTCTGGCGGCGGGGCTATCCGCGCCGGGAGCCACCGCCGCCGCCACCTCCTGCTTGCCCACTCCCTACGCCAGCCGGGGGACGCGCGCCATGCTGAATTCTGTCATCTTCAAAAAACAGACCCTAGAGATTGAGCAAACCCTGCCCAACGACAGCTATGACCTCTACCTATGGATTATGGAAAACTACCAGACCCATTGGCACACCCTGGAGCTGCGGGTAGCCGGTCAGTCCGTCGCCAAGGGCCTTGGCTATCTGTCGTATCGAGGCTGGGCCCGCTACGGCCCCTACCCCACCACGGTAACTGACGGTTGTCTGCGCTTCAGTCTGACCACCAGCGATGCCAACATTGACGCCCACCTCATGGGCATGAGCCTGCACAAGCGCCTTTAGGTATCCGTCCCATTCACTCGCCTACCTATCCACTCCCCTACGCCGCCTCATCCTCAAACCGATAGCCCACGCCGGTCACCGTTTTGACAAAGGTGGGCTGCGACGAGTCGGGTTCAACTTTTTTGCGCAGGCGGGCGATGTGGGTATCGACGACGCGCTCGTCGCCAAAGAAGTCTTCGCCCCAGAGTTTTTCGATCAGGTGGTGGCGGCTCCAGACGCGGCCGGGGTAGCTCATGAAAGTAGCCAGCAGGTCAAACTCCAGCGGGGTGAGATCGAGCAGTTCTAAGTCGCCAGAGTCAACCTGGCGTTGGGCAGTGCGCTGGTCGAGGTCGAGGCTAAAGTGGGCGGTGCGGTAGGTCTGGGTAGGGGCTTCCTGGCTGTGGCGCAGGCTGCGGCGCAGCAGGGCGCGCACTCGGGCCACCAATTCTCTGGGGCTAAAGGGTTTGACCAGATAGTCATCGGCTCCGGTCGAGAGGCCAATGATGCGGTCAATTTCTTCGCCTCGGGCGGTGAGCATGAGAATGTAGGGGTCTTTGGCCCCCGGCCCCTGGCGCACCCTGGCGCACACCTCTAAGCCGTCGAGCTTGGGCAGCATGACGTCGAGAATCATCAGATCAGGCTGGAGAGTCTGCTGGTAGCGCAGGGCGGTTTCGCCATCGTCGCAGACCTCACAGGTAAAGCCCTCTTTTTCGAGGTAAAGCCGAATCAAGCGGGCAATTTCGGCTTCGTCTTCCACAATTAGAATCAGCACCGCGATCTATCACCCCAGATATCTTGTCCCAGAATATCAACCTTGCACTAGCATACTCACTAAGGAAGTCTCTGCCCTACTCGGGTTAGTTCCTTGAGCTAGACCACAGGCCGGGGGCTGAGAGCCGACCCAGCAATGATTCAGGGTTAGGCCTGGGCTTGGGAGCACTTTAAACGGCCTGGGGACTCCACCTGGGTTGTTCGATTTAGTCGTTCACGCTTTGGAGCACTACGGCTTGGGGCAATATCCATCGGTACGCTATGACCTCACTATCACCCTCCATTCACACCGGCTTTGAACCGCTGCAGCGAGCCTTTGCCGCCTACCTCAAAGAGACACGCCGCTACCCTGGGCTGACCCTCGACTGCTCAGAGCGGGCAGGGCGGTTGCTGCTGCTGGCGGAGCACAGAGCCCCCGAGGTGGATGCCCCTCGGGACTTACTCAAGGATCTAGAGGCGGCGTTTCAGGAGCTGGTGCCGGCGGTGGGGCTGCCGGAGGCCGACTGGGCGGCGGTCGATGCCCTGGCGGTGCGGGTTTACCTCAAACTCAAGTCGGTCGCCCAACCCTACGCCATGCACACGTTTACCTGGCACCCCCAAGATGCGGTGCAGATGATTTTTCCGGCAGCTGCTGCGCCTTCTAAGGTCGATACTGGGGTTGATATTGGGGTTGCTACTGAGGCCGATGCCGCCGCCAGTGAACTCCCCGATGACCGGGTTGACGCTGGGGCATTTGAACCCGATGTCAGTGCTGTCGAGGTCAACGCCAGAGCAGATTCCTCTGGGCTTGGGTTTAGCGATGCGGCCCTGGCGCTGCCCGATACGGCAGTGCAGCCCCCCGCAGGGCCGGGGTGGGGTGAGCGCAGCCAGATCTGGGCTCGCCAAGGGCTGCGATCGCTGCGAGACTACTGGAGCTATGGCCTGGCGGGGCTAATTTTGGTGGGCAGCGGAGCCTTTGCCTATGCCCTGTCGCGGCCCTGTGTGGTGGGGAGCTGCGATCGCCTCGATCAGGCCACCGAGCACTATGAGCTGGCCCAGGCTACCCTAGTCGGCACCCCGTCGGGCGATGACCTAGCCACGGCCCAGGTCGACCTCCAGACGGCGATCGATAGGCTGACCCCCATTCCCACCTGGTCGGCTTACTACGATATCGCCCAGGGCGACTTGGTGCGCTACGAAGGCAACATCGTCTTCCTTAACGCCATTATTCATGCCCAAAGGCTGGCCAGCGAGGCGGCTAATCTGAGCCAGTCGCCGCCTCACCCCGTGGAACGGTGGGTCAAGGTGCACCTGCTCTGGCAGCAGGCGATCGACCAGCTCAGCACCATTTCCGCCGACAGCCCGGCCTTTGACTACAGCCGGCAAAAACTGCGCGAATACCGGGCCAACTACAGCGCCATTGGCCGCCGCATCATCGCCGAAGAGGAGGCCGAGGCCAACTTTAGCACCGCCATTCAAACCGGCGATCTGGCCCGTCAGCGGATGGAAACCGCCAACTCTCTAGCGGGCTGGCAACTGGCCGCCAAAGAGTGGCAAGCGGCCATTAAGGGGCTGTCGCTGATTCCCCAGGGCACCATGGTCTACGACGAAGCTCAGGCCCAGATTAAGGATTACCAGGGGCAGCTCAACCGCGCCAGCAATCGCTCTACCCTAGAGGAGGCTGGAGCCAGCAACTACCACCAGGCAGTGCAGGCCGCCCGCAGCGCCGCCGCTGCCGAGGCTAAGGGTCAGTGGACTCTGGCGGTGAGCCAGTGGCGTCAGGCGGTGGCCAGCGCCCAGCAAATTCCCAGCGACACCATTTTGGCGGCGGAGGGTGGGGTGCTGCTAGAGACCTATCAACCGGCCTTGGCCAACGCCCAAAATCGCCTCCGCACCGCCGTGGCGCTGCAAACGCTAGCCACTAACCTGGCTCAGCTTTGCGAATTTTCGGCCACCCCCTGCACGGTGCGCGAAGACGCCAGCCAAATTCGGGTGGTGCTCTCTAGTCAGTACGCCGAGCCCCTGCGCCAAGCTATTACCCCGCCAGCGGCGGATGGTACCTTTGCCTTTACCAACCAGCTTAACCCTGGCTCCCAGCGGCTGATTGAGCAAATTATTACCACCAGCCACCAGGTTGACCGTCAGGTGGCGGTGTATGACGCCCAGGGTGGGTTTGTGGCGCGCTATCGGCCCGACCTGGGTGGGTTTATCAAAAACTAGAGTAAAGCTGGGCTAGCGGGGTTGCTCAGTCAGGGGTGCAGAGGACGCAATGCCAACCTGATTTTTGCCGCTGTGTTTAGCAGCGTATAAGGCGGCATCAGCGTGCCGGTAGCCTTGGGTTAGTCCCTGGCTGGCCCTAAAGCCGCTGACGCCGATACTGGCCGATAACAGTGGTGTGTCAGAGGTGGGCTGAATCTGGGGCAGATTTATCTGCTGAATTTGTTGCCGAATGGTTTCTGCTTTATCGGAGGCTTCTATGGGGGGGCAGCCCACCAAGAGTAGGCTAAACTCGTCGCCACCGACGCGGGCCGCCAGGTCGACAGTGCGAACCTGGTGACGCAGCACTTCGGCGACGGCTTGGAGCAGCAGGTCTCCCACGTTATGGCCGTAGGTATCGTTAATGGTCTTAAAGCCATCTAAATCCACTAAGACCAGAGTATGCTCTATTTCCTCGGGCTGATAGGCTAGGGCTTCTATAGCTGCCTCTAGCCCCCGGCGGTTGGCAATGCCGGTAAGGGGGTCTAGCTCAGCCATTTGACTGAGCGAGACTAGGCTTTTATAGGAGCTAAGCAGAGGGGGGAATACACCTTTGAGTTTCCAGGCGGTGTATAAGCTCACTACCGCTGTAATCCACGCCCAGGCTCCCTCTATCCAGTAGTTGGTATGCCAAATGTTCCAAACTCGAAGGCCATGACCAATACCGCAGCTAAAGATAAACGCGGCAAATAGTAGCAGCGGAGGACGAACTTGGCTGTCGATATACTGCCGGTTGAGCAGCAGAAGCAGCGGAATGAAGAAATAGGACACCAAAATTAACCCATCGCTGACGGAATGCAGGGAGGTCAACCACGGGTTCCATAAAAAACATGAGCCATGGGGCATTAAAGCAATCATGGGCGCTCACAGTTATAAAGTCTTACACTGTGTCTGAAAATCTCAAGCCTACAATGGGATAAGCCTTAAAGAGTCGGAGGTTTTCTCAGTAAACTCTGAATGGCCCTAGAATTCCCCCTATGACACTATTGCAAACGCCTCTATATTCTGCGTGCGTCGATCAAAAGGCACGCATGACTGAGTTTGCTGGCTGGTCGATGCCCGTGCAGTTTGGCGGCATTAAGCAAGAGCACCAGGCGGTACGGCAGTACGCCGGGCTGTTCGACATCTCCCACATGGGCAAGTTTGAGCTGCGGGGGACGAGGGTAATTGCCGCCCTGCAAACCCTGGTGCCCTCTAACCTGGAGCGGCTCACCCAGGGCCAGGCCCAGTACACCGTGCTGCTCAACCCTGCGGGCGGCATCATCGATGACTTGATCGTCTACCTCAAGTCGCCGCCTGCCAGCTCAGCAACGAGTTTGGAGACCGTGGCGCTGATTGTCAACGCCGCCACCACCGACAAAGACAAAGCCTGGCTGCTAGAGCACCTGGCGGGCAAAGGAATCGAGCTGGTGGATGAATCGCGCGATCGCGCCCTGATCTCCCTCCAGGGGCCTGCCGCCGCCGCCCTGCTCCAGCCACACACTATTCTCGATCTGAGCGCTCTGGGCCGTTTTGCCCACCGCGACACGGCCCTGCTGGGGCAGCTAGCCTGGGTGGCCCGCACCGGCTACACCGGCGAAGACGGCTTTGAAATTATGACCGACCCCGACACCGCCCTGGCCCTGTGGCAGACCCTGATCGAGGGCGGTGTAGCCCCTTGCGGCCTCGGCGCTCGCGATACCCTGCGCCTGGAGGCCGCCATGGCCCTCTATGGCCAAGACATCGACGACACCACCAGCCCCCTAGAGGCGGGCCTAGGCTGGCTAGTGCACTTGGATGAAAAAGGAGATTTTATCGGGCGATCGGTGCTTGAGCAGCAGCGGGCCGAGGGCGTTAGCCGTCGCCTGGTGGGCCTGGCCATGGCAGGCCGCCACATCGCCCGCCACGATTACCCGCTGCTGCACCAGGGCGATCGCGTCGGCACCGTCACCAGCGGCACCCTAGCCCCCACGCTGAATATCCCCATTGCCCTCGCCTACGTTGCGGCTCCCCTGGCCAAGGTGGGGCAGGCCCTTGAGGTCGAGGTGCGCGGTGAAGCCCAGGCAGCGACGGTGGTGAAGCGGCCTTTCTACCGGGCGAAGTGAGGAAGATGGAGAAGATGAGGGGGTGGGGAAGGTGAGGAAGTCAAATAGCTCCTCTATCTTCCCTATCTTCTCCATCTCCCTCACCTCCTCATCTCTGCTTTCCCTGCGCCAAAACCACCGACTCATGGCACACTGACACTGAATTCTATCAACTCTGCACGGGCAGCTGCGCGACAAACTACTCTTCGTGAGGCGATGTGAGGTTACGCCATGGCATTTGAATATCCCGAAACTCTGAAATATCTCGACAGCCACGAATATGCCCGCACTGATGACGACGAGGGCATTGTCACCGTGGGCATTACCGCCTTTGCCATTGATCAGCTGGGGGACATTGTTTTCTTAGAGCTGCCTGAGATCGGCGACAGCCTCGAAAAGGGCGAAAAGTTTGGCACGGTGGAGTCGGTCAAGGCGGTAGAAGAGCTAAAATCGCCGGTGTCTGGCGAGGTGCTAGAGCGCAACGAAGCGCTGATTGAAGCGCCTGAGCAGATTGGCGATGACCCTTATGGCGACGGCTGGCTGGTTAAAGTTAGAGCCACTGACCTCGACGACCTCGACGACGCCCTCACCGCCGAGGAGTACAAAGACCTGGTGGGCGGCTAGGGCATTGCGTTTGGGCAGGACATGGCTATACTAGGGCTGACTTTCACGGTGCCTGCGGCTGGGCGGTTTAAACCACCCGATACAATAGCCGCAGCGATGCCAATCTCAGGGAGCGGGTATGGCTTCAGACCAAGACACCTCTGAGCGACCGAGTTATCCAGGGCGTGCCAATGGGTCGGGTCGGCCTGTGCCGCTGCCTCCGGGGCTACCTGTTCGTGACCCGGGGTCGCCCCGCTACGATCCCCTGGCCGACCTGCGGCAGCGGGCCGATGACGGTGCTGCGATCGCGCCTGTGCAGCCACGGTCGCGTCGCACCCTGGTGCAGCGGCTGGCAAAAACCTGGCCAGTCTGGTCGGTGGGAGTGCTGGTGCTGGTGTCTGGGGTGGGGGCGATGTCGGCCATCAGCCTGTTTCGGATTCCTAACCTGCCCAACTGCCGGGCGATTTTTTGGCCGACGGCCTCGGCGACCACCCGATTGCAGTGCGCCGAAGCCTACGCCGAGCAGGCCACGGTGGAGGGCTATTTAGAGGCGATCGCCCTGCTGGAATCCCTACCTTCCGACCACCCGTTGCGAGGCGAGATCGACCTGCGCATTGAAGACTGGTCTGAAAAGATTCTGGCGCTAGCCGAAAACACGTTTCAGACGGGCGATTTGGCTGAGGCGATCGCGATCGCCCGCCGCATTCCCAACCACACGGCTGCTGCCCAGCTCGTCAACCAGCAGGTCGGCGACTGGAACCAGATCTGGAACGACGCCGAAACCCTCTACCAGGCTGCCGAGGCTGACCTCAAGGCGCTGGCCTTTCAGGATGCCTTTGCCAAGGCCATTCAGCTGCTAGACGTGGACAACACCTACTGGAAAACCACCAAGTACGACGAGCTGACCACCCAAATTACCGCCGCCCGCGAAGATCTCAACAGGCTCGGCAAGGCCAAGGAGCTGGCCCGGCAGCGCACGCTCAAAGCCATGCAGGAGGCCTTGGCGATCGCCCAGGGCATCGACGACCAAAGCCCCGTCTACGCTGAAGCCCAGACGGTAATTCGCCAGTTTGGGCGCGATCTGCTGGATATGGCCGAATCGGCCCTAGAGCGGCGCGACGCTGAGGCGGCAGGGCAAATGTTAGAGGCGATTCCAGCGGCGCTGAGCATGGGGGCCGAGATTGCCGATATGCGCACTCTGATCGACGCCAGTCAGCTGTCGTGGCAGGGCGGCATTAGCGGGCTCGAGGGAGCGATTGTGCGCCTCCAAAGCATTGGGGCCGATCGCCCCCTTTATAGCAAGGCCCAGGGCCTGATGCGCCGCTGGCAGGAAGAAGTGCAGGGGCGATCGCAGCTGGAGTGGGCCCGGCAGGTGGCCTTGCCCGGCACCGTCGTTGACCTCCAGGCCGCCATCATTGAGGCCCAAAAAGTCTCCCGCGCCAACCCGGCCTGGGATGACACCGAAGCTCAGATTGGCCGCTGGCGGGGCCAGATCGAGACCACCGAAGACCGCCCCATTCTCAGCCAGGCGCAGCAGCAGGCCCAGGTGGGGGATTTGGCCGGGGCGATCGCCACCGCCCGCCAGATTGGCTCTGGCCGCGCCCTCTACGACGAGGCCCAGGGAGAGATTAGCCAGTGGCGAACCACCCTCCAGCGGGCCGAAGACAGTCCTCTGCTGGCCCAGGCCCGCCAGCTCGCCGCCCAGGGTCGCCTAGCCGAAGCCGTAGCCGTGGCCTCGCGCATTGGCTCCGGTCGTGCTCTGCACAGCGATGCCCAGGCCAACATTCAAACCTGGCGGGGGCAGCTCCAGGGACAGCAGCTATTGCAGCAGGCCTACCAGGTGGCCCAGTCGGGTACCGTGGGGGCACTAGTCGATGCGGTGCGGCTGGCCCAGCAGGTGCCCGAGAGCAGCCCCCAGCGGGCCGAAGCGACCCAGGCCCTCACCCGCTGGAGCTGGGACATCTTGCGCTTGGCCGAAACTGAAGCCGTGACCAACCCCAGCCGGGCGATCGCCACCGCCGAGGCCGTGCCTGCCCAAACCGAAGCCTATGCCCAAGCCCAGCTGCGCCTGCGCGAGTGGCGCGCCGCCCTAGAGCCCCAAGGCGGCATAACCCTGCCCTAGGGAAATCCTTTTGGGCAGTGGTAGTACCCCGAACGGGAGAATCTGTCTGCTGGCAAATAGATTCTCCCGCCGGGGGTCGATCAATCTGGCCCATACTCCACTAAGATTTTTCTAAGCATTCGCGGTTGTTTAGCGCTATCCATGCACGGCTCAATGTCTGATTCGGAGAAAATTCCAGAGATTCTCAAGCTAATTGACATTCTCGATGGGCTAGAGGCATTAATTGAGAGCGCCCCCAACGAAGACGTGGAGGATGTTCTAGAAGAGGCGTGGCTACAGATCAGCGACACCTTCCCCGACGACTTTAAAGCGGCTACCCAGCACGATGCCGGGGCCGAGGGGCTGCGGCGCTACCTGAAGGTGAAAACATTTTTTGAGAACCCCTCCGAACGCTCCATTGGGGCGGCAGAGCTAGAAGAATACTACCGCAGCTATATTGCCGCCGAAGAGGACGAAGAGCCCACCGACTTTTTCTTTCCGGAGTAAGGTCTAGGCTCAGGCTCAGGCTAGTGGTCTGTCAAGTCTAAATTTGTAGGTTGGGTGGCGCGATAGCAGAACCCAACAAGGTTTACTGCTGTTGGGTTTCGCTCCGCTTCACCCAACCTACGCGACCCTAATTTTTAGTTTTGACGCTGCACTAGTGTGGGGCCGCAGTGCTAGCGGGGGTTGGCAGCAGCAGGGTTTCGGCCTCTTCGGCGGGCAGGGGTTTGGCAAACCAGTAGCCCTGCCCGAGCTCGCAGCCCAGGTGTTGCAGGTGGTGGAGCTGCGCCTGGGTTTCGACCCCTTCGGCGATCGCGGCCAGCCCCAGTCGATTGCTCAACGTAATAATAGTCTCCACGATATCAGAGTTACGGTGGTTGGCATCCATGGCCATGACAAAGGAGCGATCGATTTTGAGGGCGTCAACGGGGAGCTGGTGCAGATAGCTGAGGGATGAATAACCGGTGCCAAAGTCGTCGATGGTGACGGTAAAGCCGTGGTGCTTGAGCTGCTGTAAAATCACCACCATGGCCTGAATGTCTTCGATCAGGGTGCTTTCGGTGATTTCGAGGTTGAGGTGATGGCCCTGAAGCCCGGTCTGCCCCAGGATGCGGGTGAGGTCACTGAGCAGATCGGTGCGCAGTAGGTCTTTGACCGAAAAGTTGATGCTCACCGTCAGATCGGCCCGGTGGGGGTAGCGCTGGTGCCAGATCGCCAGCTGCTGGGTAGCCTGGCCCAAGACCCAGCGATCGAGGGGGACAATCAGCCCGGTTTCTTCAGCGATCGGAATAAAACTGTCGGGGGAAATGAAGCCGCGAGTGGGGTGCTGCCACCGCACCAGAGCCTCAAATCCTGTGATCTCTTTGGTTGTGAGGTGAAAAATAGGCTGGTAGTAGAGCACCAGATGGTCGCGAGCGATGGCGTCGCGCAGCTCCTGCTCCAGCTGGAGCCGCTGTAGAGCTTGCAGGTGCATCGACTCGTTAAACACCACGTAGCGACCTCGCCCCTGGGCCTTAGCCTGATACATGGCAATATCAGCGTCGCGCAGGGAGTCGGAGGGGGTGTAGTCATCGCCCACCTCCATCACAATGCCGATGCTGGCGTTGAGAAAGACATTGTGCCCGCCTACGGTCAGGGGCACTTGCAGCTCTTGCAGCAGCCGTTCGGCAATGCGCACGGGCTCGTGCAGAGTGTCGATGTCTTCGAGCAGCAGCACAAACTCGTCGCCCCCGAGGCGAGCGGCCAGGTCGCTGGTGCGAATCAGCGATCGCAGCTTCTGGGCCACCACCACCAGCACCTCATCCCCGATCAGGTGGCCAAGGCTGTCGTTAATTACCTTGAAGTGGTCTAAATCGAGAAATAAAACTGCAAACTGGCGCTGGCCACCGCGTCGGCAGCGCTGAATGGCCAGGTCAAGTCGCTGCATCAAAAAGTTGCGGTTGGGCAGCTGGGTGAGGGCATCGTGGAGGCTGTTAAACAGCATTTGGTCGGCCACGCGGCGATGCTCGGCCTCGGCCAGCCGCCGCTCGGTAATGTCGGTATAGGTGCCGCTCATGCGCCGGGGGCGCTGAGCATCATCCCACTCGACGACTTTGCCCCGGTCGAGCACCCACACCCAGTGGCCCTGGCGGTGGCGCAGCCGAAACTCGCAGTCGTAGGCGGGAGTTTCGCCCTCAAAGTGGCGCTGCAGGGCGACCTTTTTACGACCCCAGTCGTCGGGGTGGACAAACCGCTGCCAGGTGTCGATGCGGGCGGGGCCGAGGTCGCTAGTGCTATAGCCCATCAGTGCAGCACAGCGATCGCTGGCCCAGACTTCCCCCGTTTGCACCTGCCAATCCCAAATGCCGATGCCAGAGCCCTCAATAGCCAGGTGCAGCAGCTCTCGGGTGCGGTCAAGCTCGGTCATGGCTGTCCGGCGATCGCGGCGGCTGCGCGCTTCGCGCACCTCGCGCCGCACCGCCTCGGCCAAACGCGAGAGATTGTCTTTCATCACGTAGTCGTGGGCTCCGGCTCGCATCATGGTCACGGCGGTATCCTCCCCCACGGTGCCCGATATGACAATAAACGGCAGGTCGTAGGGGCTTTGCTGAAGTATTTCCAGGGCGGTGGGGGCATTGAACTGGGGCAGCTGATAGTCAGACAGCACCACATTCCAATCCTCAGTCTCAAGGGCCGCGCGAAAGTCGTCTGCCGTTTGCACCTGCACCCAAGTAGGGGCAAACCCCGCCCGCCGCAGCTCGCGCAGCAGCAGCAGCAGATCGTCGTCAGAATCTTCTACAATTAGCGCCCGTAGGGGTTCAGCAGTCATGGCAGATTGGGAGGCAGCTCACTTATCAATGCCCAATAGAGGCCGAGCTGACGCACGGCTTCGGTAAACTCGTCAATGTTGACGGGCTTGCGGACGTAGCTGTTTGCGCCCAGGCTGTAGCTTTCAATAATATCCCGGTCTTCGCTGGACGAGGTGAGAATGACGACCGGCAGCAGTCGGGTGCGATCGCTGGCCCGGATCTGTTGCAGCACCTCTAGCCCATCGACCTTGGGCAGTTTGAGATCGAGCAGCACCACGCAGGGCAGCGGGGCAGAGCCAAACACCTGCTGCAGGGCCTCTTCGCCATTGCGGGCGACCACGATGGCGTTGGCCATGTTGCCCCGGCGCAGGGCGCGCAGGGTCAGGCGCTCATCGTCGGGGTTGTCTTCGACCAGCAGAATGGGGCGCAGCGCCGTCATGATTGTCCCTCTGCCCCTAAGGCCTGGGGCAGGGTGAAATAGAAAGTGGCTCCCTGCTCGACGGCGGCGGTGGCCCAAACCCGCCCCCCCTGGCGGTGAATCGCTCGCTGCACCGTCGCCAGGCCAATGCCGGTGCCGGGAAACTCATCGGTGTTGTGCAGGCGCTGAAACACGCCAAACAGCTTGTCGGCGTAGGCCATGTCAAACCCGGCACCGTTGTCGCGCAGGTAGTAGACCGGCTCACCCCGCTGCTTTTCCAGCCCAAACTCAATGCGGGCATGGGGCTGCTGGGCCGTAAACTTCCAGGCGTTTTGCACCAGGTTGGCGATCGCCACCCGCATTAGCGTGGGGTCGGCGGTGACGGTGAGCGCAGGAGCAATGGTGACGGTGACGGTGCGATCGGCAGCGCCCTGGTGCAGCTCGTCGATCTGCTCCTGTACCAGGGCGCTGAGGTTAACAGACACGTAGGTCATGGCCTGGCGCGACACCTGCGACAGCCGCAGCAAATCGTCAATTAGCTGCCCCATGCGGCTGACATTGTGACGAATACGGTTGAAATAATCTTGCCCCTCTGCCCCAAACTGGTCGCCGTAGTCTTCGACCAGGGCGCGGCTAAAGCCGTCGATCGCCCGCAGCGGGGCGCGCAGATCGTGGGAAACCGAGTAGGCAAAGGCCTCTAGCTCTTGGTTAGACGCCCT
>JANPIO010000202.1:0-30843 GCA_031425055.1 Phormidium sp. VAR_61_metabat_6
TCGCGCTGCATGTCGATGATCAGCAGCGCCAGGCCGGTGGCGGGCAGGGGGTAGGGGTAGGGTCGGGCGAGGAGGGACATGGGGGTAGGGGGTGATGGGGTATGGGGAAGTTAGGGGAGATGAGGGAGGTGGGGTAGGGGCAGACGGCGTCTGCCCTGGATTGGATTAGGGGCGGACGGCGTCTGCCCTAGGGTTCGATCTCGACGGGTTTGGCCCAGATGGCGAGAATGATGCAGCCGTCGGGACTGCTGACGGTGTGGCGGGTGCCAGGGGGATTGACTACCAGCGTGCCAGCGGGGTAAGTGCCGTTGGCGTCGGTTTGGGAGCCAGAGAGCACCAAAATATGCTCAAACCCAGTATGGCGATGGTAAGGAACCGAGGCCCCAGGCTGGTAGCGCAGCAGGGCGGCGGCGGCCCCGTCTGGTTCGGCGGGGTAAAGCCGATGGATATCGACCCCCGGCCGAAATGGCTCCCAGGGGAGTTCTGGGTCGACTGCTAACGCTTTTAAATCGGACAACACAATCGATTGCATCAAAGCTCTCCTACGCATCTACTCATCCACCCATCTACCCATCCACTAATGCCCAGCCATCTTCTGGCCCAGTATTTTGATGTCCGCCTCAGCGGTGGGGCTTTCGTAGACCAGCTCACCGTCGCTGATCACAAAGATGCGATCGCTTAGCTTCAGCAGCTCGTCTAGGTCTTCACTGACCAGTAGCACCGCCACACCGCGATTGCGGGCAGCGAGGATCTGGCTGTGAATGTAGTCAACCGCCGAAAAGTCGAGGCCAAAGCAGGGGTTAGCGGCAATCAGCAGGTTGATGTTGGTTGACGACAGCTCGCGGGCCAGCACGGTGCGCTGCACATTGCCGCCCGAGAGATGGCCCACCGGAGTATCCACCGATGGGGTTTTGACTGAGAACACCTGGACTAAGTCCGCCGCCATGCGCCGAATGTTGCTGAGGCTGAGCAGCCAGCCGCGCCGCGCCTGGGGTGGGCAGTCAAAGGTGCGCAGGGCCATGTTTTCGGCCACGCTCATATGGGGCACGCAGGCGTTGCGCAGCGGTTCTTCGGGCAGGGTGTAGACCTGGTGGCGGGCCATTTCTCGACGGGTTGACTGGTAGGGCTCGCCGTTGACGAAAATATCGCCGCTGGGTTGGGGGCGCTGACCCGCCAACACTTCCACCAGCTCGCGCTGGCCGTTGCCCGAGATGCCCGCAATGCCAACGATTTCGCCACTGTTGACGACTAGGCTGGCGCTGCGCACGGCGGGCAGGCCGTTGTCGCGATCGGCGCACAGGTTTTTGAGTTCTAGAACGGGGCGGAAATCCGTCATAGTGACCTTTTCCACTGGGGTGGCTTCGGTCTTTTCGCCCAGCATCATGTGGGCCATGTCATCGACGGTCAAATCGCGCACGTAGCCGTGGCCCGCCAGCTTGCCCTTGCGCAGCATCGTCACCTCGTCGGTAAAGGCCATCACCTCGCGAAACTTGTGGGAAATCATTAGCACGCTGAGATGGCCAGCGGTGACTTCTTCGCGCAGCAGGCCCAGCACTTCGTCGGCTTCGTCGGGGGTGAGCACCGAGGTGGGCTCGTCGAGAATCAGCACCCGGCTATTCAAGTAGAGCTGCTTGAGGATTTCGAGCTTTTGCTTTTGGCCCGCCGCCAGTTGGGAGATGGGAGTACGCAGATCGATCTGAAAGGGTGAGGTGGACATAAAGGCGTCGAGGCGATCGTACTCGGCCTTCCAGTTGATCCACTGGGGGCTGTCGTAGCGCGAGAGCACCAGGTTCTCGGCCACGGTCATGGCGGGCACCGAGGTGAAATGCTGGTAGACCATGCCCAGGCCAAAGTGGTGGGCATCTTTGGGACTGGCGATCGCGCGCGTTTGCTGATCGACCAGCACCTCGCCTGAGGTAGGGGTGTAAAAGCCCATGATGCATTTCACCAGGGTGCTTTTGCCCGCCCCGTTTTCGCCCAGCAGGGCGTGAAAACTGCCGGGGGTGACTTTGATCGAAACCTGATCGAGGGCGGTGAAGCTGCCAAAGCGCTTGGTGAGGTTGACCACCGCGAGCTCGGGCGGGGCGGTTTTGGTTAGCGGAGCGCGGGTGGGGGGGGCCAGAGGGGAGTACGGGGGTAGGGAAGTGGGGGGTGATGGGGAGGATAGGGAAGGTAGGGTGCACTCGCGGAGCAGTGCACCGCCCGAGATTATGGATTAAACCACCGCCTCGATCAGCGCTTCGGAATGGGCTACCGCGCCAAACACGCCGCCCTGCATTTTGACCATTTTCAATGCGGCCAGGTGATTGCCGTAGTCGGTGGCACCGGTGCAGTCAGACAGCAGCAGGCACTCATAGCCGCGATCGTTGGCGTCGCGCATGGTGGTGTGGACGCACACATCGGTGGTGATGCCCGCCAGAATCAGGTTGCGAATGCCTTTGCGGGTGAGGATTAAATCGAGGTCGGTGGCGTAGAAGGAGCCTTTGCCGGGCTTGTCGATCACCACTTCGCCGGGCAGGGGTTGCAGCTCGGGGATCAGTTCCCAGCCGGGTTCGCCCCGCACCAAGATACGTCCGCAGGGGCCGGGGTCGCCAATGCCTGCGCCGATCTGGCGCGATCGCCACTGTTTATTCTCCGGCAGGTCTGACAGATCGGGGCGATGGCCCTCGCGGGTGTGGATGATGGTGAAATGGCGATCGCGCAGCACCCCCAGCAGTTTAGCGATTGGTTGAATGGGGGCACGGGTGAGCGACAGGTCGTAGCCCATCTTGTCTACATAACCGCCGATGCCGCAAAAATCGGTCTGCATGTCGATCACAATCAGCGCCGTATTTTCGGGTCGCAGCTCCCCGTCGTAGGGGTAGGGATACGGCTCGGCTTCAACGAAAATTCCCATGGGTTCTCTCCAGGTGAATAGCTAATGGCGCACTGTAGGTGGTTAGAACGAAGCGGCTCTCAACACATATACCCCTGTTGGGTTACACTGCGTTTCACCCAACCTACAGGGCGAGGCATTCCTAACAAAATGCTCTAAAGGACGGTAGCAAACTGTTACTCCTGAGCTTGCCCCAGGGCACCGGGGGCACCGGTCAATGTGCGTTTGGGCGAACAGGTGATCACCATAATCAGCAGGGTCAAAATGTAAGGCGAGGCGTTGAACAGGTAGTAGTAGGCGTCGATGCCCACCGATTGCAGGGCGGGGCCGATCGCCTGGGCACCGCCAAACAGCAGCGACGCGTAGAGGCACTGCACCGGGTTCCAGCGGGCAAAAATCACCAGGGCCACGGCCATCAGGCCCTGACCGCTCGAGATCCGCTCTGACCAGCTGCCGGGGTAAAACAGCGATAGAGATGCGCCGCCGATGCCCGCCAAAAAGCTGCCCGCCACAATGCTGGCCATGCGCACCTTAAAGATCGAAATCCCCATGGCCTTGGCGGCATCGGGGCTGTCGCCCACGGCGCGAATCAGCAGACCCCAGCGACTAGAGCGAAAGAACCACTGCATCAGCGGGGCGATCGCCACCCCCGCCAAAAACAGCGGGCTAATGCTCAAGGCCGACTCGACCTGAGGAATTTGAGTCCACCCCGCCAGGGAAATCACCGGTAGCTGGGGGGCCGAGGGCTGAATAAACGGCTTGCCCAAAAAGAAGGCCAGACCGCTGCCAAAAATAATCATGGCAATGCCCACCGCCACATCATTCACCCGAGGCTGCTGGGCCAGCCAACCGTGAATTAGCCCCAAAAACATACCCGCCACACCAGCCACAATCACCCCCAGCCAGGGTGACCCGGTTAGGTACGACACGGCGTAGGCGCTCATCGCCCCCATCAGCAGGGTGCCTTCGAGGCCGAGGTTGATCTTGCCGCTTTTTTCGGTCAGACATTCCCCCAGGCTGACAAATAGAAACGGGGCGCTCCCCCGCAGGGTTCCAGCAATAATGGCGAGGGGTACGCCCCACCAGCCCAAAGCTTCACTGGCCATAATTCTCTCTCCGTAAGAAAAATTTTCGCTAGGGACAAGATCGAGGCGTCAACCATCTGCCACCCATCCACCCCCTACCCATCCACCGATCACCCCTATACCGGAGTGGCCGTGGCCACAGGGGGCAAAGGCCGCACCTTAGGCGGGCGCTCCTTAAAGATCGGCAGCCGCCCGTAGAGCGAGTCGCTGTAGAGCACTGACAGAAACACAATGCCCTGGAACACCATCACCGTGGCGTCGGGCAGACCGTGGCTGCGCTGAAGAATGCCGCCGCTGGCCAGAATGCCGCCTAAAAGCAGGGCCACCAGGCTGGCCGCGATCGGGTTGTGGCGGGCAATAAACGCCACTAGCACACCGCCGTAGCCGTAGTTCGCGTTCAGCGATTCGTTGGCCCGGCCGTGGACAGCGGCCACCTCAACCATCCCCGCCAGGCCCGCACAGGCCCCGCCCAAAAAGCAGATTGCCAGAGTGAGCTTGCCCACCGGTAGCCCCGCCACCCGCGCCGCCCGCACATTGCCCCCGGCGGTGCGCGCCGCAAAGCCAAAGGTGGTGCGCTGAATTAAGAAGTAGGCCAGACCGCAGGCCACCAGACCCAGCACCAGGCCGTAGTGCACCCGGCTACCGGGCAGATTGCCCAGCATGTGGATTTCGGGCAGGGGATAGCTGGAGGGCTTATTGAGGGAGCTAGGATCCTTCATGGGGCCGTTGACCATGTGGTTGAGCAGCGCGATCGCGATGTAGTTCATCAGCAGGCTGCTAATGGTCTCATTCACCGCTCGGTAGTGCCGCAGCGCCCCGACGATGGCAATCCAAATGCCGCCCGCCGCCATGCCCGCCAGGGCCATGCCGAGTTGCACCCCAAAGGTGGGCAAGCCCCAGCCCCCCAGGGTGAGGCCGCCCGCCACCGCCGTCAGCCCGCCCAGCACCAGCGCCCCCTCGTTGCCAATAATCACCAGGCCCAGTCGGGCTGGCAGCGCCGTACATAGAGCGCTCAACATCAGCGGCGATGCCTGAATCAGCGTGTTTTGAAACGAACTCCAGCTGCCAAAGGCGGCGCGGTAAATCGAGTAATACACCCCCAACGGGTTGGCCCCCGCCAGACCACAAAACAGGCCAAATATCACCAGGGCCGCCAGCAGCGCCCCAACCGGAATGCAGATTTTTTCGAGAAGACTCCGCCAGCGATCGCTCATGGTTTTGCTCCTTAGTTCACTGGATTCTTAGTCGTGTTGTCAGGGATATGGTTAGATCACAGCGCAATGGGGATAGTGAGAAGGCTGGGTAAAACCAGCAACCCAACAACAGAAAGGATTACGGTAGGTTCTGCTAGCGCGCTACCCAACCTACCAGGGGCTAGTGGATAGGAGTTGATCAAAGGTCGTCAGGGGAGGGTGGGCATTGCCAACCCTCCGGCCATCCACCCGCCTACCCACCCACTCCCCTACCCCACACTCCCCATCACCCCTTCCGCCAGCCAGTTCATCTGCTCCAGCTCGATCGCCGTCTGCCCCAGTTCCTTGCCGCCAGCGATCACGGTTTTGCCCTGGTTGTCTTTGATTTCGCCTTTGTAAATCACTAGTTCCCCCGATATCAGCTGGGCCTGGGCCGCCTCTGCTGCCTGCTGGGCTGAGGCGCTCACCGCTGGGCCAAAGGGCGACAGCTTCAAAAAGCCGTCTTTAAAGCCGCCCCGCACCAGGTGGGGAATGCCGCCGTTCATCAAGGTTTTGCCGTCCTGCAACAGGCTGACGTAATTCTTGTACACGTTCGACCAGTCCCACTCGGCTCCGGTGAGGTAGCCCTGGGGGGCCAGCCCAGCCTGGTTAGCGTGGTAGCCGGTGGCAAAAATGCCGCGCCGCTCAGCGGTTTCCATCACCACCTTGGGGCTGTCAACGTGGCAGGTGAGTACGTCGATACCCTGGTCGGCCATGCTGTTGGCGGCCTCGGCCTCGCGCACCGGGTCGGCCCAATCGCCGGTAAAAATCACCTGAGTGGTGGCGCTGGGGTCGATGCTGCGAGCCCCTAGGGTAAAGCTGTTGATATTGCGCAGCACCTGGGGAATGGGCTTGGCACCGATGAACCCCAGCCGCTTGCTGTTGGAGGCGTGGGCGGCGACGACACCCGCCACGTACTGGGCTTCGTCGATGTAGCCAAAGTAGCTGCCGACATTCTCGGGGTGCACGCCTTCTTGGTACAGGCCGCCGCAGTGGAAAAACTGCACCTCGGGAAAGTCTTTGGCCAGGGCCAGCACGTGGGGGTCAAAGTAGCCAAAGGAGGTGGCAAAAATTGCCGTGGCCCCGTCGAGGTCGATCATGCTGCGGATGCTTTCTTGTACCGCGTTGGTTTCGGGCACGCTGGCCTCTTCGGAGGTTTTGACTCCGTCGAGGCCGTCGAGGCTGGCGCGGCCTTCGGCGTGGGCCTGGTTGTAGCCATAGTCATCCTTGGGGCCGACGTAGATAAACCCCGCTGTGAGGGTGTCGCTGCCCCCCGCCGCCGTGGGGGAATTGCTGCAACCGCTGAGTTTCACCGTGAGGCCAAAGGCCCCGGTGGCCAGCAATCCGCGGATCGCCTGGCGACGGGTCACCTGAATGGGTTTCCGCATGGGGGACTCTCCTGAGTGAGGGTGAAGGGTAGTCAGATTGAAGGGCTGAATGCTAAGGAGAGACTACCAATGCAGGCCGGGCGGGGAGGTGCGAGGAAAGTTCGCCAAAAGTACGTTCTGCGCGGGTAGAACGCGACTGCACTGACAAAATGTGACTCAAGGTACAAAGTTGGGGGTAGGGCTTGGCTAGGATCAGCTCCATAAAACTCACCCCAGGCCCTATGCCGCTTCGGTTTTGGAACAGCGAGTAGCCTTGGATACACCACCATGACCGATGACGATGCGTTAGGACTGGTTGAGCGGGTTCTCGCCGAGCATGGGGTGGCGCTCAGCTCGCTTCAAGCGACGCTATTTCAGCAGGCCTGGGGCGATCGCACCTACCAAGACACGGCCCTGGCCCTGGGTTACGAAGTGGGCTATATCAAGCAAATGGGGTCTGACCTGTGGCAGTGCCTCTCTGAAAACCTGGGGGAAAAAGTCACTAAGCGCAACCTGCGGACGGTTCTAGCCCGCCAGCTCAAAGTCCTGTCGCTCAAAGCCCCCGCCCTGGCGGCCAGCGGCCTTAATGCCGCCCCCTTTCGCCGCCGCGACTGGGGCGACGCCGCCACCGCCACGGTGTTCTACGGGCGCACCGACGAGCTGGCTCAGCTGCAAGACTGGGTGGTTGCCGACGGCTGTCGGCTGGTGGGGCTGTTTGGCATGGGCGGCATCGGCAAAACCACCCTGGCCGTAAAGCTAGCCCAGCAAGTGCAAGACCGCTTTGAGGTAGTGATCTGGCGATCGCTGCGCCATGCCCCAACCGTCAACGACCTGCTCAAAGATTTGCTGGGGGTGCTGTCGCCTGGGGCCAACCCCGCCGCTGAGTTTGACGGCCTGCTGCGATCGCTGCTCGATCAGCTGCGCCAGCACCGCAGTCTGATCGTGCTCGACAACGGCGAAACGATTTTGCAGCCGCGCGATCGCACCGGCACCTACCAGCCGGGGTACGAAAACTACGCCCAGCTGTTCTACAGCCTGGGCAATGTCGATCACTCCAGCACCGTCGTGCTCACCAGCCGCGAAAAAATCAGAGAGATCGCCCAGCAAGAAGGAGCTACCCTACCGATTCGATCGCTGCGTTTGGGGGGCTTGCCGCCCCGAGTTGGCCAGTCTATCTTTCAGGCTCGGGGCCAGTTTGCCGGTAGCCCCACCGACTGGCAGCGCTTGGTCAACCACTACGCCGGCAACCCCCTGGCCCTCAAGATGGTGGCCGCCGTGGTGCAAGACTTCTTTGACGGGCAGCTGGGGCCGTTTGTGCAGATTTTGGCCCAGGGAGACTCGGTGTTTGGCGACATTCGCGATCTGCTGACCCACCAGCTCGATCGCCTTTCAACCGTCGAGCAGCAGGTGATGGCCTGGCTCGCGATTCATCGAGAACCCGTTACCCTCGTGCAGGTGCGCGCTCCCCTGGCGACTCCTCTGGCCCTGGGAGAGCTGATCGAAGCCCTCACCAGCCTAGAGCGGCGATCGCTGATCGAGCGCGACACCCCCCGGGCCAATGCTCGCAGCCCGCGCTTTACTCTCCAGCCCGTGGTGATGGAATACATGACCGACTGGCTGGTGGAGCAGGTCAGCCAGGCCATTCTGGCTCCGCCGACCATTGACCCCGGCCCACTGCACACCCACACCCTGGTTTTGGCCCAGGCTAAAGACTACATTCGCGACAGCCAAACTCGGCTGATTCTGCAACCCGTATTGGAACGATTGCGGCTGCGGCCAGATAATTTGGCCCAGCGCCTGCGCCACCACCTCGACACCTGGCGCGGGCAGAGGTTGCCGAGCTACGCCTGCGGCAACCTGCTCAATCTGCTCCAGCAGGCCGGCATCCCCCTGGCAAA
This sequence comes from Phormidium sp. VAR_61_metabat_6, assembly GCA_031425055.1. Taxonomy (GTDB): domain Bacteria; phylum Cyanobacteriota; class Cyanobacteriia; order Phormidesmidales; family Phormidesmidaceae; genus Nodosilinea. Next base: position 8,458 of record JANPIO010000202.1, read on the forward strand.
TTGGGATTTTTCTGAGCAGACGATCTGGCAGGCCTATCTGCAAGACAGCCCCCTGCACAACGCCAACTTTGCCCAGGCCGACCTGTCGCGATCGGTGTTTAAAGACACCTTTAGCCAGGTGCTAGCCATTGCCTTTAGCCCCGACGGTCAGCTGCTGGCAGCCAGCGATGTCAGCTACGAAATTCACCTGTGGCGGGTCAGTGATGCCCAGCCGATGCTCACCCTGCACGCCCAGGACGGCTGGTGCTGGGCAGTCGCTTTTAGCCCCAACAACCAAACCCTGGCTAGCAGCGCCAACGGCACCATCGACCTGTGGGATCTCAAAACCGGCGATCGCTACGGCCAGCTCAAAGACTCCTCCAGCCGGGTTTTTTCCCTCGCCTTTAGCCCCGACGGACGCTTTCTGGCCAGCGGCTGCGAAGACCACCAGATCCGTGTGTGGGATGTGCGAACCCAGACCCTAGTTCACAGTCTGGTGGGCCATACCGACGAGGTGCGATCGGTCGCGTTTTCACCCCAGGGCTACCTGCGCGGCGATCTAAGCCTGAGCAACGCGCGAAGCGTTCCGTTCCAGAAACGCTCGGCATCTCTGGCCAGCGGCAGCTACGACGGCACCCTGCGCCTGTGGGACTTGGCCAGCGGCGACAGCATGGCCATGGTAGCCGGGTCACCCCTGTGGTCGATCGCCTTCAGCCCCGACGGGCAGACCTTGGCCAGCGGTCACCACAACGGCTACATCGGCATTTGGGATGTCGGCACCCAAGCGTCGGTGCGCTGGTGCCAAACCGAGCCCCAGGGGCGATCGCCAGGCTCTCCCCAGGCGGTGCGCTCTGTGGCCTTTAGCCCCGACGGACGCACCCTGGCCAGCGGCGGCGATGACCAGGTCCTACGCCTGTGGAACTGGCAGACCGGGCAGATCAACTGGGCGGTCAAGGGCCACAGCAGCTGGATCTCAAATGTCGCCTTTAGCCCCGTAGGGGAAACATCTGCCGAAGAGAACGGCTATATCCTAGCCAGCGCCAGCGAAGATCAGTCGGTGCGCCTGTGGGATAGCCAGAACCATCAGCCCCTGCGGGTGCTGCGCGGCCACAACAGCGGCGTGTGGTCGGTAGCGCTGCATCCCCAGGGTGACTACTTGGTCAGCGGTGGCCAGGATCGCCAGGTGCGTCTGTGGCCGCTGACTACTCCAGCCGCCCCCCGAGGGTTTGTGGGGCACGATGGCTGGGTCTTTGCCGTAGCGGTCAGCCCCGACGGCCGCTGGATTGCCAGCGGTGGCGAAGATCGCACCGTGCGACTGTGGGATAGCGAAACCGGAAACTGCCGCGCCACCTGGGCCGACCACAGCCACGAGGTCTGGGCCCTGGCCTTTTGTCCCCGAGATGCCCTAGGGGGCGATCGCTTAGTCAGCGGCAGTCTAGATGGCACCCTGCGCCTGTGGAATCTCACCAACGACACCTGCCAAGGCACCCTCAGCGGCCACACCAGCGGCGTTTGGACATTGGCCATCAGCCCCGACGGTCGCCGTTTGGCCAGCGGCAGCCAAGATCAAACCGTGCGCCTGTGGGATCTCAAGACTCAAACCTGCCTGCAAACCTTACCCTGCGAGGGCAGCTGGGTGCGGGGGCTGGCCTTTAGCCCCGACGGTCGGTTCCTCTCCAGCGGCGGGTCTAACGGCTACGTCATGCTGTGGGATTTAAAGCTGGGCCACCGCACCGTCATCGGCACCCACCCCAGCCTGGTGCTGTCCGTGGCCTTTAGCCCCGATGGCCAGTGGCTGGCCAGCTGCGGCGGCGACACCACCATCAGGCTGTGGAACCTGCGCACTCGCCATCCCCAGCAGCCCCAGTGTCACCAAACCCTTTGCGGCCACAGCAAGTGGGTGCGGTACGTTACCTTTAGCGCCGACGGCGATCGCCTGATTAGCTGTAGCCAAGACGAAACCATTCAGGTTTGGCAGAAAGTGCCGACCCCCGACGGCTTTATCTACTGTCATGCCCAAACGCTGCGGGTGCCCCGTCCCTACGAAGGTATGGCGATCGCTGGGGTAACCGGCCTGACCGACGCTCAAAAAGCAGCCTTAGTCGTCCTAGGAGCCAGCGAAACCCTAACCATCAGCCCAATGCCCTCGATCGCGCCTCTGTATCATCCCTAGAGTAGACTACACTCCAAGTATCACAACTGCCCCTAACCGTTAGCACTTGGCCTAGTCCAAAGCGTTCCTAGCCCCAGGTTTGGGGCAGTTAACCCCATTTTGACCCAGAGATGACCATGACATCTGATGAATTTGCCGTCGGCGATCGCGTCCGCCTCGCCGCTCCGCCGCCCTTCTTTAAAACCGCCGACCCTATGCCCATGCTGCGGCCCGCTGATACTATTCCCCTAGGGGCCGAAGGGGTAATTCTCAGCCGTCGCCCCGGTGGTTATTGGGGCATCAAATTCGATAAAGGGGCTTTTCTGGTTGATAGCCAATTTTTAGAGCTAGTAGAAACCCCGGCAGACTAAACTACCGGGGTCTGCAATCATCCCTGGCCGTTAACTAGGCCGGTGATACTTCGGCGTCGGGCTCAGCGTCAGCGGGGCTATCTGCCGTAGTTTCAGCAGCGTCACCTTCAGCAGCGGCGACGGTGTTTGCCGCAACGTCATCGGCTACCGTTTCTTCTGGCGCTGCTTCGGGCTCTTCGACAGCCTCAACCTTAGGCTTGGGTTTAGGGCCGCGCATGAGGGCGGGAGGCACAGAGGGCTTGCGATCGCGATCGTCGCGATCGCGACCTCGACCGCCGCCGCCCTCGCGCTTACCCTTGCCCCTAGGGCGCTCCTCGCCGCCGCCGCCGTCTTCTTTCACTCCCACGGTAATAATTTTTTTCTTGGGCTTCTCAGGGGAAGCATCCGGCGTCTCTGACATGACTTCACAGTAGTTAACGTCGTGGAGATCTTACCCCGAATCTGGCCCTGGCCCAATCTCGATCTAGCAAGCAGCGGCACGGTCGCCTTGGCAATTCCAATTGCCTGCAAAAAAGCCCCCTTCTATAAACTGAGGGGGCTTAAAGCTCAATGGCTGGCTACCTAAATGGGCTAAGGCAGAATTGCTAAGGCTTTGCTGAATAAGTACCAGTGCATCAGTGCTGGTTGTAGGCTGGCATTAGCGATATCTGAATCATCTGACTCAGGTATCGCTAATGCCCCAAGTACCAAAGAAGTTAGTCGACGACCCGCAGTCGTCCCTGGCTGAGCGCTTCATAAACCCGATTGATCAGGGCGGCATCGTTGGGGCTTAGATCGCGCTGAGAAAACATGGCCATCAGTTGCTGTTGGTCGTTTCGAGTTAGGCGACGGGCTGCAAACATTCGTTCGATGGTCTGCTCAAGGTTTGACATGACAACGCACTCTGATTGGTCGAACCGTGGCTATTCCGAGGGGTGCGTAACACAATCTGAGTGTTACCCCCGAAAACTATAACGCTTTGTATAGTACCTCGATTTTACTGAGTGGCCAAAGGGGCGGCATCGGCGGGATAACCTAGTTTCTTCATCAGGGGTTGTGTACTTAGGAGAGCTTACGTCCGTATTCTCACGGTCAGAGCCAGGCGATCGCCCTATGGACTCTGCCATAGGGCTGCTCTGTAATCAAGGGTTCACCGGGTATACTCGTGCCATAGGGGTAATAGAGTCAACAGCTAATGCAATACCTGGCGAAGGTTCAAAAAAAAGCATTTTTGGGTGGTGCAGAACTGCTGCTGCTGGCCGAACAGACCTCTGAATCGACCTGGACGCTACTGCCCTCAGAACGCATGGTCGAAACCACCCGACTTCTCGCCTTTCAGGAAGGCAATCTGGTGCTGGTAGACCTCGACAACCTCAATCAGATCGTAACGGTGCAAGACGCTACCCCCTGGGTGCTGGGCTTAGTCGAGCACTATCTGGCCTATGGGGTCACGCCCGAAGCCCTAGAACAGGAAATCGAGCGGGCCGAACGGTGGCGACAGTCGCTCACCCTCAAAAGCCAGGAGGTCGATCGGCGCGCCCTCGAAACCGCCGCCCGCCGCGACGAAATTCAAGAGCTAGAGCGCAGCCTGAAGCAAGAGCGTGAGGAATTAGAAACTCGCTGGCAGGCGTTGCAGCAGATTCAGGCGGAGGGGGGTGAGGGGTGAGGAGTGGATGGGTGAGGAGTGGATGGGTCGATGGGCGAATGAATTGGTTTATCGCCCAAGTGCCAGTCCCCCGCTCCTTACCCCACTTCCTACTCGCCTACCCACCCACTCCCTACCCTCAGACGCTTGCCTATGCCCCAACATCCTGATTGAATAGGGGCATTAAAAATGAAGTTTTATGACGGGAAGGCCCTATGTATATCGTGCAGATTGCTTCGGAATGTGCCCCAGTGATTAAAGCCGGGGGGCTGGGCGATGTGGTTTACGGCCTCAGCCGTGAGCTAGAAAACCGAGGCCACTGCGTCGAGATCATTTTGCCTAAGTATGACTGCATGCGCTATGACCACATCTGGGGTCTGCACGAGGCCTACAGCGATCTGGTGGTGCCTTGGTTTGGTACCGATATTCGTTGCGATGTGCTGTGCGGCTGGGTGCACGGGCGCTTGTGCTTCTTTATTGAGCCCAAGTCGTGGGAAATGTTCTTTAACCGGGGCTGCTATTACGGTTGCGATGATGATCCAATGCGGTTTGCTTTCTTCAGCAAGGCGGCGATGGAGTTTTTGCTGCGCAGCAACAAGCGCCCCGATGTGATTCACTGCCACGACTGGCAGACCGGGCTGATTCCGGTGATGCTGTTTGAGATTTACAAATACAACGGTATGGAGTTTCAGCGCACGCTGTACACCATTCACAACTTTAAGCACCAGGGGTTTGGCGGCGACGAGATTTTGGCAGCTACGGGCCTCAACCGGCCAGACTACTACTTTCAGCCCTACCGGCTGGGCGACGACTTTAACCCCTTTGCGATCAACTTTATGAAGGGGGGCATTACCTACGCCAACCACGTCAACACGGTGTCGCCCTACCATGCGTGGGAGGCGCAGCACACCGACCAGGGCTTTGGCCTGGGGCACACGCTGCACACCAATCAGCACAAGTTTTCGGGCATTCTCAACGGCATCGACCCAGAGGTGTGGAACCCGGAGAGCGATACCCACATTCCCCATCACTACGGCCTGACGACCTTCGAAGACAAGGCGCTAAATAAGAAGGAATTGCGCGATCGCCTGCTGCTGCGCCAGAGCGACAAACCCCTGGTGGCCTTTATTGGCCGTTTGGATGACCAAAAGGGTGTCCATCTCGTCCACCACGCCATGTACTATGCTCTGGAGCGGGGGGCGCAGTTTGTGCTGCTGGGCTCGGCCACCGAGAAGAGCATCAACGACTGGTTCTGGCACGAAAAGCGCTTCCTCAACGACAACCCCGACGTGCACCTCGAACTGAGCTTTAACGAGGAGCTGGCCCACCTGATCTACGCCGGGGCCGACATGATTGTCGTGCCCAGCAACTTTGAACCCTGCGGCCTCACCCAGATGATCGGTCTGCGGTATGGCACCGTGCCTATTGTGCGCGGCGTGGGCGGCTTGGTGAACACTGTCTTTGACTGGGACTATGACACCCTGCACGAGCCCGAGGAGCGCAACGGCTTTGTCTTCTTCCAAAACGACACGGTGGCCCTTGAGTCGGCGATGAACCGCGCCTTTGATATCTGGAACCAGGAGCCAAACATCTTCAAGCAAATTGCTCAGCAGGGGATGGCCTACGACTTTTCCTGGCATCATCCGGGTCAGGCCTACATAGACCTGTATGAGTATGTGCGCCATAAGTAGCGTAAGATACAAATCTCTCTTTAAGCGGCGCTGGATCGACGGTGTCTTGAGGGATGTAAAGCTGATGTGGCGCTGCCTGCTGACCTTAGCGATCGCCCTCGGGAAATGGGCAAGCTTGGGGGATAGGTCTACCACCCAGCGCCTTAAACGGTGTCTGTTGAATGAATGTCTGCCGGATCTGACGCCACCCTACCTAAGCTCACTCGCGCCAAGCTCCTCCGCGGTCAGGGGGATGCCCTCTATGCTATTGGTCGCCATAGCGAGGCCCTGTCGCGGTTTCAGGCCGTGCTCACCCTTGACGACACCGACTATGAGGTGTGGACGCTGCACGGCTTTTGTCTGGCTGCCCTGAAGCAGTTCGAGGCCTCGATTGAAAGCTTTAACCAGGCGATCGCCCGCAGCCCCGACTACGGCTTGGCCTGGCATGGCAAGGGGCACGCCCTGGCCCGACTCAGTCACTTTGAAGAAGCGGTCACTCACCTAGAGCGAGCGGTCAAGCTCAGCCCCGACGACAACAAAGCTTGGTATAACCTGGGCACCGCCCAAAACCAGCTGCGCCGCTACAAAGATGCCGTCGCCAGCTTTGATCACAGCCTCAAACTCAGCCCCCAAGATCACCGGGCTCGCTATAACCAGGGGGTTGCCCTCTGCGGCCTGCACCGCTACGAAGACGCCCTTCAGGTGCTGCACCGAGCCCTAGGCCAAAAGCCCAACGCCCACTATATTTGGAATCAGCAGGGTACAGTGCTGATTCAAATGGGGCGCTATAGCGAGGCCATTGCGAGTTTTGACATCTCCCTCAGCCACCAGAACCACAACCCCAACGCCTGGTATGGCAAGGCCCGCGCCTACGCCATGGCCGGTGACCTAGAGCAAACCCTCAAAAGCCTCTACCGCACCTTTGTCCTCAGCCCCTACATGTATCGGGTAATGGTGCAAATTGATGCCCATTTCGACACCATACGCCACCACCCGCGCTTTAAGCAGCTTGTAGAAGGGATCCAGTAGACTACAAAATGTCTAGTAGTGGCGGTAATCCTATGCGCTTAGCGCTCTACAGGGAGGTGCTATAGTGGCCTGCGAAACACCTAGAGGACAGGCAAGTCGATGGGGCAAACACCGGCAACACCAGCCACTGGCGGGACGGTAGCCATTCGTGGAGCGCTATTAGACTGCGTAGCCGATCCCTTTTACGAACCTGAAGCCCAGGCTGTGCGGTATATCCCCGATGGGCTGCTCGTGGTGCAGAACGGGTACATTGCCGCCCTAGGTTCCTACGAGGAGGTGTCCCCCACGCTGGGCGACATCCCGATCAGCAACTACACCGGCAAGCTGATTGCCCCCGGCTTTATTGATACCCACATTCACTATCCCCAAACGGGCATGATGGCTGCCTACGGCGAGCAGCTGCTGGAGTGGCTCAACCGCTACACTTTTCCGACCGAGGGCAAGTTTGCCGATGCTGGCTATGCGCGATCGGTGGCCGAGCTGTTTCTAGATGAGCTGTTGAAAAATGGCACCACCACGGCTCTGGTGTTTGCGGCCGTGTTTCCCCAATCAGTGGATGCATTTTTTGAGGCCGCTGAGGGCCGACACCTGCGCATGATCAGCGGCAAGGTGATGATGGATCGCAACGCCCCCGACTATCTCAGCGATACGGCTCAGTCCTCCTACGACGACTCTAAGGCGCTGATTGAGAAATGGCATCACCGGGGGCGACTGCTCTACGCCGTCACTCCGCGCTTTGCGGGCACCTCCACTGAGGCCCAGCTGAAGCTAGCGGCCCAGCTGCTAGATGAGTTTCCCGATGTCTATTTACATACCCACCTGTCTGAAAACGTCAGCGAGGTGGCTTGGATTCAGGAGCTGTTTCCCCAGTATCAGGGGTATTTAGATGTCTATGACCAGACGGGGCTGGTGCGGGAGCGATCGCTGTTTGCCCACGGCGTACAGCTCACTGATGCCGAGTTTCAGCGGCTCTCTGAGGCCAAGGCGGCGATTTCCTTCTGCCCTACCTCTAACCTGTTTCTCGGCAGCGGCCTGTTTCGCATCGAGCAGGCCAAAAACCCCGAGCACCCAGTCAAAGTGGGCTTGGGTACCGACGTGGGCGCGGGCACCAGCTTTTCTATGCTGCAAACCACCAACGAGGCCTACAAAGTCGCCCAGCTGCGAGGACAAAAGCTGTCGGCCTTTAAGGCGCTGTTTCTCGCTACCTTAGGCGGAGCCAGGGCGCTGTGCCTGGAGGATAAACTGGGCAGCTTTGACCCCGGCAAAGAGGCCGATTTTGTGGTGCTCGACCCGCAGGCGACGCCGCTGCTAGCGCTGCGCAATCAAAAAGGAATTCCTGAAACCCTGGAGGAACTAGCCGATGTGCTGTTTTCACTAGTGATGATGGGGGGCGATCGCGCCGTCACCGCCACCTACATCATGGGAGAGCTGGTCTATAGCTCAGCATCCCCCTGCACTCCTTGAATAATTCGCGATAGCTCAGTCTTTTCATCCACCGCGATCCGCGTGGGCGAGCCGCTGATAATCCGCTCCAGGTTGCGGAACGAGTCTTTAATATCAGGCCCCTGGCTGTTGATGGTGTATTCGCGAATGCCCTTGTCGTGCCACGAGCCGCGCATTTTAAACACGTTGATCGCCCGTGACAGCTCGCCCCGCACCTCCACGTATTGCAGCATCAAAATTGTGTCGGTAATGGTCGAAATGTGGGACTCGGTAATCGAGTGCAGCCCCATAAACTGCTCGGTGGTGTTGGTGAAAAAGCCCGTGATCTCTTCCTGCTTGGCAAAACCCGTCACCCCAATCACAAACTGCCGAAAAGAGTTGCTGCTGACGCCGCGATCGAGGGCCGACAGCGAGTCGATCGCCACCCGCGAGGGCTTAAACTGCGAGATCTCGGTCTTGATGATTTGCAGATGGTCTTCTAAGCCCGCCGACTCGGGGTAGGCGCAGATGATCTTCAGCAGCCCCTGCTCTTCCATCGCCTCAAAATCAACCCCCCAGGAGCAGGCGTTGCGGGAGAGCTGGGCGCGCGACTCTTCGTAGGCAAACAAAATTGCCCGCTCGCCGTTCTTGCAGGCATCCACCAAAAACTTACTGACCAGCAGAGTCTTGCCCGTGCCCGTGGCTCCAGTGGCGAGAATAATCGAATCTTTAAAGAAGCCGCCGCCGCACATTTCGTCTAGGGTTGGCACCCCTGACGACACCCGCGTGTTGGACGATCGCTGGGTCAGCTGCATCGCCCCTAGCGGAAAGATATTGATGCCGTCATTGGTGATGGTGAACGGGTACTCCCCCTTCATGTGGGTGGTGCCGCGCAGCTTGAGAATCTCGATGGTGCGGCGGCGGCGCTCCCCCTCTAGGGCGTTGCGCACAATCACCACGTTGTCAGAGACAAACTCCTCGACGCCAAAGCGGGCCACTGGGCCGTACTCATCGAGGCGCTCGGTGGTCATCACGGTGGTCACGCCCATCATTTTGAGGCGGGCCACCACGCGGAAGATCTCCCGCCGCACCACTGAGGCGGCATCGTACTGCTGAAACACCGCCGTCACCGAGTCAATCGAGACCCGCCGCGCCTTGTACTTGCGAATGGCATACTGAATGCGCTCAATCAGCGCCGACAGGTCGAAGTTGCCCACCACATCTTGGCCTTCGGGGTCAGGGGAGGCGTCGAGAATAAACAGCTTGCCGTCGTCCACTAGGCGCTGCAAGTCCCAGCCAAAGCTGTAGGCATTTTGAATGATGTCTTCGGGAGACTCCTCAAAGGTGACAAACACCCCTGGCTCATCAAACTCCATGATGCCGTTATAGATAAACTGCACCGCAAACAGGGTCTTACCGGTGCCCGAGGTGCCGCTCACCAGGGTCGATCGCCCCGCTGGCATACCGCCGTGACTGATGTCATCAAAGCCTTCGATCAGGGTACGGATTTTTCGTACCCCAGCCGGGTGGGAAGAGGGCGGCAAATCAGTTTGATCAGAATCTGTCATGGGAGATCGATAACGTCATGGGCAGAAAACTGCCCTCAATAAATTACAGGACATCATTGAGGATTAAGCATACCCCGAACCGGCTGCCCTACCGAATTTAAGCGAGCTGTCCCCCAAAACTTTAGAGTTACCTGACTGGCCAGCCAGCACCGGGGTCACCCAGCGGTATTCTTCAGCCGCTAGCACAGGGTCAGAACCACCGCTCGATGGGGCTGATGCCTACCCATAGATGTCGTCTTCGCGCAGCTCGTCGTAGAGCAAGTCAAGGCCAATTAGAACGCGCTCGCGGTCGGACAGGTCACCAATAATTTTGCGCACCGGCGGCGGCAAAATCTTGGCCAGGGTCGGGGTGGCTAAGATTTTATCTTCCTCGGCCAGCTGCGGATTTTTCAGCACGTCGATCACCTTGAGGGCATAGACGCCCTGAAACTCTTCTTCAAGAATATTGTTGAGGGTCTTGAGGGCGCGAATGGAGTTGGGGGTATTGCCCGCGACGTAAAGCTTAAGGATGTAGGTCTTTTTAATGGAGCTCATAGATCCCTCTGGGCTAAGCAGGAACAAGCATGATTGTATCGAGAGTTTTGGGGGCAGGAATTGCGATCGCCCTACGGTTCGCGGGGGATCGAGCGCCGGTACATTTCGCACAGGTGGGCAATGACGTCGATCAGGGTGAGGCGGTAGTCGAGCAAGATCTCTTCACTGCGCCCCTCTAGTTTGAGCTGTTTTGAGAAATCATCCATCAGCTCCATATGAATTTCAACAATTTGAGCCACAGAAATATCGGCCATAAACGCCTGATCGACCAAGTCGTCGATTAGCTGATTGAGGTTGATTTTTGCATTCTTGGCAAAATAGCCCAAGACAATAGTGCGATAGTCGGTCTTGAGCTGACCCAGAAACGCCGCGCGGTCGTCGGGGCTCATGTGGCGCAAAAAAGAGCTGGAGCTGCGTTTGTAGTAGACGCCTAGGTAGCCTAACCGGGCTTTAAGTTTTTCTGTCAGGCGACGTTGCTGGGCGCTGAGACTATTGGCGAGACCGTTAGCATTGGTGGCGGCGGTTGGCGACGAAGTCTTAGGGTTGGGCAGCCGTAAAAAACCTTGGATAGCGTTTTGAATGACTTGGTCAAGCTGGGGCAAGGCATCGACAGCGCGGTGCACTAAGGCTCCGGGGTAGGGCTCAGTGCTGGTGATGGGTACCGCGTTAGGCTCAAGCGACGGGTCAGCGGTAGGGTTTGGCAGGCCGATCAGCACCACCACCGGCAGCATCAGTCCGAGCTGCATCAATGCCGGACGCAGCGCCTGTCGCCAAACCTCGTCATCGACTACCAGGCAATCCGGTAGATCTGGGCGACTCTGGAGCCAGTCGAGGGCGTCGCCAAGCACAGCCGTTTGATGCACTGTGTAGCAGTTAGGATCCAAATTTAACTTAGGATCTTGCTTGACCTGATCACCGTGGGTCAGGATACAAATTTGAAGGGGAGCAACCAAGGGGCAATAGGGGTAAGCGGAATCAGAATGATGCCTTGGACAACGTTCAGGGCACAACAGCCAGAGGCTACCTGGGCCAGAACCTATTGCACCGGCCTAGGAGACATCAGGATATTGTCAATTGTAAAGGGTGGTTGCCAGAATCCCGTCTGTCCCCTAAACCTGGAAGCAAACCCCTTGCGGAATAAGCCTATGGCGCTGCCGCCCCTTGACCATGTTTTGAGTCCTGTTCCGGCCTACGGTTTGACGACTCCCCTGGACAAAATTGCCGATGCTCTGGGGCAGTTAGGGGGCGATCCCCCCAGCCATATTGTGGTGGTCAACGACGAGCAGCAGCCCCTAGGGGCGATCGCCGTCGGGCAACTGTGGGCGATCGCCCAGGGCGCTTGGCCGACGGGCGGGGCGGGGGAGACCGCTGCCCTAGAGCTAGCCGACTGCCAATCTTGGCTAAAACCCGTGGTTAAAATAATGGCCAGTGAGTGGGGCGATCGCGCTATCAGCGCCAGACTTAGAGCCCTAGTTCTAGAAGCGCCTGCTGGGGTCTGGGTCGGCACTGGCACCGACGGTCAGTACCTGGGGGTGATCAACCCCATTCAGCTTGTGACCTGGCTGGCAGAGCGCGCTGACGCTAAATCAGAGCAAAAAACCGGCGATCGCCCTGACACATCGACCTTGGGATTAGGACAGCAGGCCTGGGTGCTTGAACTCAGCCACGCCCTCAAGACCCCCATGACAACCCTGCTAGGGCTATCGACCCTGTTACTCGACAGTCGGGTGGGGGCGCTCAGCGATCGCCAGTTTCGCTACGCCAGCCTGATGCGGCAGGCCATTCGCAAGTTGATCGGCCTGATCAACCTGCTGCTCGACTGGATGCGGCTAGAGACTGGTCAGCTGAGTCTGCTGTCCCAGCGGGTGTACCTCCAACCCCTGGCCCAGGAGCTACTGCCCAGCTTTTTTAGCACCCAGCCTGAGGGCGATGGGGCAGCGGCCACCTGGGCCGATGACTTTACCGTGAGTTTAGCGATCGCAGAGGGCTGGGTAGAGGCCGATCCGTTGCGCTTACGCCAGAGTCTTCACTACGGTCTGGGCTATCTTATAGCCTGCGGTGCTACCCCCGGCGGGCTGGTGATTGAGCCCTGGGGGCCGTGGGTAGGGATCACCCTATGGAGTTCAACCTTCATCGTTGACCCTGGCCCACCGATGGGCACAGCGATCGCCCCCGATCTCGAAAATCAGCCGGTTCCCCAGGCGCTAGAGGGATTAGGGCTCGCCCTGGCCCGTCGCTTCACGCAGATCCAGGGTGGTGAACTCAGCAACCTAAGTGCCCCTGGTTGGGGCAGTCGCATTACGCTGCTGCTGCCCCAACCAGGGGCAGCCCACGAGGGCGACACCACGCTAGTGCTGCTGGCCAGCGCCAGTCCGTCCGTAATTGATCAGGTCTACGGCACCCTGCGGGACAGCCCCTACCGCCTAGTGGTGGCTCCCTGCTGCCAAACCCTGGGGGCTATGCAAACTCGCCTTTCCCCCCCTTGCACGCTCATCCATTGGGAAGGGCTGGCCGATGTGCCGGTCGATACGGCGGCTCAAATGGCTCTCCTCCAGCACTTGGAGATTTCGGGGGCTGTGGCTCTGCGGTTATCTTCGGGGGGGGGGGCGATCGCGGTTGCTGATGCCGCCATCCCAAAGACGCTATATCTTGAAACCCTGACGCAGACATTGCGGTCTACTCTAGATCAAATTTGCCGGGTGCCATCGCTGTCGCTGCCCTTCCCCGACGGACTGACTATGCTTTTGCTGCGCCCGTCGGGGGGAGCCAGAGCGCTACCTCCCCTGGTATACACCTGGCTACAGCGCTACCACTGCCGCCTGTTGGAGGTAGACGATCTGCAACAGGCCAGCTTGCTCAGCCGGGTCTGGCAACCCAAGGCCATAATTTTAGACAGGGAGGTACCGATCTCTACCCCCTATCTCCAAGTGCTGGCCCGCCATCCAGACTTAGCCTGCCTGCCCCTAATTGCCCTAGTACCCCTAGCCGAGCGAGACGCCACCCCCCTGGGGCTATCTCTAGTGCTCTGGCCAGAGGTGCTAACCCAGCCGCCCGCCCAAGCAGTAGTGAGTCTCATGCGGGCGATCGCCCATCCCCACCCGGCCCCCGAAGATTGAGCAAAAGCAGTTACCTTGGGCTTGGGGCGGCAAAATTGGCGCGTGCAGTATAGTTGAGCAGCATTCTTAATAGCCACTTTGGGCATATTGAGACCACTGCCATGGGCACTAAAACCGCCAAGCCAAGCCAATGACCTATGCACGACCCCGAGATGCATCGCGTTAACTCCGTAGTTTCTCCTCCATCGGTCGGCTTTTTCGCCTCTAATTCTGCCCTCTACTGGCTTACCCTGGCACTGCTGAATTACCCTCACAAGGATGGTCAAACCGCTGAAGGGCCGCTGTGCCCGGAGACAGCAGCCCTTCAGCGGCTAATCGATGTGATGCCGGGCATTGTGTTTCAGACCGATGGCGATGCTGGCTGGTCAATGCGCTACCTCAGCGCTGGCTGTCATGCCCTGACCGGGTATCAGCCCGAAGAGCTGCTCAGCCCAGAGTACCCAGCGTCTTACAACACCATTACCCACGCCGCCGATCTTCCTCGAGTACTGGTCAAGATTCAACAGGCGGTCAATATAGATCAGGCCTATGAGGTGGAGTATCGTATCCACACCCGCAGCGGCGAGGAGAAATGGGTTTGGGAGAAGGGATCGCCTATCGTCGATGACCAGGGCCAGGTCATCGGCATTGAGGGATTTATTACCGATATCACCCCGCTGAAACAGTCGGAGGCGGCCCTGCGCCAGGTGGAGCAGGCCCTAAAAGCGCGGGAGGATTTGCTAGAGCTGGTTCTAGACAGCATTCCCCATCCTCTGTTTTGGAAGGACAGTCAGGGACGCTACCTGGGCTGCAACCAGGCCTTTGCCACGGCTATGGGGCTGTCGTCACCAGCCGATATCGTGGGAAGCACCGACACCGCTCTGGCCTACCTAAATGTGGAAGAGGCCGTCTACCGAGCCGCCCGCGATCGCCTGGTAATGACTGAGGGCGTCGCCGATCTCCGAGCCATTGAGCCCCAAACCCGCTCCGACGGCTATCAGGGCTGGATTGACTGTAGTCGCCTGCCCATGCGCGACGCCGACGGCACTGTGATCGGAGTGCTCTGCACATTCGAGGATGTAACGGCGCAGATTGTCTCACAGCAGGCCCTCAAACGGCGAGAACAGACCCTAGCGACCCTGGCTGAGATTCAGCGCCTGCTGCTGGCCTGGCAGTGGGATTGGCAAGAGCCCTCTATTTTGGCGATTTTTGCGGCCTTAGGAGAGCTAGCTGGCGCTAGCCGGGTCTATTACTACGAGCTGCAAGGGAGCCAGGGCAAGCCTCAGTTTTTGCGTCAGCGGCTAGAGTGGTCAGCTCTGGGCATTGGGTCGACCGCTGGCGACCCCCGATTTCAAACTCTGCCCTTAGACCCTGTGTTTAGCGACTGGCACGCCCAGCTGCGGCAGCAGCAGACCATTAACCAGCTAGAATCCGACTTCTCTGACCTCCAGCGCCAGCTGCTGGGCGGCCCGCCCAGCAATGTGAAGTCGATTTTGCTGCTGCCTTTGACCCTGCAAAACCGCCTGCAAGGGGTGATGGGGTTTAGCAACTGCGTTGCCCCTCGCCCCTGGGCCGAGGCCGACGTTGACCTCCTTCAGGTGGTGACCGCTGACCTGGCCCTGGCCCTAGAGCGTCGCCACACCGAGCTGTCGCTAAAGCAGGCCGAGCTGAAATATCGCGGCATGTTTGAGAATGCCGTTGAGGGCATGTTTCAAAGCACGCCTGAAGGGCAGTATCTGACCGTAAACCCGATGTTGGCCAGGCTTTACGGTTATGAATCGCCCCAGGATCTAATGCAGACCCTGACCGATATTAACCAGCAGCTCTATGTGCAGCCTGGCCGCCGCCAGGAGTTTACCGAGCTGATTCAGGCCGGAGGAGCGGTGCTGGGATTTGAGTCGGAGGTCTACCGTAAAGACGGGGCGATCATTTGGATTGCGGAGTCGGCGCGGGCGATCTATGACGATCGCAACACACTAATCGGTTACGAGGGCACCGTCGAGGATATTACCGATCGCAAGCGGGGAGAGGCGGCGATTTTGCGGCGCGATCGCCTGCTGCAGGGGGTGGCCGAGGCCAGCCAATGCCTACTCACCACCGCCGACATGCACCAGGCGATTCCCCAGGTGCTGGCCCGCCTGGGGGAAGCAGCCACCGCCGATCGGGCCTACGTCTACACCCACCACCCCCAGTCGCTCACGGGGGAACCGGCCATGACCCTGCGCTACGAGTGGACTACCCCCACCACGTCCTCCAGCATTGACCAGCCCCACTGGCAAGACCAGAGCTACCGCGCCCTGGGTCTGGAGCGCTGGCTTACCCTGTTGCAGCAGGGCCAATCGATCTGTGCCCTCACCCGCCACATGCCCCCCGCCGAGCAGGCGGTGTTGCTCAGAGACGGCATTTTGTCGATTTTGATGGTGCCCATTTTCATTGACGCCCACCTGTGGGGCTACATCGGCTTTGATGCCTGTCACCAGGAGTGGGAGTGGAGTGCCAGCGACGAGTCAATTTTGGTGGCGGTGGCGGCGAGCCTGGGGGCGGCCCTCAAGCGCCAGCAAACCGAAGCTCAGATGTGCTACCAGGTCTACCACGACGCCCTCACCGGGCTGCCCAACCGCACCTTTTTTGACCAGCACCTGCCCCAGGCGATCGCTCGCACCAGCCAAAACGAGCAGATGCTAGCGGTGATTTTCTTAGACCTTGACCACTTCAAAACCATCAATGACACCCTCAGCCACGCCGTTGGCGATCTGCTGTTGCAGCAGGTCACCCAGCGGATCAGCGCCGCTCTGCGGGGCGAAGATATTGTGGCCCGCTGGGGGGGCGATGAATTCACGCTAATTTTGCCCAATCTGACTACTGCCAGCGATGCCGCTAAAGTGGCTCGGCGCATTGCCGACCAACTCACGCCACCCTTTTTGCTGCAAAACCACGAGCTGCATGTCACCGCTAGCTTGGGCATTGCCCTGTTTCCCCAAGATGGCCAAGACATGACCACCCTGCTGCAAAACGCCGATGCCGCCATGTATCGGGCCAAGCAGCAGGGCCGCAACAACTACCAGTTCTACACCCAGAGCCTCAGCACCGAGGCCGCCCAGCGACTCAAGCTAGAAACCTACCTACACCACGCCCTAAGCCGCGACGAATTTGTGCTCTACTACCAACCCCAGGTGAATGTTGTCACCGGGGTCGTGGTGCAGATGGAGGCCCTGCTGCGGTGGCAGCACCCCACCCTGGGCTTAGTAGCCCCGAACCAATTTATCCCCCTAGCAGAGGAAAATGGGCTGATTGTGCCCATTGGCGAGTGGGTCATGCGAACGGCTTGCACCCAGGTGATGGCCTGGCACCGGACAGGAATGCCCCTGGTCAACTTGGCGGTCAACCTGTCGGCCCGGCAGCTTCAGCACCCCAATCTGGTCAATGTGGTCACCGCCGTGCTCAAAGAAACTGGCCTGCCCCCTACCTACCTAGAGCTAGAAATTACTGAAACGGCAGCTATGGCCGATATGACCGCCTCGATTGAGCGACTGCGCGACCTGCGTCAGCTCGGCGTCAAAATCTCGATGGATGACTTTGGCACCGGCTACTCCTGCCTCAGCCACCTGAAGCAGTTTCCCCTCGACGGCATCAAGATCGATCGCGCCTTTGTCAAAGACCTGCCCCACAGCCTAGTTGACCAGGCCATGGTGAATGCGATTATTGCCATGGCCAAGGGGCTTTCCCTCAGTCTGGTGGCCGAAGGGGTTGAAACCGCCGATCAAACCCTGTGTCTCTACGAATTGGGCTGCACTGAAATGCAGGGTTACCTGTTTGGCTACCCCCAGCCCGCCGTGCAGGCCGTGCCCTACCTACAGGCCGGCCATAGTCAAAAGTGGCGGCTGGCAGAGGGTTAAGCGTGCCTCGGTAAGAGGTAGATGGTGAGGGCGCTAGACGAGTGCCGCCTTGAGGCTTTGACAAAAGTCGGCAATGGTTTGCAGGGCGACCTCGGGGGTGTCGGCGGCCAATCGTTTGACAAAGGCGCTGCCCACAATCACGCCATCGGCTCCCCAGGCCTTGAGCTGCTGGGCCTGGTCGGGGTCAGAGACGCCGAAGCCGACGCCTACAGGCTTGTCGGTGGATTGTTTGAGATTGTCAATTAAGTCTTTGACGCGGCTTTGCAGCTCACTGCGGACGCCGGTGACCCCGGTGACACTGACCAGGTAGACAAACCCCTGGGCTTGGGCAGCGATCGCCTCAATGCGATCAGGCGGCGAGGTTGGGGCCACCAGCAGCGTGACGTCAATATTGGCGGCAGCGGCCCCAGAGAGCAGCGCATCGACCTCTTCGAGGGGCAGGTCAGGCACCACTAGGCCAGCGACCCCAGCCGCCGCCAGATCGGCCATAAACTGGTCAATGCCCCGGTTGAGAATGGGGTTGTAGTAGGTAAACAAAATCAGCGGTGCCTGTAGCGGCGGCTGCAGCGCTTTCACCATGCCCAGAACGGCATCGAGGGTAACGCCATGGCCCAAGGCGCGGGTAGCCGCCGCCTGAATCACCGGCCCGTCTGCCAGAGGGTCGGAGTAGGGCACCCCTAGCTCAATGAAGTCGGCCCCGTTTTCATCCAGCACCCGCAGGGCCGCAGCGGTGGTACCGAGGTCAGGATCGCCAGCGGTAATAAAGGGAATCAGGGCACATTCGCCCCGCGCCCTGAGGTCACGGAAGCGATCGGAAACAAGGGCCATGGTAGGGTACCGAAGACTTAGTCTAAAAAAGCTGGGCCAGAGATATGGAGCAAACGCTCGCCCAATAGAGCACTCTAGGGCAAGAGGGGCACTACGTCTATGGTTAAGGGTTTAAGGTTCAGCACCCAGGGTTCAGCGACTAGAACTCGGGGCTGCTAAGGGTCTAGTGGTTGAGAAATCAGTCCAGACCCTACTCGTTGTCGCCCTCGCCAAGCTTGGCTTGCAAAGCGGCCATCTGCTCGGGGCTAAGCTCGTCGAGGCGTTGCTGCAACACCGCTGACTCGTAGTCTTCCATCTGCTGGTTAAGGGTCATGTTATGGGTGACCACCCGCAGCAGGTAGCTGGCCAACCAGGCTACCAGGCCGCCCACCATCACCACCTGACTCCAGATACCAGCGTTGATGCCGTCTAGGCCAAACAGCCGAAAGCCCAGGAACAGCCCGCCCCCAGCGAGGAATATGCCAATGCCAATGGCGATTACGTCAATTCGTCGCATGACCCCCTAAGCCTTGAGGTTGCGGGGCTGAGCCCGAAAATTTAGGAAGGGGCTAAACAGCAGCATGCCGGGGAAAAAGACAAAGACCAGCCCGTAGAGCAGCGTGCGTTCGATCGACCCGGCGATATACCAGCGCTGCCGCGCGTAGAAAATTAGCGCTAGAGGAATTACCACCAGGTAAACCCCAGCAATGCCGGCGTACGCTCCCGCCGCCAGTAAAAAATCGTTTGATAGCGCTGGCATTGTCATGGCAATTGTCCACTCACCTAACTGTGCAGCCCAAAAACTTGGGTGCAGGGCTTGCGTAGCACCCCGCTTACCCCAAATCATAGTGCTTCTTTGACGATTGTAAAGGGAAAGCTGGTTTGCGACTTTAGGTCACTCGGCCACTGCCGACACAAAGGCGCGATCGCCCGTGCTCACCAATCCCCCTTGGAGCACGCGGGCGTACAGCCGACTGCTGCCAGGGTAGTGCTTCTGGCTGATGCGGCTAAAGCGGCGATCGCTGAACCACCTCATGATGGTGCGGCATGGAGGGGCATAGTCGGTAATTTCAAGCTGCACCTGGTCGCCCAGTTGAATCTGGCTGCCTGGAGCCAGGCTGGCCCAGTCCAATCCGGCCAGGGTGAAGTTTTCTCCGGCGCTGCCAGGGACGATGGGATGCCCCTCCTGTCGCAGCAGCTCAATGACGTCTAAAGACCAGAGGCAGAGGGCGCGATCGGGGCCGCCGTGAAATTTGAGATTGCGCTGGCGATCGCCCTCTAGCCCAACCATAGTCACCTCGCCAGTGGGCACCGGCAGCTTCGGCACCCCGCCGGATGAAATATTGATCTGAACAACTCGACCGGTAAGCGTCATAGGCTTAGCAGCCCTCTGTAGGAACAGACCTTTATAAATTCCATATAACCTCTGTGGTACGTTCTAGCTCAAATTTACGGCAGAGCATTTTTGCTACCTACCTGGATTTTTTAGCATCAGTTAGGAAAAGTCCGGATCCATTCAAGAATCTTCACAGAATTTTTGTGGTATTCACGGATGACCTTGCTATGATTTGCCGAGTTTGGCAGCTAAATGTAAGTCTTTGGACTGTTGACATTGGCTGCTTAGGCATTCAGGGGTGTTGAGCGACGTTTCTCCGGCTAACCCAGGGGAACGTCAGTGGTGTGAAGAGTGGTCTCAGAGGGGTGGTGTGAGACGTAATCAGCGACGACTGTGCAGGGGGCTGCTATTTTGGCTAGCCCTGGTTTTAAGCTATTTTCTAAGTCATGCAGTGCCACCATCGACAGTGGCGCAGGCTCAGAGTCAAATTTTTGTCAACCAAGCTTCAGCTCAGTTTGTGGGGCCTGGCGGACCGGCTACTACCGTCTCTAACCAGACTCAGGTAGGCAGCACCCCACCGCCGCCAGGATCAGAGCTGTCAGTGCTGCAAATCACTAAAACCGCCGACCGTGCTGCTGCCGAGCCCGGCGATGTAGCGATTTATCGACTGCTGGTCACCAACTTCTCGACCCAGCCGGCCACGCCGCTCACCATTACTGACCAGTTGCCCCTGGGGCTGCTCTACGTGCCCAACTCGGTGCAGGCGACCCCGCAGCAGCCAACCCAGGTGGTGACCACCGACAGCAGCTTAACCCTGACCTTTGCCTCCTTAGGCCCTGGTGAGTCGGTATCTGTCGCCTACGGAGTCTTGCTGACCCCTGACGCCGTGCGCGGCAGCGGGCGCAACATTGCCCAGGCCTCGGCCCCCGGCTTTACGCCGGTAACCGCTGCTTACCAAATGACCATTCGTCCCGGCATTCTGGCTGACTGTGGCACCATTTTGGGCCGGGTGTTTGTCGATAAAAACTTCGACGGTCAGCAGCAGCCCGGTGAGGCTGGGGTGCCCAACGCCGTCATCTTTATGGACGATGGCAACCGCATTTTGACCGACCCTGATGGGTTGTTCTCGCTGGCCAATGTGCTGCCGGGCTACCGAGTTGGCACGCTGGATCTCTACAGCCTACCGGGCTACACCTTAGCGCCCAACCTTTACCGCATTGAAGAAAACAGCGCCTCCCGCTTTGTGCGGTTGTCGCCGGGTGGGTTGGGCCGAATGAACTTTGCCGTTACGCCAACCTTTGGGGAGGAGCAGTCATGATGCCTCTGTCTTCTCGTTCGCTGGGGTTGGGTCTGTTAACCACCCTGGCTGGATCGTTTGGTATGTTGCTGCCCAGCTATGCCGCCCCTGGAGAACTGGGTACGGCAGCGGATCTGGAGGTCTCTGGTGGCTCGGGTGCAGCGGTGCAATCTGTCCTTGAATCTACGTCGGTCGAGCCTAGCGCCATCGAAACGCTAGAGTTGCCTCTGCCAGAGTCGCCACCGACGAACTCTGAGGTCGTTGTTGCGACGCCTGCTGCTCTGCCTTGGGCAGACTCAACAGCGGCGATCGCCGCCGCCACCGTCCTACCCTCAGGCGATCTGCCTATGCCGGAAGCCACTCTGCCTGGGGCGGGCGGGGTGCCCCTAGCCAACCGCAGCGAAAACTCTGAGCTGTTTGAATTTCGCTTTGGCGGCAACCAGCTGCCGCTCAACCCGCCTCCCACCCAGCCGCAGCGGCCCGTTGTGCCCCAGCCCGAGGTGGCGACCTACGCCATTACCGTTGAGCCTGATCGCGATATTCAGATCCCCGCCAACGGGCGATCGGCGCTGACCCTTGTAGGCGCTGTCACCGCCGCCGAGGGCGACCCCCTAGATGACAATGTGGTGGTGACTCTGACCAGCAGCGCTGGCGAGTTTATTGGGGCCGACTACGATGGCGATCGCAGTGGGTTTCAGGTGCTGGCGCGGCAGGGGCTGTTTGAGGCGAGGCTGCGATCGACCCTCGATGCCCAGTCCGTTACCGTGCGGGCCACGGTCGACTCACGCACCCTGCGCGAACTTGACCCCACCCTGCGCGAGGGCTACCCTGCCCTAGAGGCAACCACTCAGGTCAGCTTCGTCACCGATCTGCGCCCCACCATTATTTCTGGGGTGGTTGACTTCCGCGTCGGTCGGGGCGGCACCAACCTGCTGGGCAGCTTTAGAGACTTTCTCAGCGCCGACTCCCTCAACCAAGATGTCGAGGTGAGCTTTACCACCGGGCTGTTTGCCACCGGTGCCCTAGGCGATTGGTCGTTTACCGGGGCCTACAACAACACCCGTGGCCTCAACGATCGCTGCGATGGCAACGGCCTCTACCGCGATGTGCAGGCCTGCGATCAGACCTACCCGGTCTACGGCGACAGCTCTACCACCGACTTCCTCACCGAATCGATCGACAGCCTCTACCTGCGCTTTCAGCGCGACTCCCTGGCCCCCGACGCCGACCCCGACTATTTCATGTGGGGTGACTACGGCACCCAGGAGTTTGCTGGAGAGTCACAGCAATTCACGGCTACCGTGCGCGAGCTGCACGGCTTTAAGGGTAACTATACCTTTGGCAACGGCCTCCAGATCACCGCCCTGTACGGCGACAACGTGCGGCCCTTCCAGCGCGACACCATTGCCCCCGACGGCACCAGCGGCTACTACTTCCTGTCGCGGCGACTGGTGCTGCGGGGCAGCGAGAACGTGTTCATCGAGTCGGAGGAATTTAACCGCCCCGGCACGGTGCTGGAGCGTACCCCGCTCTATCGCGGTGTTGACTACGACATCGACTACGATCGCGGCACCCTGCTCTTTCGCCAGCCGGTGCGGGCCGTCGA
>JANPIO010000203.1:0-19881 GCA_031425055.1 Phormidium sp. VAR_61_metabat_6
GCGATCAGCTCTTGCCCCGTCTCCCATTGGTGAGCGACCCGCAGGGCTTTAGGAATAATTACCTGGCCTTTGCTGGAAAGACGCGTCACTTCCATAATCGCTAACCTGACTACCGGTAAGAACTTGGTAAGACTTTAGCACTGTCAATCTGACTTTGCCGGCAAGGTTACTGCTGACTGTCGGATTTAACTCTCCCAAGCAGCTTCAAAAAAGGCGAGTTCGCATTCCATGGCATAGCGGTAGGCGGTCTGGTTGCTGGGGTTATCTGCTGTTGAATCATCAATCAGCGCTTCGAGCTGAGCGGCCAGAGGTTCAAACTGGTCGCTGCTGTAGGTGTCAATCCAGGGGCTGTAGCGATGGGGCGGTGGGTTGAGCTGCGCTAGGGACTGACCCAAAAAGGCATAGAGCCGCATGCAGGGGGCCATCGCTACCGCCGTTGCGCCGGGCGCTTGCCCCCAGGCGGTGCTGAGCAAAAAATCGGTGTAGCGACGGGTGGCGGCACCGGGCGCTACCGTAGCCAAATCGACGCCCCATTCCTGAGCGTAGCCGCCGTGCAGATTTAGCTCGGCCAGTACCCCATCGGCCAGCTGGTGGAACACCTGAAAGGCTTCCCAGGTAGTCGCTTTGGCGGCGGCGATGCTGTAGGCGCGAGCAAAGGCCTCAAGAAAAAAGGCGTCTTGCCCCACGTAGTAGGCGAATGTCTCCACGGGCAAAGTGCCATCGCCAATGCCTTGGACAAAGGGGTGGTTGAGGCAGGCGATCGCCAGGTCTTGATTGGCGTGCCAGAGGGTTAGGGATAGGGACATGGGGAGTAGATGGGTAGACGGGTGGATTGGTAGGGGCGTACGGCGTGCGCCCTGCTAAAGATTTCAGCTTCATATAGGGTTGTTGCCGCCCAAAACCCTCACCCTTGAGTCGATTCTGGGGATGGTAGGAGCGCCTGGGCTAGATCTAGGGAGAAATAGTAGGCGTTGCTGGCCTCGCCCCAAAGGACTTCAAACGGGAGGCTAGGTTCGCCCAGATGACTGATGACCAGGCGAGCGCCGGGAAGAGCATAGTTGCGGGTGTAGTCATTGACGGTAACCACGGTGGAAAGCCCGGCGGCGATCGCGGCTGCTAACCCCTGTGGGCTATCTTCAATCACCAAACAGGTAGCGGGGCTTAGATTCATCACATCGATCACCAAATTGTAAATGTCGGGGGCGGGCTTTTTGGCGGGCACCATGTCTCCGGCGGCGATGATCTCAAACCAGGTAGGTGAGTCTGGCCCCAGTAGTTGCTCGAGCAAGGGGATGACGCTAGCTTTGGCGCTGGTGGTGGCGATCGCCAACCGCACCCCCTCCCGTTGGGCCGCCTCGATCAGCCGCCGCACCCCTGGCCGCAGCGGTATCACATTGCGGTCAACTAGAGCCTGAAAGTGCCTGGCCTTTGACTGGTGCAGCGCAATTACCAGCCCGTCGATATCCTCTGTCTCAAACTTGGGCTGATAGCGCTGAATGTAGTAGCGAATCCGCTCTTTGCCCCCTGCTACCCGCAGCAGCTGCCCGTAGAGACCCACCGGCCAGTGCCAGCGCAGACCAAACTCTTGAAACGCTTGATTAAAGGCAACGCGGTGGCCGTCGCGCTCGGTCTCAGCTAGGGTGCCATCGACATCAAAAATTAGCGCCTCAAGGGTTTTCATTGTGGCACCGGGCAGGGGGTCAAAGACATAGAGTAAGCGATCGCAACAATAACCCAAATCCACGCTCAGAAAGGCGAAATCCAGAAGGGGAATTTTGCCGGTTAGAGGACTCTACCGATAAGCTGAACTTGTGGACAGAACCCCAGGAAACTGCCAATTCTAGCCGAGAAGCCAGCCGTTTCACCGTAGGATGAAGAGGCGACCTGCGCTGAGGATATAGCCTTGGGCAGGCTCTAGGCTGGGCGATCGCCTAGCCCCGCACAGGCTGTTGTCAACCGTTACGAAAGCCATGGACATCAAACAAGATCTTGTCGCCACAGTCGGCAACACTCCCCTCATTCGCCTCAACAGCGTGAGCGAGGCCACCGGCTGCGACATTCTGGGCAAAGCAGAGTTTCTCAACCCCGGCGGCTCGGTCAAAGATCGCGCTGCACTCTACATTGTCGAAGACGCCGAGAGAAAGGGGCTGCTCAAGTCCGGTGGCACCGTGGTTGAGGGTACCGCCGGCAACACCGGCATCGGCCTGGCCCACATCTGCAATGCCAAAGGCTACCGCTGCCTGATCGTCATTCCCGATACCCAGTCGCAAGAAAAAATTGACCTACTGCGCACCCTCGGCGCTGAGGTTCGCACCGTACCCGCCGTGCCCTATCGCGACCCTAACAACTACGTGAAGCTCTCAGGGCGTCTGGCGGCGGAGCTTGACAACGCCGTCTGGGCTAACCAGTTCGACAATTTAGCTAACCGCTTGGCCCACTACGAAACCACCGGCCCCGAAATCTGGGCGCAGACCGAGGGCACCATTGACGCCTGGGTGACCGCTACGGGCACCGGTGGCACCTATGCCGGCGTCGCCATGTTTCTCAAAGATAAAAACCCCAGCATTCGCTGCGTCGTAGCTGACCCCATGGGCAGCGGCCTCTACAGCTACGTCAAAACCGGCGAAGTCCACATCGAGGGCAACTCCATTACCGAGGGCATCGGCAACAGCCGCATCACCGCCAATATGGAGGGGGTGCCCATCGACGACGCCATCCAAATTGCAGACCCCGAGGCGCTGCGCACCCTCTATCAGCTGCTCTATAAAGATGGGCTGTTTATGGGCGGTTCGGTGGGCATCAACGTGGCGGCGGCAGTAAAACTAGCTCAGCAGCTCGGCCCCGGCCACAAGATTGTCACCGTGCTGTGCGACGGCGGCTCCCGCTACCAGTCGCGCATCTACAGCCGCCCCTGGCTAGAAGAAAAAGGATTGTGGTCTGAGGATCTGACCCCGCCCACTCCTTGAGCGCGCATTGGAATGGCCTAATTCACTGTCTGCTATCTCTGTAACCAACCGTCTATCGGAGACGAATGGGTGCAAAGTAGATCGACTACACTAGGACAGGCCTAACGGGTACGTCTGGGGCGACTTTGCCCTAGAAGTTACTGGGGCTAATCTTTCTCTGTATCTTCGGGGACACACCTGTGACCGACCAGTCTAATAAATCTTCGCTGCCGCCCGAGTCCTCCCTAAAGCCAGGCCTGACTCAAAAGCAGCAGGCACCCCAGCCTAATCCCTGGGTAGAAGGGCTGCAAACCATCGGGCTGAGCGTGGTGTTAGCCCTGGGCATTCGACATTTTGTGGCAGAGGCACGCTACATTCCCTCGGGCTCCATGGAGCCCACGCTGCAAATTAACGATCGCCTCGTGATCGAAAAGATTAGCTATCACCTCAACCCCCCAGAACATGGGGATGTTGTTGTCTTTTGGCCACCCGATAGCCTCACGCCTCCAGGCAAGCGCCGAGACGCCTATATCAAGCGCATTATTGGTCTGCCGGGCGATGTGGTTGAGGTGCGCGACGGCGAGGTGATTCGCAATGGCGAAGTGCTAACTGAGCCTTACATCAAAGCCGCACCCGACTACCAATGGGGCCCAGAGAAAGTGCCAGACGCTTTTTATCTGGTGCTGGGCGACAACCGCAACAGCAGCTACGACAGCCACGCCTGGGGATTTGTGCCCCAAGAAAATATTATTGGTAAAGCAGTCGTACGGTTTTGGCCACCCGATCGCCTGGGCCTGCTTGACGACTAATGGGCAATTTTTAGGGCGGGGGTGAGCCAGATGCTTAAAACTTCTAGGGCTTATTCAGGGAACCCTAACCTAGCAGTCTAAAATGCTAGCTTGGGCCTGTGGGTTTTGCAAAGGGCCTCGGTCTAGCTTTTTCCTGGCGCTGCTATCCTTAGTATTTGTCGGGTTTGTTTAAAGCCTTTTGTCTGAAGGCTAGCGCGCCGATTGTTGCTGTGATCTGATGGGCCTTTTAGTGGGCTGATGTTTCAGTTTTTGTATGACTTTTACCCCTGTAGACCAACCGCCCTTTGCTATTACTACGCCGCTGTATTACGTCAATGGCTTACCCCACATCGGCAGCGCCTACACCACCATTGCCGCCGATGTCGTGGCCCGATTTTATCGGCTGATGGGGCATCCGGTGCTGATGATTACGGGCACCGATGAACACGGCCAAAAAATTCAGCGCACCGCCGAAGAGCGCGGTGTCTCACCCCAGGAGCATTGCGACGAGTTTGTAGCCGGGTTTGAGCGTCTGTGGGGGCTGCTCAACATTGACTGCGATCGCTTCATTCGCACCACTGCCCCCCGCCACAACACCATTGTCAACGAGTTTTTTCAGCGCCTGTGGGATCAGGGGGATATCTACAAGGGCCAGCAGCAGGGCTGGTATTGTGTCTCCTGCGAAGAATTTAAAGAAGAGCGCGATCTGCTGCCCAACCAGCACTGCGCCATTCACACCAACAAGCCGGTGGAGTGGCGTGACGAGTCAAACTACTTTTTCAAACTGTCAAAATATCAAGACCAGCTAGAGCAGCTCTACGCTAATCAGCCCGACTTTATTCAGCCCGAGGCTCGCCGCAACGAGGTGCTGGGCTTTGTAAAACAGGGGCTGCAAGACTTCTCAATTTCGCGCATCAACCTCGACTGGGGTTTTCCGGTACCTACCGATCCCGACCAAACGCTCTACGTCTGGTTTGACGCCTTACTAGCCTATTTAACGGCCCTGCAAGACCCCAGCGAGCCACCGAGCCTGGAGCGGGCCGTGGCCAAATGGTGGCCGATTAATATCCACCTGACAGGAAAAGATATTCTGCGGTTTCACGCCATCTCCTGGCCAGCCATGCTGATGTCGGCGGGGCTACCGCTGCCAGGGCGAGTCTTTAGCCACGGCTTTTTGACTAAAGACGGCCAGAAAATGGGCAAAAGCCAGGGCAACACCCTCGATCCGGTGGCGCTGGTGGAAACCTACGGCCCCGATGCGGTGCGCTATTACTTTCTGCGCGAGATTGAGTTTGGCAAAGACGGCGATTTTAACGAAACCCGCTTTATCAACGTGCTCAATGCTGACCTGGCTAACGACTTGGGCAACCTGCTCAACCGCACCCTGAAAATGGCCGGGCGCTACTGCGATGGCCATGTGCCTGATGTTGATTTCCAGAGCATTGCGGCTGACCATGCTCTGCGGGCGATCGGCACAGCGCTGCCTAAAACCGTCTTTGAGGCCTATACTCACCTGGCCTTTAGCCAGGCCTGTACCGCAATTTTGGCACTAGTGCAGGCCAGCAACAAGTTCCTTGATGAACATGCTCCCTGGAGTCTCTATAAACAGGGCAAACAGGCCGAAACCGAAGCCGTTCTATACGCTGTACTGGAGTCGGTGCGGCAGGCCGCCTATCTGCTGTCGCCGATGATCCCTGGCATTAGCAATCAAATTTATGCTCAGCTAGGCTTTGCCATTGATTTTGACGACAAAGCTATCGGTCAGCAAATTAGCTATGCCGACCACGCTGCCTGGGGCTACTTGCCCCCTGCTCAGATTTTGGGAGAAGCTTCCCCCGTATTTCAGCGCCTGGAGCTGCCCGAACCCGTGGGCAGCCCCTAGCCTAAAACCGCTCCAGCTCATTTCACGTTTGTTTTCAGCTCAATTTAACACCCTAATAAAAACCCATGTTAGATACTCACAGCCATTCTTTAAACAGCCACTCTTTAATCAGTGAGGGCGGCATCTTCACCCCTGAACAGGTGCTCGAAAATCGAGGCCGGGTGGCTATTTTTATAGATGGTTCAAATCTGTTCTACGCGGCCCTGCAATTGGGCATTGAGATCGACTACACCAAGCTGCTGTGCAAGCTCACGGCTGGCTCACGGCTGTTTCGGTCGTTTTTCTATACTGGCGTAGACCGCACGAACGAAAAGCAACAGGGCTTTTTGCTGTGGATGCGGCGCAATGGCTATCGGGTGATTGCCAAAGACCTAGTGCAGCTGCCTGACGGCTCGAAAAAAGCCAATCTCGATGTCGAAATAGCTGTGGACTTGGTGGCCTTAGTCAATTACTACGACACCGCCGTGCTAGTCAGCGGCGATGGCGACTTGGCCTATGCTGCCGATGCCGCTAGCTACCGGGGGGCACGGGTTGAGGTGGTGAGTCTGCGATCGATGACCAGCGACAGCCTGATCAATGTGGCCGATCGCTACATTGACCTTGAAGGGGTCAAAGACGACATTAGAAAAATGCCCCGCAACTCTGCAAGTCACAGCTACACCTATCGCCCCCTGTCCAATCTAGCGGCTGCCGACGATGCGGTAGACGACGGCCTGGCAGTTAGCGAATAGTGTTTACAGGCGCAGCACCATGGCACGACGGCGGCGGTTGATGATCAGTGGGGCTGCGATCGCAGCTCTGGCCGCAGGGTTGTATAGCCTGATCGGTCCTGGGTTTGGCCCAAAGCCGAGTGCAGAAGGCCCGGCTGCTGGAGACCCAGCACCGGGCCTGACCCTGCGCGATGTTACCCTAGAGCAGCCCGATGAGCAGGGGCAATTGCTCTGGCGGGTTAAGGGTAAGGAGGTGACCTACAGCTCTGACCAGCAGGTAGCGTTTATTACTCGTCCTGATGGCGACCTGTTTCAAGACGGTGAAGTGATCTACCAAGTGGTGGCCGACACCGGCGAGGTGCGCGAAAACGGCAGCGTCATTTTGCTTCGCGGCAATATTGTGGCCACTGGCATTAAGAATGGCTCTGTGCTGCGGGGCAACGAAATGGAGTGGCGTCCCCAGAACGATGTGCTGATCATGCGCGACCAAATTACCGGCACTCACCCCCAGCTGCGGGCTGTGGCTGACGAGGCGCGGGTGTTTAACCGCGAGAACCGCATGGAGCTGGCCGGTAACGTGGTGGCCAGTACGGTGGTTGCCGATTCTAAAACCGAGTCCTGGCTAAAGCTTCAGGCCCAGGAACTAGTTTGGTTTTGGGAGGAAGAGCGCATCGACAGTGCCCAGCCCCTGCGGGTAGAGCAGTTTAAGCAAAACGCGATTACCGATGTGGTAGTCGGCCAGCGCGGCACGGTAGACCTGGCTACGCAGCTAGTGACCTTGCGCGGGCAGGTGGCCATGCAGATGCTAGATATTCCGCTCAATATGGCCAGTGAAGCTCTAGATTGGCAGGTGGCCG
Organism: Phormidium sp. VAR_61_metabat_6; assembly: GCA_031425055.1. GTDB lineage: Bacteria > Cyanobacteriota > Cyanobacteriia > Phormidesmidales > Phormidesmidaceae > Nodosilinea. Next base: position 7,183 of record JANPIO010000203.1, read on the forward strand.
AAGAGCAGGTGACCGTCAACCAGCCTCTCACCCTAATCCATCCCGAAAATAAAATCAGGGTTACCGCTCGCCAGGGCCGTCTAGATTTGGCGGCGCAGCAAATCTTCCTCTCCCAAGAGGTGGTGGCCGTGGGCGAAGCCAACCAGGCTCGCATGACCAGCGATCGCCTCAACTGGAACGTAGACACCCAAACCCTGGTCGCTGAGGGTGGCGTTAACTATCGCCAGGTCAACCCCAACGTCAACCTCAACGGTGCGCGCGCCGTGGGGCGCATTGATGTTCAGACTGTGGTGGTTGACGGGGGCCGCGTTGTGACTGAGATAGTGCCTAATTAGGTCAGGCTAGAACAAGTTTTGTTTACCCGATGGTTGAAATTCCTATGGCTCTAGGTTGCCAAGCGCTGCTGCAAGCTCACCCCGCCGCCTGGCACAGGGCCACTACCCACCCATTTCTAACGGGGTGCCAAGGCGGCACCCTGCACCCCGCTCAGTTCAACACCTGGCTGGTGCAGGATTTTTTGTTTGTCAAAGATTTTACCCGCATGGTGGGGCGGGTGCTGGGGGCTGCCCCCGATGATTATATTGATGTGCTGCTGGCGGGGCTGGGTGCCCTCAAAGACGAGTTGCTGTGGTTTGAGGCCAAGGCCGCCGAGCGATCGCTCAACCTAGCTACCTCACCCCAGCCCACCTGCCAGCGCTACTGTGAGTTTATGGCCGGTCTGGCCACGCAGCCCTACGCGGTGCAGGCTACTGCTCTGTGGGCAATTGAGTACGCCTATAACCAGGGCTGGCAGCTGCCCGGCCCCATGCCTGAGCCCTACACCGAGTTCGCCGATCGCTGGGGCAATCCCGGCTTTACCGACTACGTGCATCTGCTGGCGGCCCAGGCTGATGCTGCCTTGGCCCAGGCTAGCCCCGATGTTCAGGCCCAGGCCGAAGCCGCCTTTTTGCAGGTGGCTGACCTCGAAGCGGCCTTTTGGCAGATGGCCTTTGCCGCTGCCGAGCTTCCCTAGGGTATTTGCCTCAGGGTAAGCAGTTCCCCCGCGATCGCCCCAAACTGTGCCTCACTGGGGATGTTCTTAAATTAGGTTGCGGTTAATCCTAGAGAGCGATACTACCCTGGAAAACGCTGTGGCCTACGACTTTGATTTACTGGTAATTGGTGGGGGCTCTGGCGGTATCGCGGCGGCGCGGCGAGCTGCTAGCTATGGTGCCCGGGTGGGTCTAGCGGAGGCGAGGCAGCTGGGTGGCACCTGCGTCAATCGCGGCTGCGTGCCCAAAAAGCTGATGGTGTATGCCGCTCAGTTTGCAGAACAGTTTGAGTTGGCTACCCACTACGGCTGGGCAGTGGGCGAGCGACAGTTCGACTGGCCCACCCTAATCGTCGCCATCGACCAGGAAGTGAACCGCCTCCGGGGTGTTTATCAAGACCTGCTTGACAAATCAGGCGTGGAGCTTTTTCGCCACCGGGCGCAGTTCGTTGATGAGCATACCCTGGCTCTGGGCGAAACCACCGTCACTGCGGCCAAAATTTTGATTGCCGCTGGCGGGCAGCCCACCCGACCCGACAATATTGTCGGCATTGAGCACGCCATTACCTCCGACGACATCTTTCATCTGCCCCAGCAGCCCCAGCGCATGGTGATTATTGGCGGTGGCTATATCGGCTGCGAATTTGCCAGCATTTTCAATGGCCTAGGCACCGAGGTCACCCAGATCATTCACGGCGACAGAATACTGAGCGGCTTTGATGATGACCTGCGCGATGAAATTCACGGGGCGATGCAGCGGCGCGGCATCACCATGGTGACCAACAGCGATCGCATTGCGATCGCCCCCGCCCAGTCAGGTCTAACCCTGACCATAACTACCGATCAGGGCCAAAAGACCGTGCTCAGCGATGTGGTGAGTTTGGCGGCCACCGGGCGTCACCCCAACGTGAAGGGTCTGGGGCTAGAGAAGACTGATGTGACTGTCAAGGAGGGGGCGATCACCGTCGATGCCCACTATCGCACCACCGTCCCCCACATCTTTGCCATCGGCGACATCATCGATCGCGTCAGCCTCACCCCCGTAGCGATCAGGGAGGGCCACCTATTCGCAGACGCCGAATTTGGCTACCAAGCCGCCACCCTCGACTACGACACCATTCCCACCGCTGTATTTACCACACCTGAGATGGGCAGCGTGGGCTTCACCGAAGCAGAAGCCACCAAAAAGTTTGGCAAAGACGCTGTCCGAACCTATTGCTCACGCTTTCAGCCTCTCCACTACAGCCTCTCTGACCAAGAGCCCCAAGGCTTGATCAAGCTAGTGGTGCAAAAATCAACCGACCGAGTGCTGGGGGCGCATATAGTCGGCAACCACGCCGCAGAAATTATGCAGGGCGTTGCGATCGCCGTGACCATGGGTGCCACCAAGGCCGATTTTGATACCACCCTGGCGATTCATCCCAGCACCGCAGAGGAGTTCATTGGCCTGGGGTAAGACTGGTGAGGAAGGTAGGGGAGGTGAGGAAGGCTAGGCGACAGGAGAATTAATCCCACCCTCATCTCCCCCATCCCCCTTATCTCCCCCAACTCCTCATCTTCCACCCAGCCTAGACATTACCTCCCCCTAGCTCATCACCCTCCCCCTGCGCCCCAGCCCGGTGCTGCACGACCGCCTGGCGAAACCCCAGCACGACAAGAATGTTTGACAGCGTCAAAAACGCCTCGGCGCTGCCGTGGAGCCAGTCCACGTTAGCCAGCTCTTGCCCGAGTCCTACCTTGGCATAGATACCTGCCGGAATGGTTATTGCCACAAACACCAGTAGCGCATAGAAGCCACTCAGCGCCAGCCGCGGTGTCTCCTGGGTGCGAGTCATAAACCAGAGAAACCCCAGGTAGGGGAAGAGGGACATGGCGAAGAGGGTGTTTTTGTCGAGCATGGTTGGGGAGTAGCGAGTGAAGGGGTAGGAGGTAGAGAAGATAGAGGAGGGAAGTTTTAAGTTTTGAATTTTGAGTGTTGAATGCTGGGCATACAGCAAAACTCAAAATTAAACATTCAAAACTCACTTGGGGCTTTCTGCCGAAAGGCTGCTCTGTCGCCAGATCCACCAGGCGGCGAGGCATAGGGTGCCGTTGCCGATTACGGTCATTGCGGCCTGTAGGGTGACGAGCCAGGCTAGACCAGGGGCATTGTCGAACAGGTGCCAGGTGCAGGCGGCCATGGCGCTGACCAGAGCGGGAAGCATGCCGATCGCCAGCCAGCGCCATACGGGCCGCTGGGTCACAGTGGCAAATTGCCAAATAAACCACATCGCCGCCATCCACTCCAGCACACTTGAAATATGGATCATCCAGGTGGGCAGAGAGAGGGCGTGCATGGGGTTCAAGGCGTAACAACAGCCTCTATTGTAGAGAGGTCGGCGGATGGCGTATAGCGTTTAACCCACGGGTTAGCCAGGGGCAGGTGAGCATGCGAGCGATTTTGTGTGGCTACTATGGCATGGGCAACGGCGGCGATGAAGCCCTACTCGCTACCCTGCTGCAAATGCTGCCTGCGGGGGTAACGCCCGTGGTGCTGTCGGGCAACCCCGTCGAAACCGCCCAGCGCTACGGTGTCGAAACGGTGCCCCGCAAGGCCCTGGGGCCAGTCATTCGCGCTCTGCGGGGGGCTGAGGTGCTGATTTGGGGAGGCGGTAGTCTGCTACAAGATGCCACCAGTCTGCAAAACCCTGTTTACTATGGCGGGCTGATGGTGCTGGCTCAGTGGCTGGGGCTCAAAACTATTGCCTGGGGTCAGGGCATTGGCCCCCTCAGCCATCCCCTCAGTCAGGGGCTGGGTCGCTACGCTTTGGGTCATTGCAGTGCCGTCAGCGTGAGGGATAACGGGTCAGCAGCGTGGCTGGCCCGCTGGCAGGTGCCGGGTATGCAGGCCCCCGACCCGGTGTGGGCCTTAGATGCCGCGCCAGTGGATGGCTTGTGGGATCTGCCTGCTCCTCGGGTGGCCGTTGCCCTGCGCCCCCACCCCTGGCTGACCGAAGGCCGCCTAGACCAGTTTACCCAGGCCCTGGCCTCGTTTCAAAAGGCAACCCAGACCTGCCTGCTGCTGGTGCCCTTTCAGCCAAGCAAAGATTTGCCCATTGCCGAATATATTCAGCCGCGACTGCCTGGCCCCAGCCACATCTATGCTTTAGATGACCCGCACCAGCTCAAGGGGCTGTTTCGGGGCGTTGAGATGACGCTGGGCATGCGGCTGCACGCCCTGATCATGGCAGCGGCTGAGGGCTGTCGCTGCTTTGGGTTGAGCTATGACCCTAAGGTCAGCCACCTGATGGCCGACCTCGATCTGCCGGGCTTTGACCTCAACCCCCAGGCGGTGAGCCACCGCTGGCCAGACACCCCTGAGCAGATCACCCAAACCTGGCTGGAGGTCTATGCCAACGGCGACCCGCTGTCGCCTGAACAGATTGGGTCACGGGTGGATCGCGCCCTCATGCATCGAGATCTGCTGCGGGATGTGCTGGCTGAGTGATGCTTAGCCCAAAGCCTGCTCGATCGCAGCTTTGAGGTCAGGGTCGTTAGGAACGGTTTGAGGCTCAAAGCGTCCGATCACCTGGCCGTCGCGACCGACCAAAAACTTGCCAAAGTTCCAGCCGATATCGGGGCCTTCGCCAACGAGAAACTGGTAGAGGGGGCTGCGATCGGGGCCGTTGACATCCTGCTTTTCGAGCAGGGTAAAGTCGACATCGTACTTGGTTTTGGCGAAGTCTTTGATTTCCTCAGGGCTGCCGGGTTCCTGCTGGCCAAACTGGTTGCAGGGCACGCCTACGATCACAAGGCCGCGATCGCCGTAGGCCTGATCCAGCTCTACGAGGCCGCTGTACTGGGGGGTCAGGCCGCACTTGCTAGCCACATTTACAAAGAGAACTACCTTGTCGGCCAATGCCTCGGGGGCCAAAGGGGCACCGTCTAGGGTAGCGAGGTTCGAAGGAAGAGACATAGGGGGTAACGGTCTGCACAACGTTGTTATTATCGGTCATCCCTGCCCGGTTGTCGGGCCAATGCCCCAACCCCATCTGTAGACGTTTTTCTATTCCTGCTGATCTTCAAGACGGCTACGCCATGCCAACGACTCCGCTAGAACAAATCCTATACCCCCTCACCCCTTCACCCCCTCGCCCTTCTCCGCCTGCCAAATCGCCTCTAACGTAAACGGCAGAGCCGCCGCTTCGACCGAAATGGAATTAATGCCCCAGCCGACTAGATCGGCGATCAGTTCGGGGTGGCGTACCGGGGCCTGGCCGCAGATGGAGCAGAGCAGGTTGTTACGGCGGGCCTCCTGCACCAGGTGGGCCATGGCTAAGCGCACGACCGGGTGGCGCTCGTCGTAGGCAGAGGCTATCGTGGGCTGGTCGCGATCGATGGCCAGCAGCAGCTGGGTGAGGTCATTGGAGCCAATGGCGATGCCCTGGATGCCTGCCTGGGCGTAGGCGGGCAGCAAAAACAGCACTGAGGGCACCTCGGCCATAATCCACAGGGCAAAGTCGGTGGCGTCGGTGAGGCCAGCTCGCTCGACTCGCTGGCGGCAGGCAATGGCTTCTTCGACACTGCGAACAAAGGGCAAAATCAGCTGTAGGTTGCCATAGCCTGCCCGTTGCAGGGTGGCTAATGCCCCCAGCTCGACCTGAAACAGGCGATCGTCAATCTCATAGCTCAGGGTGCCACGTAACCCCAGCATGGGGTTGGGTTCTACCGGAGGGCTGCCCCTGAGGGCCTGCCATTCGTGCGATCGCAGATCGAGGCTGCGGTAGCGCAGGGGTCTGGGCCCCAGGCTCTGCAAAATCGGCTCCAGCTGCTGCACCAGGCGATTTTGCAGCTCTGCTTCCTGGCCCTGATTGACCCAGTCCCATGGGTGGCGGCCCTCCAGCACCTCCAGCAGTAGCCATTCCGATCGCAGTAAACCAATCCCCGCCACATGGTTGAGAGAAAGGTTGGCCAATCCCTGGCGCTGGCTGAGGTTGACCATGACCTGGGTGCGCAGCCGGTGGTAACGGCCCGGTTGATCGGTGGGTAGCGGTGCGGGGACTGGGGCTACCGGGGGGCGAAACGAGGCGGCGGCCTCGTCAGTGAGGCCATAGACCACGCCGCGATCGCCGTCGAGCCAGAGCACCATGCTGTTGTCTAGCAGCTGAGTGGCCTGAGGCGCACCCACCACCGCTGGAATGCCTACCTCTCTGGCCAAAATAGCCGCATGGCAAGTGGCACCGCCGCGCTCGGTGACAATGCCCGCTACCGATGGCAGCTGAAAAAAGACATCGGGCTGCAGGTCGGGCAGCACCACAACGCAGCCTTCAGGGAGTGGTTTCGGTAAGTCTTGGGGACGCTGAGCGACTACGGCAACCCCTTGAATGCATCCCGCTGCGGCCCCAATACCGCGTACGACCGTGCTGGCCAAGGGTAGTAGGGGAGGCTGAGCCCGCGCCCTGGCTGAAGGCGGTCGCACTGGGGCAGCAGTTGTCACGGCTGGGTGGGGCCAAGGGCCGGCTTCAGTAATGATTAGGGTGGGCTGGTCGGGGTTAGCACTGGGATGCAGCAACCATTCTAGGCGCACCCCAGCCCCACCCAAAGCCGTTTGAGCCCGTTCTGCAACCTGTAATAGACGGGCGAGTTGATCCTGACCGAGGGGGGCGATCAGCTCAGGGCGATCGCGCTCGATCACCTGAATGGGTTGGGCACTGGCCAACGGACGAGGGCGATACTTAGAGGCAGGCCTGAGCTGGTAGATGCGCTCCTGAAACCCCGGTAGCCAGGTGGCTTCAGCCGCTTTGCCGGGGCTTGTCCAACAGCAGGCCGGGCTGGCTTCTCCCTGGGTGAGGGCCATGCCTAGCCCTGCTACCGCCGTCACAGTAATCTGCTCTTGGCTCAGAATCAGCGTGCCTGACACCAGGGCTGGATACACCGGCATAATCAGCGTGGCTAGGCTCAAATCGCGCAGTCGCTGACAGTGGAGATTCCAGACGGGTAGACAGCGAGCCGTTAGCGCTTGGCCCCAAAACTGTGGCAGCGCCCCAGCTATTCCTGCCCGGTCGGCTTCAATTTGGGCCGACAACAGGCCTGGGCTTAGCAGGCTAGAAGCATTTGCCTGGTCTAAACCCAGCGTGTCTACCCAAAGCGACGCTCGCAACATCCAGGCGGCGGGGATAAACCCATCGGGCTCGGGACAATCTAACCCGCTGCCTGCGATCGCCGCGAGCGCAGGAATATCTCGCAGGGCCTTTTGCCATTGCTGGCTGCGCTGCTGTAGGGTTCTGAATCCGTTTTGACACACTGGAGCCAGCCGATCGCCGTCGCCATTGGGCCAAGCCATCTGCTCTAGGCCGTGGTGCCAGGCCGCTGCCGTCAGTACGCAACCCTGAGCCACAGGCAGCCCCTGCTGCTTGAGCAAGCCCAAATAATAAGCTTTCTGCCCAACGGCTCGCAGATCAGCAATGTCCAGCGTATGCAGTTGTCGAAGCCAGGTCATGCTGGGATCCATGGCTAGCTCTCAGCTGTCGCCTGAGGGAGGTAGCCAAGTTAATTGGTCTTTTAACGCTAGAACCGCTGGCCCCTGCGGCTGCTTAGCCTGCCCCAAATCTAGGCTGACAGTGCCCAGGGGCGATCGCAACAAAGCACTTTATTTGAAGTCAATATCTTATATCTATGAGTTTACGCGATGGCCATCGTCTTCGCCCTCTACCCTGCTAGTGGAAAAGGTGCTCTCCCGACAGAGATCCCTATTTCTACCCTTGCCCCTGCCCGCTGCGGCTCCGATAGTAGAGCTAGCGCCTCGGCCAGTTAGCTATCAGGGTAGATCCCATGCACCGCCGCTCCTCCACTCAGACCTGGTTTAGTCAGGGCAAACACCAGCTGCTCAGTCTGTTTTTGGCCCAGCCCTGTCCTCTGTGTCAGCGATCGACGCCTGCGGTGCTCTGCCCTAGCTGCTGCCGCCAAGTGCAGCAGTGCCAAGCTTCAACGCCCTGCGATCGCAGCATTCCAGATCTGACGGTACTGAGCTGGGGACGCTACGAAGACAGTCTGCGCCAGGCTATCAGCAGCCTTAAGTACAGTGGCCACACCGGCCTAGCGCAGTTTTTGGGCACCGAGCTAGGGCAAACTTGGCTTGATCACAACTCTCGACTTAGAACATCGTCTCGCCTAGTGGCGATCGTTCCCATTCCCCTCCACCCCACCCGGTTGCAGCAGCGGGGCTTTAACCAAGCCGACCTGATCGGCCAGTGGTTTTGTCGGCTGACTGGACTGCCGCTATACAGCCATGGCCTGTTGCGCGTGCAGGCTACCCAGGCTCAGCACAGCCTCGACTGTCTCAGCCGCCAGCAAAATCTAGCCCAAGCCTTTGCCGTCAACCCGGCCCAAGTCAAGGCCCTCCAACGATCTACGGTCTGGCTGCTCGACGATATCTTCACCACTGGAGCCACTGCTCAATCGGCGGCCCAGGTTCTGCGGCGCAGCGGCATCGCCGTGGAGGGCATCTGCACCGTCGCCCGTCCCACGGTCTGGGCAACCTCCACCGAGACTAGGAGAATTTCGACCCCAAGATAGATGGCTATAGCTTCCTTAGGAAACATTAATAATTCATTGACCCTGTTGCGCCAGTGAGTCAATGGTCTAGTATAAATCTAAAGAAATTATTAACAGCTGCTATGAACCCTCAGCTTCTGAGACACCTGTGGTCTTTAGTAGAACGGTCCCAGAGCAGTCATCTCCTCGCTCTAGATGACCATGGTTTAGTGTGCTGGCTGTTAGAGCAATTTGTTGGGCAGCAGCCAATCAATCAATCCGAAACCGATCAGCTTCATCACTACATTCGCGACAAAATCCCCCTAATTCGCGACCTGGCGCAGGAGCACTAACCAATTTCACTAGGCGTAAGGACATCAAGGTTGAACCTCTTTTAGACCGTCTAGCCAGACGGATCCGAATGGGTTTAGATGCTCCGCCAGTATATTGTTATCTTTGATGCAAAATGAAAACCCAAACCGTTGGAGTGTTAACCCAGTGCAACACCCCAACGGTTTGGGTATAAGTTTTGCAGTGTCTTTTGTGAGTGAGGATTAATTCATGCGCAAGTGGGGTTTACTCGCAGCTGCCCTCGGGCTAACGCTGGCCGCCTGTGGTGGCGGAACCACTACCACCACCGCCGATGGGGAAGCCGCTCCCGCAGGTGGCGGACGACTCGACGTCGTTAAAGAGCGTGGAAAGCTAGCCTGTGGGGTTGATGGTGGTATTCCGGGCTTTAGCTTTGTGGATGAAAGCGGCACCTATACCGGTCTTGATGTCGATATCTGTAAGGCCGTAGCCGCCGCCGTTTTAGGCGACGCCGAAGCCGTCGAGTACCGCCGGTTAGACTCGACCGAGCGCTTTACGGCTCTCTCGGGCGGTGAAGTTGATATGCTCTCCCGCAATACCACCTGGACTATCAGCCGTGACACCAGCGTAGGTCTTGAGTTTGCGCCGACTACCTTCTTCGATGGTCAGGGGATGTTGGTGCGTGCAGACAGCGGCATCGCTGACCTCGAAGATTTTGCCGGTAAGGCCATCTGCGTGGAGACCGGTACCACCACCGAGCTTAACCTGACTGACCAAATGCGCCAGCTCGATGTTGATTTTGAGCCGGTGGTGTTTCAGGATGCCGACGCCGCCTATGCGGCCTACGACGAAGGTCGCTGCGAGGGCATGACCTCTGACAAATCGCAGCTAGTGGCTCGCCGCAGCACCTTGCCCAACCCCGACGAGCACACCCTGCTCGAAGTCACTATGTCTAAAGAGCCCCTGGGGCCTGTGACCACCAACAACGACTCCGCGTGGTTTGACGTGGTTAAGTGGGTCACCTACGGCCTGATTCAGGCCGAGGAGTTTGGCATCACCTCCGAGAATATTGCCACCTTCGAGGGCACCGAGAACCCTGACATTGCCCGCTTCCTGGGGCAAGAGGGCACTCTGGGCACCGATATGGGGCTGCCCAACGACTTCATGGTGCAGGTGATTACTCAGGTGGGTAACTACGGCGAAATCTACGAGCGCAATGTCGGTGCTGATTCTGAGTTTGCCCTAGAGCGCGGCCAAAACGCGCTGTGGAGCGAGGGTGGCCTGATGTACTCTCCCCCCTTCCGCTAGGGAAATGCCTGCTGGTGGGTGAGGGACTTAAACCCCTCACCCAGGCTCTCTACTCCCGACTACCCGGTCGAAAGGCGCAGCTAGACTGCGCCTTTTTCATAAATCCTTGTAACAAATTGAACTTTTCTTGACACCCCTCTTAGATTATTTTGCTTAAAGCTTTTGCACTGACTCCTCAACGCAGGTGACATAGATGGCCCACGATAGCGGTAGCAAGACCTTCGATCTGAAGGCGATGCTGCGGGATGAGCGCTTTTGGAAGATTGCCTTCCAGGTGATTACGCTGATCCTTGTCCTGCTCTTGCTGAGCTTTTTTCTGGGCAATTTAAACCGCAACCTGATTCAGCAGGGGCGGGCTTTTGGCTTTAGCTTTTTGCGAAACCCGGCTGGCTTTAGCATTGGCGAAAGCTTGATTCAATATCGCCCTAACGATCCCTACTGGCGAGCACTGATGGTGGGCTTGGGCAATACCTTGACCCTGGTAGTAGGCGGTATCGTTTTGACCACTCTGCTGGGTGTAGTGGCTGGGGTGGCGAGCTTTTCTAAGAATTGGCTGTTGCAAAAGCTCAGCCGTATCTATGTAGGGCTGGTGCAAAATATTCCGCTGCTGCTCCAGCTGTTTTTTTGGTACTTTGCAATTTTTGGCGCGCTGCCCCGGCCCGAAGCGCAGATTGGGGTACTGGGTCTCGCCTTTTTGAATAACCGGGGGGTTTACATTCCCTGGGCTAGTAGTGCGCTGCTGGCGGTATTGGGCATTGCGGCTACAGTTGGGGCAGCGATCGCCGCCCTTTATCTCTGGCGCTGGCGCACCAAAATTCGGATTGAAACTGGGGTTGGTGGCCAGGCTCAGTCCATTGCTCTGGCGGTGGTGGGGTTGGCCTGGCTAGCCATTATTACCCTAGGTATGGACTGGACGGTACCGGAGGGCATTGAAGGCGGTGGCGTAACTGGGGGCCTCCGCCTATCGCGGGAATATGTGGCCTCCCTCACGGCCCTGGTCTTCTACACCTCTGCCTTTGTAGCGGAGATTGTGCGGGCGGGCATTCAGTCGGTAACGAAGGGGCAGTGGGAAGCCGCCCGCACCCTCGGGCTAAATGCCGGTATGGTGATGCGGCTGGTGGTGTTTCCCCAGGCCTTGCGGGTGATTATTCCACCGATGAATAGCCAGTACATGAACCTGACGAAAAACTCTAGCCTGGCCTTTGCGATCGCCTTTCCCGAAATTTATTCGATTGCCACCACCACCTACAACCAAACTGGCCGACCGGTTGAAGTCTTTGTGGTTATGATGGCCACCTATTTAACCCTCTGTCTATTCATAACCCTGGTGATGAACCAGTTCAACCGATCTGTGCAGTTTAAGGAGCGCTAAGCTATGACCTCCGCAACACCCGACTCTATCTCCTCTGCACCCCCTGATATATTGGCCCTGGGGCCGGTAGCTTGGGCCAAAAAAAACCTGTTTAGCGACTGGTTCAACAGCCTACTGACCATCGTCATTGTCGGTATCTTTGGCTGGGGTATTTTTCGCCTTGTTTTTTGGGCCTTGACCGTCGCCCAGTGGCAGGTCATTCCCAACAACTTTGGGCTGTTCATGTCGGGCACCTTTCCCTCGGGTCTGTATCCTCGCATTTGGGCCTTGCTGGCCGTGATTTGTGGTTTAGCAGGGCTGTCGTGGGGAGTGCTGGGTCGCAATGTCTCTACCCTGTTTAGCCGCAACGTGCTGATTGGCTTGGCGGCAACCTGTGCCTTTATTGTGCTGTTTCCACCGACTCGACCCAACTCGCTACAGCTGTTGCCAATAGTGGCTCTGGTGGCTGGGGGCGCAGCGGCAGGGCGGCAGATTGGGCGCAAGTTTCCTGGGGTGGGCAAGTGGATTTCGCTGTCCTGGTTTTTGTCGTATTTTGTCGCGCTCTGGCTGCTGGGCGGCGGCCTGGGGCTGACCAAAGTCTCAACTAACGACTGGGGCGGTCTGGTGCTGACCCTGTTTACGGCGGTGAGTGGCATTGTGCTGTGCTTTCCGCTGGGGCTGCTGCTGGCTTTGGGGCGACGTAGTGCCCTGCCGGTGGTGCGTTTGTTGTCTACTCTTTACATTGAGCTGGTGCGAGGGGTGCCTCTGGTGGCCTTCCTGTTCATGGGTCAGGTGATGATTCCGCTGTTTTTGCCGATTGGGTCGCGGCCCGATCGCATTTTGCGGGCGGTCATTGCCCTGGCTCTGTTTAGCGCCGCCTACCTGGCCGAAAACGTGCGGGCGGGCTTGCAGGCAGTACCTCGCGGCCAGCGCGAGGCCGCTATGTCACTGGGGCTCAACACCCCCGCTACCCTGGGCCTGATCATTCTGCCCCAGGCGCTTAAAATCGCGATTCCGGCGATCGTGGGGCAGTTTATTAGCCTATTTCAAGACACCACGCTACTGTCGATTGTGGGTTTAGCAGAGCTACTGGGCATTGGTAAATCAATTTTGGCTAACCCGGCCTATCTAGGGCGCTACGCCGAGGTCTACCTATTCTTAGCAGTGATCTACTGGTTCTTCTGCTACG
>JANPIO010000204.1:0-6947 GCA_031425055.1 Phormidium sp. VAR_61_metabat_6
GCAGTTTGCCTACAGCCTGGGTTTTCCGACGGCGATCGGCAGCGCTAGCAGCCCCCAGGGCTACAACTTGAACCAGCCGACGCTGACACTCTCTCACCGAGTGGGGCTGAGCGATGCCCTGACCCTGGGGGGCTATCTCCAGGGCGATTTGAGCACTCAAATGGTAGGGGTTGAGGGTACCTGGGCCACTACCATTGGCAACTTCGGTTGGGATGCCGCGCTTAGCCTTGATCAAAACCAAGGTCTAGATGGGGCTGCGCGGCTCTACTACGACTGGTTCTTTCAGGGGGCGACTAGCGCCGAGAGCCGAAGTCTGCGGTTGGCTGCTGAGTATCGAGGGGCCAATTTTATGACCGTCGCCGACGGGTTGCCCACCAATAACACCGGTCTAGATCTGTCGCTGGCCTACAGCCAAACTATTCTAACCAACGCCAGCCTCACCCTAAACGGGCGCTACCAGGTTACCCGCAACCAGCTTAGCGATGCCTACAGCATTGCCCTAGGTATCTCTAAGCCCATTGCCCGCAATATGAGTCTCAATGCCAGCGCCAGCTACGGCATCAACGCCCAGGGCCGGGCTGAGCCACGGGTGTTTTTAGGTCTTTCCGCATCGCTGCCCCAGCAACGGCAGTTTATTAACACCGCCACGACCCTAGACAACAGTGGCCTGGCCAATCGCCTCAACTGGTCCTACAGTTCCCCCGTTCCCGTAGGGGGGCTGAGCACAGGGTTGACGGCCACTACAGGCGATCGCGCTCTGACCCTGCTGAGCCAAACCCGCTACTCGGGCTACCGGGCCGATCTATCCCTTGACCACACCATCAATATCCCCCGCAATACCCCCGGCCCTGTGACCAACACCACCCGCGTCACCTGGGGTACCGCTCTGGTCTTTGCCGATGGCGTGTTTGGCTGGTCGCGCCCCATCGACAACAGCTTTGCGATCATTACCCGTCAGGGCACTGCTCAAGGTCAGCTGGTACAGGTCAACCCCAGCAGCTTTGGCGACATCGCCCGCGCCGATGCCCTGGGGCCAGCCGTAGTGCCCCTGTCGCCTTACAACTTGACCAGTCTCTCCGTCAATGCCCCCGACCTATCCCTAGGGAGCGATCTAGGGCCATCCAGCTATGCCCTCTTCCCCACTTACCGCAGCGGCACCGTCATCCGCGTCGGATCAGAGGCCACCGTATTTTTGCGCGGGGTGCTGGTGGATGAGCAGGGCAACGCGCTGGCCCTACAGCACGGGCGCATTGTGTCGCTGTCTGACCCTGACTGGCCAGCGGTAGAGCTAATTACCAATCGCACGGGGCGGTTTGCCGCCGAGGGCCTCAAGCCGGGCCGCTACGAAATTCGCCTGTTTGGTCGCGAAGCGCCAGTCAGCACCTTTGAGATTCCTGCCGATACCACTGGGGTTTATACCTTGGGCAATACCGCTGAAGAAACGCCAGCGGAAGAGGCTGTGCCGGAGGAAGGGTTGTGATGCGGTGATGCGATCTTCGCCTTTAACGTCACTATTCCTTCCCCAGCGATCGCCGTCTGATCAGCATCCCTAAGCCCCACAAAAAATCCCTGGTTTTTTGGAAAAAACCAGGGATTTACCGCACCGCAGCAAGACTCAGCCTAAGCCACCGAAACCCAGCCTTTCACCAAGGCCAAAGGGATGCTGATGTAGGGGTTTTGGGTAAACACCCGAATCAGCTCACCGCTGCCCGCCTCCAGAGCCTTGAGCAGCCGAGCTTTAAACTCAGGATTAATTTTGGCCTTCTTTTGCAGGGCATTGCTCACCACCTGGGGCCGCTGGTGGGCGGGTACCTGGGAGGCCTGCTCCGCCAGCTGTTGCAGCAGTTCTTCTACTTGAGTAACCAGTTCAAAGTCAGAGACCGTATCCATCGCGTGCTGATTGTACTGCACTGATTTTTGCTGGCCCCCCGCCTCAACGGTGTCGGCAAAGCTGCCGATGTTGGCCCCACGCATGTCGTACTTAGATACACCAGTCATGATGCTATTCTCCATTACAGAAACAGATTGAACGTAAACGTTTTGTCGGGTCATGGCCTTAAGCAGCTCCAGCAGCTCGTCGTTTTGTCGCTGCACCGTAGCCATCTGCTGTTCTTTAACTTGCAGCTGCTGCCGGTAGAAGTCGCCCCGACCCAGGGTGCTAAACAATTGCTGCACCGTGGGCTTTTCTGCCACAGGCAGTGGAGGTGATTTAAGGGCAGGCACCCCAACCCGCACCATCAGGTCGCCGTTGCCCTGGCGCTCTACCGATTGCAGATAGATGTTAGGGCCGCTAGCTCTGACTGACGATGGCCAGTCAATGCGGTAATGACGAGGGCCATCGTTTTCGCAGGTTTCCACAAAGCTCTGGTAAAAGTGATGCAGGGCTGACCGAAAGCAAGCGGTGTAGGTATTAGCCGTCTCACCACTATCCTCCTGAGCCACGCAAGACAACACGTAAACGTGGTCGCAAGTCACTTGTTCTAGAATGGCCAGCACGCCAATATCGACATCGCTAACCATAATGCCGGTCAGCTCAGCCCCAGTTAGCCGAGCGTTGGTGAGATCGGCGTTGGTGAGCTTTGCCCCCTTGAGGTTGGCCCCAGTCAGGTCGGCCCCGGTGAGGTTGGCCCCCGCCAGGTTAGTCATGCTGAGGTTAGCGCGGTGCAGGTTAGCGCCGTGCAGGTCAGCCTGGCTGAGGTTAGCACTCAGCAACTCGGCCTCGGCCAGGTTGGCCCTAGCGAGGTTGGCATTGCCCAGATTAGCGCTGCTGAGGTTGGCAGCCCGCACATCGGCGTGGCTCAGGTCGGCCCCCCATAGATCGGCGGAGTACAGGTCGGCCCTATGTAAGTTGGCTCCGCCGAGGTTGGCCGCGCTGAGGGCGCTGGCGCAGAGATAGGCTTCGCTTAAATCGGGTTTTATAGTTGGGTTGTCATTGCGCCAGCGGTTCCAGGTTTCAATGTTTTGTTTTAGATGCATGAGGTGGGTTGGGCTGCTCATGAGACGCACCTCCCCTAATATGTGATAGGCCCTGATGATTTAACGGAAGGCTTCAGCGATGAAAAGATGCAAGAGGCTGAAGCGGGTTAGACACTAGCCAAGGGGCTAGTCTGGCAATGCCACTCGCACAATGGTCTGCTGCCCAGGAATGCTCTCAATCAGCACTTCACCCCGGTGCAGCTCGACTAGGCGTTTGGCAATGGTGAGACCGAGGCCGGTGCCGGTGGCTTCGGCCTCGGGTTCAAACTGGAGGTAGGCCCCGACGTGGGCGATCTGGTCAGGGGTCATGCCCTGGCCGTAGTCGATCACGTAGAAGGTGACCTTGCCGTCGCCCCGCGACCCAAAAACCTTGATCGGGGTACCCACGGCAGAAAACTTAAAGGCGTTGTCGAGCAGCTCTTCGCAGACCTTGCGCAGCTGCGCCTCAGACATCGGTACTTCCAGGTGC
Organism: Phormidium sp. VAR_61_metabat_6; assembly: GCA_031425055.1. GTDB lineage: Bacteria > Cyanobacteriota > Cyanobacteriia > Phormidesmidales > Phormidesmidaceae > Nodosilinea. Next base: position 3,446 of record JANPIO010000204.1, read on the forward strand.
TCTAAAGAGATATCCAAGTCGTCCTCGCGCAGGTAGTCGGCAGCCATGGTCTGAGCAATCTCGGTGATCACCTCGTCGGCGCGATCGGTACGCTGGTGCTGGAGGGTTTGGGCAGAGATTTGCTCGGGGCTGAGCCGCTCAAGTTTGGCAAACAGCATCACGTTTTGGGTGAGGCGGGCGGTGCGCTGGGCGTTGCGGTGAATGGCCTTGGCCAGGGTGACGACCTCTTCAGGCTCCAGGGTTTCGGCCTCTTCAATTAGTGTGGTAGAGAGCTTGAGTACTTCTTTCATCGGGGCACCCAGCTCGCGGGGCAAGGAGATGCTAATGCTGCTGCGGAGGGCACTGAGCTGCTGCTGAGTCTTGTGCTCCACAGCGTTTTGAGCCCCCAGGCGGGTGTGAATCATGCGCAGCAGATCGTCGTGGGTGAAGGGCTTGGTGAGGTAGTCGTCGGCCCCCAAATCCATACCGCTGCGAAAGTCGACCCGTTCGGCTTTGGCGGTGAGAAACACAAAGGGCAGGGTGGCCATACCCGGATCTTGGCGAATCTGCTGCAAGACGCCGAAGCCGTCGAGCACGGGCATCATCACATCGCAGATCACCATGTCGGGTTTGAACTCGTGAATTTGGCGCAGGCCCTCTTCGCCATTAGCGGCGCTGTCAACAATAAAGTCTTCGGCGTTGAGAATATCTACGATGCTGTCGCGTACCCCAGCTTCGTCTTCGATCACTAGAATCTTAGCCATGATGGTCACTCCACAGTACAAGGGGTAAAACAACGGTAAAGGTGGTGCCAAGGCCCACTTCACTGACAAACGAGATCCGGCCTTGATGGGCTTCGGCGGCCCGCTTGGCGATCACCAAGCCGAGGCCGGTGCCAGAGATATTCCCCACGTTATTGGCCCGGTGAAAGCTGCTAAATAGCTGGGCTTGGTCGGCGGGAGGAATGCCAATGCCGCGATCGCTCACCTGCAGCACGGTCTGGTCAGCCCCACAGTTGAGGGTGAAGGTGACCGGAGTATGCTCGGGGGAATATTTCACCGCGTTGGAGAGCAGGTTGAGAAGCATATGCCGCAGCAGCTTCTCGTCGGCCAGTACTAGGGCGCTCTCGCCCGTGGCGGTAAACTCGATGGAGCTGGCGGTGCTGACCTGGGCAAACTGCACCTCTTCGACTAGGTCGCGGCAAAACTGTTGCAGGTCAATGGGGGCCACGGTGCAGTCGAGCTTGCCCGCTTCGGCTTTGCCCACCGTCAGCACATCGTTGAGCAGGCCAATCATATGGTGTACTGAGGTTTGAATGCGCTTGAGCACCACCTGCTGCTTCTCGGGGGTAAACTTCTGGCTGTAGCGCTCCAGGGTTTCTGCCGAGGCCAGAATGGTGGTCAGCGGGGTGCGAAACTCGTGGGAGGCCATGGAGATAAAGCGGGTTTTGAGGTCGGTGAGCTCTTTTTGGCGAGTCAAAGCTTTGCGAATGTCGACCTCGACCTGCTTGCGCTCGGTGATGTCGCGGGTGATGCCCCGGTAGCCCTCAAACTCACCCTCAGTGGTGAAGATGGGGGAGCCGCTGATCTCGAGGGTGATGGCCTCGCCGCTGGGGCGCAGGCAGGTGGCCTCGATCTGGGTGAAGGGCTGGCGCTGACCCACCAGCAGCGCCAAAATAGTGCTAAACCGCACAGCTTCGTCTGCGGCCATGAAGTCGGTGAATCGGTGGTTGAGAATCTCCTCGGCGGGGCAGTCGAGGATTTCGGTGGCGCGGGGGTTGATGTAGCTAAAGGCCATCTGGCGATCGATTTCCCACACCCAGTCGTTAGTCTGCTCGACCAGGCTGCGAAACTTAATTTCGCTGGTTTGCAGTGCCGCCTTAACCTGTTCGCGATCGCTGATATCCAGCCCTACAAACACTGCTGCGCCGCCCTGGTCGTACTTTTGGGCCACCAGCAGCCAGTTGCTAGCCATGCCGTTCATCGCAAACTGTAGTTCTTGTTGGGTGATGCTCTCGCTGCCAACCAAAAAGGTTTTGGCAAAGCTGCAGAACGGTGACTCTTCGCCCAAAAAGCCCAGGGGCTGGCCGATAAAGTTGGTGGGTAAGAGCTTGTAAGAGTTGGCCAGACGGTGGTTGCAGCCTAGGTATATGCCTTCAGCGCTGACCCATGACACTACGGCGGGTACCGCATCGAGCACCGCCTGAAGCTGTTGGTTGGTTTGGGCCAGGGTTTTTTCGGCTTGGCGGCGCTGGTCGACTTCTTGACGCAGCTTTTTGGCCACCTGACGCCATAAGGCGGTGCGTTCTTTTACCCGCTGCTCTAGCTGATCGTTGAGCTGTTGCAGGTGGATTTCGTACTGTTTGCGGTCGGTTTCAAGCCTTGCCCTTTCACTAATGTCTTTCATAAAGCAGTAGTGGCCGTGGCTCTGCTGCTGGTCGTCGTAGGCCATCACCATAAACAACTGCTTGTGGAAAATCGAGCCATCTTTACGAACTCCCCGAGCTTCGACGTTGACCTTGCCCTCGACCAGCATCTGCTCGTAGGCCAGGGTGACATAGTCTAGATCGTCAGGGTGAACGGTAATTTGCCAGTTTTGGCCCACCAGCTCGTCTGGGGTGTAGCCCACCATGGCCGCGTAGTCCTGGTTGACGCTGAGGTAGCGCCCGGCGTTGTCTAACCGAGAAATGCCTTCGACGGCGTGGGCTAGGGCGGTGCTCATTTCCCACAGATCGCGCTCGGCCTGTACGCGATCGGTAATGTCAAAGTTCACCCCAATCATGTTTTTGGGGTTGCCCTGGGCATCACAGATTACGGTGCCATGGGCCTGTATTGTGTGGATGCTGTGATCGGGGTGAATGACGCGAAACTCAGCATCGTAGGACGTCTGACCTAAAACCGCTTGCTGAAGCAACTGCTCGGTAGGCACGCGATCATCTGGATGCACCCCATTGGCCCAAATCTCATAAACCACGGGCGAATCGGCTTGTTTGGTGAGGCCATAGAGTTCGTACATGCGCCCATCCCAAAGGATGGTGTTTTGGTTAATATCCCATTCCCAAATCCCTATTTGGGCAGACCTGACCGCCAGTTCTAGTCGCTGTGACAGATTCTCTAGCTGGAGTGCGGTCTGCCTGCGCTCGTTGATATCTTGAATTTGAGACACAAAATAGATCGGTACCTGCTGCTCGTCGGTCACAATCGACACACTGAGCAGGATCCAAATCCAGTGGCCCTGCTGGTGGCGGTAACGTTTTTCGAGGTGGTAGTGGCGAATCTCTTGGTTAAGCAGCCGCCTTACCAGGTCTAGATCGGTGTCTAGGTCGTCGGGGTGGGTAATGGCCTGAAACGTGGTGGCGAGCAGTTCGGCTTCGCTATAGCCCGTGATTTCACACAGCGATCGATTGACCTCTAGCCAGTGCCCCTCTAGGCTGACTAGGGCCATGCCAATACCGGCATAGTCAAAGGCGCTGCGAAAGCGCAGGTTGCTCAGGTGTAGAGCCTGGTTGCTGGCCTCTAGCTCG
>JANPIO010000205.1:0-9493 GCA_031425055.1 Phormidium sp. VAR_61_metabat_6
GAGTTGCCCAAGTTTGTGTGGTGGAAGGCCACCCCCAGCCCTGAACAGCTGATCTTTCAAAACCTGGCGAAATCGAGCAACTGCATCATCGTTGACTCAAGCTACTTCAGCGACGCCGAGGCCGAGCTGCAAAAAATGCAGGAGCTGATCGAAGCGAGTACCTACATTGCTGACCTCAACTGGCACCGTTTGGCCCCCTGGCAGGAGCTGACCGCCGCCGCCTTTGACCCCCCCGAGCGGCGCGAGTCGCTGGTGGATGTAGACCGCATCAGTATTGACTATGAGCAGGGCAACGCGGCTCAGGCGCTGCTATATTTGGGCTGGTTTGCCAGCCGTCTGGGCTGGCAGCCGATCAATTACGTCGAGGAAGGCGGCATCTACAATATCAAAAAAATTCATTTTAAAGGCACCAACGGTCTAGACATTGAGGCTGAGCTCGCGAGCATTCCGGTGGCAGACTCGGGGGAAGTGGTGGGCGACTTAACTGGGCTACGGCTGGCCTCCACCGACAAAAACGCCAACTGCTGCACCATTCTGTGCTCTGAAACCACTGGCTGCATGCGGATGGAAGCCGGGGGCGGTGCCCAGGCCTGTCAGGTGGAGCAGGTCACGGCTCTCTCTGACCAGAAGGCCGACTTTATGCTGGGTCAGCAGCTCCAGCGCTGGGGCGAGGATGTGCTCTACGAGGAGAGCTTGGCCATGGTGGCGAAGATCATGACTCTGCTGGCCAGATAGCAGAGTCAACGGATTGCGACGCGGATGGGCTTAAATCCTTTACAGTGACATCCATTGTGTTGGATTGAGTTGGATGTCGCTGCCCCTTGCTGCTACAGAAACACTGACTGTGGGCCAGATTCAGCTGCGGCTGCTGCCCCAGCGAGCGGTTTTTGTGGAGCCGCTGAAGCTGCTGCTGGTGTCGGATGTCCATTTGGGCAAGGCCGAGACCTTTCAGCACCATGGGCTGCCGGTATCTAGCCAGGTCAACCAGGGCACGCTCCGACGGCTGGAAGAATTGTGCGCCCAATATCAGCCAGAGGCGCTGTGGATCTTAGGCGATTTGTTCCACGGGCGCGTGGGCATGGACGATGAGGTGATTGATGCCTGGCTGAAATTTTTGCACTGCACCCAGGTGAGCGCTCACCTCATTCTCGGCAACCACGATCGCCGCCTGCAAGACACCCTGACCCAGCTCTCAGTGGAGTGCTTTGTGGAGGCAGTGGAGGTCGGGGGCATTCTTTTCAGCCATGAGCCAGAGGTAGACCCCACCCGGCTGAATATCTGCGGCCACATTCATCCCTGCTTTCGTTTAAGTATGGGGTGCGATCGCCTGCGTCTGCCCTGCTTTCACTGGCAGCCCCGGCAAAACCGACTCACCCTGCCCTCCTTTGGGGAGTTTACTGGCGGCTACGACATCGCGCTGGCGGCGGGGGAAACGGCCTACGTGGTGGCTGAGTCTGCCGTGATCGCCTTTGGGCAAAGCGTGAATGGCAAACGCAGGCAGTAGGCCAGGGGCCAGTAGATGTGACAATCTAAAATCTAAACCTTCAAAGTCAGAAGCCCCTGGGGCCAAACGCTATGCTAGATCTCTGGGTTTCCTGAGGGGGCATAGCGATGACAAAGGCCAAAGCATGGATGGTAGTAGCGCTCTGTAGCGTTGTCGTTGCGGTAGCAGCGATCGCCGTTGCCCTCGGACGGCGCAATGAGACCACCGTAGTGATGCCCACTAGTCCCGAGGCACAAACCGAGGCGCAGCCAGGAGCGATAGACCCCACTGAGCCAGCCCCAGGAACTAACCCAGAGACAGGCCCAAGCACTGGGACAACGCCAACTCCGAACCCTCCAGAACCTGGGGTTGGCGGCACGGGACAGGCCGTCAACCCACCCCAGGCGGCGCAGCTGATCGCCAGTCAGCCTGGGTCTCAGATTAATTTGCGATCGCGGCCCACTACATCCTCTGACTCCAACGGCTATGGTCTGGTGGGCGACTCGGTGATGCTGCTGCGATCGACTACGGCCAGCGACGGCACCTGGTACTTCGTCAAATTTGATCAGTCTGGGGCCGAAGGCTGGATTCGCGGCGACTTTATCAATACTGAAGGGCGGGCCACCCCCCTGTCGCAGCGGGCTGACGACAGCAACACTTGTGAGGGCGTGATGGAAGGCATGGCCGTCACCGCCTTCTACGATGCCAACGGCTTTCACATGGTGCGCTTTGTCAATTTAGAAACCAAAAACACCTTCGACGCCACCCTCAGCCGCCAGGGCAGCAGCAACGACGGGCAGCCCCTCTACCAGGGCAGCGCTAGCCCGCCTACCGGCGGCAGCTACCCGGTGGCGCTCATCGACCTCTCCGGCGGCAACCCCCGCAGCGGGTCTCAGGTGAGCTTAGATTACGCAGGGATTGTGGGGAGTGCGACCTGTGAGTAGGGGCGCGATGCGCTGATAAGATTGGAGCGAGAAGACGTTCACCCAAGGAGCACTCCTATGGCTACCGAACTCAGCGTTGACGAGCAGCAGGAGCTCGATACCCTGCGGCAGATCATTGATCAAGCAATTGCCGATGGCGTGCTCACCCAGGCCGAGCGTGACGCCATTACGGCCACCATGCGGGCCGATGGCAAAGTCACCTTTGAAGAACTAGCGCTAGTGCGGCGGCTCGTCAGTGACAAAGTCGCCGCCGGAGAGCTAAAACTCGAGCAGTCTTCCGGAATGTGATCGAATCTTGACGAATTCTACAGCTGTGGGCGCTGTTTGTCCCCAGCGGTTTATCCCAGATGGCAGTGAGCGGCGCTGGATCTGATCGATCGTGGCGGTCGATCGCCGCGATCGCCCCCAACTATTTCCCTTAATCCCCACGTTGAATGACTTCTGAAGCTTTACCCGCCGCTGTGGCGATCGTGCACGAGTGGCTCGTCAGCCGGGCAGGGTCAGAAAAAGTCGTCGAGCAAATGCTGGCGGTGTGCCCTGGGGCAGATGTCTTTAGCCTAGTGCAGTTCTTAGAACCCGAGGCAGTGTCCCTAATCCCTCCAGAGACTCGGGTTGAGACCTCTTTTCTGCAAAACCTGCCGGGGGCGCGGCGGCACTTTCGCCAGTACCTGCCGCTGATGCCCCTGGCGGTGGAGCAGTTTGACCTCTCGGCCTACGACCTGGTGCTCTCCAGCAACCACGCCGTGGCCAAGGGGGTGCTCACCCGCCCCCATCAGCTCCACGTCAGCTACGTGCACACCCCCATTCGCTACGCCTGGGATTTGCAGCACCAGTACCTCCAGCAGGCGGGGCTCACGCGGGGAGCCAAAAGCGCTCTTACCCGCTTGATTTTGCACTACCTGCGCCTGTGGGATCTGGCCGCCGCCCACCGGGTTGACTGCTTTGTGGCTAACTCTCGCTACGTGGCCCGCCGCATTTGGAAAACCTATCGCCGCCCCGCCACGGTGATCTACCCCCCGGTAGCCGTCGATCGCTTTCGCTGGCAACAGCCCCGCGACGACTTCTACCTCACGGTGTCGCGCTGTGTGCCCTACAAGCGGGTCGATCTGACTGTGGCGGCCTTTAACCGTCTCGGACTGCCCCTGGTGGTGATTGGCGATGGGCCAGCCCTGGCCGAGCTACAGCGATCGGCCAAACCCAATATCACCTTTTTGCGGAACCCTGTGGACGCGGTGGTGTCAGATCACATGGAACGTTGTCGAGGGTTTATTTTTCCGGCGGAAGAAGACTTTGGCATCACGGTGGTCGAAGCCCAGGCGGCCGGGGCACCGGTGATTGCCTATGGTCAGGGCGGCTGTGCCGAAACCGTACAGCCTGGAAAAACCGGGGTACTGTTTAGCCAGCAAAGCGTCGAACATCTGGTGCAGGCCGTGCAGCATTTTGCCCAGCATGGGGTCGAATTTGGGGCTGAAGCCATTCGTCACCATGCCGAAACCTTTTCTGAAGCCAGATTTCGCCAGGAATTAACCACCTATTTGGCCCATAAGTGGCTGAAATTTCAGCAAGGCAATGAATTAGAGTAGTGTCGGTGTTTCAGGAGTGTTGGGGAAATTTATGTTTCCTCTTGAGCGTGCGGTTCATCCAGTAATGTTGTCTTTGAGGATGTCAACCCGCTCCTTGCCGATGGTTGCCCTTCTCAGTATGTCTGATTTGCTGGCCCTAGCCCTGGCCGGTAGTGCAGGGGTCTATTTACGGCTAGCCTTTGGGGGAGAGTATCTACCGGGTCTCTACGGCCAGCTGTGGCCGATCTTAGGTGTGTTTCTGCTGGCCTACGCTGTGGCCGGGCTTTACCCAGCGGTGGGCCTGAGCCCCGTCGACGAGCTGCGACGTATCTGTCTGTCTACCACCTTTACCTATCTGGTGCTGGGGGCGGGGCTCTTCTTAACCCGCGAAGGCGAGACCTACTCGCGTGGGGTGTTTTTGCTAGCCTGGCTGCTGTCGTTGGTGACGGTGCTGACCGGGCGGCTGATGGTGAGACAGGGGTTTGCTCGCTACACCTGGTGGGGTTACCAAGTTCTAATTTTGGGGGGTGGGCGGACTGGCGAGTTAGTGATTCAAACCCTAAAGAATCAGCCTGAGTTTGGTCTAAAACCCGTGGCCGTGCTTGATGACAGCCGGGTGAATGAGGGCAGCTTGTGCGGCGTGCCCATTGTGGGGCCATTGTCAGCTGCACCGCACCTGGCCCTGCGTCACGATATTCACTACGCCATTGTGGCGATGCCTGGAGTGCAGCGAGAAAAGCTGCTGCGGGTGCTGGAGCTGTATGGTCGCACCTTTCCCCATTTGTTGATGATTCCTGACCTGTTTGGGGTGGCCAGCTTATGGGTCAGCTCAAAAGACCTGGGCGGTATTCTGGGCCTAGAAATTCGTCAACAGCTGTTGCTGCCGGGGCCGCGCCTGATCAAAACCCTGCTGGATTTGGTCTTGACCCTGGTTATTGGCCTGTGTTTGCTGCCGGTGCTGGTGGTGATTGCGGCCTTGGTTAAGCTCGACTCGCGGGGGCCGATATTTTATGGTCAGCCTCGTCTGGGGCAGAATAGCGTGCCCTTTACTGCCTGGAAGTTTCGCTCGATGGTGCCCCACGCTGCGCAGGTGCTCGATCGCTACCTGGACGAAAATCCGAACCTACGGGATCAGTGGGAACGCGACCACAAGCTGCGCTACGACCCGCGCATTACTCGTGTCGGTCGGTTGTTGCGCCGCACCAGCCTCGATGAGCTGCCCCAGCTGTGGAATGTGCTGCGGGGTGAGATGAGCTTAGTGGGCCCACGCCCAATCGTAACCGAGGAAATTGCTCGCTATGCCGACAAGTACAGCCTTTACACGAAGGTGCTGCCGGGCCTGACGGGTCTATGGCAGGTGTCGGGGCGCAACAATGTGTCCTACGAGGAGCGGGTCAACCTGGATGCCTACTACGTGAGAAACTGGTCAGTCTGGCTAGACATCTTTATTCTTCTGAGAACAGTGTGGGTGGTTGTAATTGGCGATGGAGCTTACTAGGGTAAAAGGGTTTGGGGCCGGTAGTGTAGCCCAAGAACGGCTGGTCTTGGCCAGCTTGGTGGCGTTGCCCTACATTGTCTATGGGGCGATCGCAGGGCTAGTCTGGTTTTTGCTGGTGAATCTGTACCAGGGCTGGCGAGCGATTGGGCAGTTGCTCTACACTCAGGGCTGGTTGTGGCTGGCCCTGGGGCTTGGGGTCAGCGTGGCGCTCTCCCAAGCCCCGGGGGAGTCAGCTCTACAGGCGCTTAATTTTGTGCCGTTTTTTGTGCTCTACGGGGCGATCGCCATCGCTGTGCCCCAGTTTCGCCAGCCCTGGGCAACGCTGCACAACTGGGCTGTGGCGCTGCTGGTGGCGACGGTGCCCGTTAACCTGACGGCGATCGCTGAGTTTTATCTGCGATCGCCGTCAGGGTTGCTTCGCTGGGGCAACCATCCTGGCCTGGCCTGGCTCTATGGGCAAACTGACTATGGCCAGCGCGCCAGCGCGATGTTTGGCCACCCCAACGCCCTGGCAAACTATATGGTGATTGTGTTTGGGCTGGGACTAGGGCTCTGTGCCTATTACCTTAACCGCCTTGGCATCAACCGCCCTGAGCTGAGGGCCAAAAGCGTTTGGATTTGCGCTGCTACTGCCCTGGTGCTAGTGGGCATTTACTGCTCGGGCTCTCGCAACGGGCTGCTGATCGCGGGCATTCAGCTGCTGATGTTTGGCGGTCTGCTGCGGCCCTACCGCTATATTTTTTGGGCGGGACTAGGGGCGATCGCGCTGCTCACGGCCAGCGCGCTAGTTTGGGGCGTGGGGGGGCGTACTCTGCCCGAGGCCTTTGCCACCGTTTCGCTACGCTTTAGCGTCTGGCGCTTAGCCCTCGAGATGATTCCGCAGCACCCCTGGTTTGGCACGGGCCTGGGCACCTTTAAGCAGCTCTACGACCCGGCTGACTTTCCGGTGGCCGGTGACTTCTTGCCCCACGCCCACAACCTATGGCTGATGCTCGCCGCCGAGGCTGGTATCCCCGTTGCCCTGGGGTTTACGGGAATAGTGGGGTGGATCTTGGGACGGGGCACATTTACCCTGGCTACAGTTCCGCTCTCCCCTAACGCCATGGCCCTTTTGGCGGGCTACCTGACTGGCTTTGGTGGCACCGCAGCCTTTGCCATCTTTGACCTGGCCTTTTACGATGGCCGCATCAATATTTTGGGCTGGCTACTGCTGGGCTGCATTCAGGCCATGGCGTACCTACCGTTGAGCGCTAAATCAGCTTCACGAGCCGGAGACCAAGATACAGCCCAATAGCCGTACCCACCATGATCGACAAAAACAGTACGTAGGCGACTACACCACCCATAATTTCTCTCTCCACAACGGTTACGACTCTCTATTGAACCACGGCGAGGAAAAGACGGTCTACGCATGAGGATGGCTTATTGGGCCTGACGCGATCGCACCATCCTCACGTAGCGATCGCTAACGGTGTGATCCTGGGTATCTGCCGCATATTGAATTAGGGCTTCGCGCAGCTCTAAGGCAACCTCTAAGGGCAGCAGGCGGGCCAAAAGTAGATAGGCACCCCGAAACCGAGGGTCTCCCAGGTGCTGCAAGCGCTTCTCTTGTGCATCTGGGCTAGATCCCAAAAATGGCTGCGCCAAAAAGAACTCCATGATTTTGTCGTGACGAAACGACCATTCTTTTTGGGCGGTGCCATCCATGTCTTGCCACTGGCGGCTCAGCACCATGCGGTGCCGCTCTTTTTCCATCACTAGCAGAGCCTGGAAAAAGGTGTCGCCCATCAAACCATAGTTGTCGCTGAGACGCATCTGGTAAACAAAATCAGAAAATTGGCGCAGGGGAAAAGCCTGATTCCAAGCCTGCTGATAGTCCCCAGCCATTAGGTCGTACTGCTGCTGCTGTAGCTGAACTAAATCAGGCACCAGGCCAGACGCAATAATCTGTGCCACTACCGACACATCCATCGGGTTCGACAAAATTCGACGGGCCGCCGTCAAATCTTCAGGCGACTGCCCCTCATCTAGGGCCGAGTCTAGAAAGGTTGTACACCGACTTTCGTAGCCTGCAATGCTTCCAGAGGGTTGGCCGAGGAGCGGGCACTGACCAATTAAAAACTGCTTTATTTGATCTTTGTGCAGTGGTTGCAGCACGTAAGTCTTAGCTGTGGCGGGCGGAGTCCACACCAATGGCTGGGTAGTCATAATGATGTTGCCCTTAAAGTAGCTTTCCACAAAAGCTGTGATGTTAGCCCTAACATCTGGGCGCACCTCGTTGAGGCCATCAATGCAAATATCAAGTGCTCCACTGTAAATCAGGTGGCGCAAAAAATCCGCATCTTGAGCCTGACCGTGCAGTTTAGCCTGAATCGCCTCAATTACCCCGTGCTCGCACTTTTGGGCGGGCAGATAAACGGTGATGTGCCGAGCGCTACTGACCATGCGGCGTAGCAGCATAGTCTTGCCTAGCCCTGACTCTCCTTCTAAGATAATTTGGCCTCTAACTTTAGGAATAGCGGTGCTAATGGGGAGTCGATTGGCTGTATCTTTTAGAATCACTTCAGAGTCGGCAAAATAAGTTAATAGATCAAATGAGTCTAGCTTTGCATCGGCCAGCAAAGACTCCTTAAAGGGGGCAAACAGCCGCTGTCGAAGAGGCGGCACTAGGGTTAATAGAACCCCCACATACCAACATCCCAAAATGCCGCGAACATATTTATTCCAAAAAAAGACAGCCTGAATTTGAGCCGATCTAGGATAGATAAAAATCAGCGTACCCCACAGCAGCGGATGAATGAGCCAGTATGCTCGACGGCCAATTGTCCAGTTCTGTAGGGAGCTAATCATGAGTAGCTGACGTTTTCTGTCCAGTTCTAGCAGGATTTCAGCAACGGCAGCTTGAGACTGGCCAATATCGGTTTCTTCAATCGGTTCAATTTGGCTCAACGCTGCCTGAATGGTCAATATAGTGGCTTTGCTCTGATCGACATCTCGAAGGCGCTCTGACTGCTGATATAGCTCCTCCGATATGTTGCTAAGGGTGATTGAAGCTTGATCTAAAATCTCTGGATCTTCCCAAACTAAGGTGGCTAGAACGGTATCGATTACGCCCTGATTCACGCGATCGAGATTGTCAATGGCTTGCAGTGTATACTCAACAACACCTGAATCTTCACCAGGATTCTGAATGACCTCAAGCAATTGGTCAACGATAGCGGCGTCTATAACATCTTTGTGATTGCCTGCAATTTCAGCTAGCGCAAAAGCCGACAGCGATCGCACTGACGATGCCTCGTCCGAAGAAAGGATCGTATTTAACAATAAAGCAACGGTTTCAGGTTCACCTTGGCTGTTAGTAGATAACGCCTGGGCCACAGCTTCCCTCACCGAGTCAGGCTGCCCTGGCTGCTGAAATGTAGCGCGCAAAATGCTGACAGTTTCGCTATCGCTAGGGGCAATAGTTTCTAGCGTGTAGGCACACCTAGCTCGAAACCGTGCATCAAGATGATTTTGCAACAGAGTTCTGAGAGTGGGAACAGCCCCTTGTGCCTGTTGGCCAAAATCAATACCAATCAGGTACAGCACATAAGCCGCTTGATAAGCCGTTTGAAAATCTGAGCTAGTAAGTGCGGAAGTTAGTACTGAGACAGCCGAAGGGCCACATTCTGCCAAGGTGGCTAACTCAGTATCCTCCATTTTAGATAGCTGAGCGACCTGATCGACTAATTCATCTGGGGAACAAACTCTGCCACCTCCAAAAGCTGGCTTATCCGACACATTGAGTGTAAAAAATGCAAACGACAACGTGAGTATTGGCTTAGAAAAAGACTTTACAAGCTGTTTTGAACAGCAAGGCAAGCAAAACAGATTACTTATGTGCATTTCTTGCAAATTTTATCGACTGAGTCCCGATAATACCCTTGCCCTTTTCCTTTGCAAGAAGGACATCCTTTAGTTTGATAAATCTCTTTTTTCTTATTAATTTTATCTTCAAAATCAGAAC
>JANPIO010000206.1:0-41343 GCA_031425055.1 Phormidium sp. VAR_61_metabat_6
GCAGCTCGGGGCTAGACCACACCTGCCCCTCCGACCACAGCACCAAGTCTCGCAGCTCCTGCACCTTGGGGTGAGACTCAGGTACGCTGCCGTGAATGGGCAAATCGTGGGGATGAAAGACGCGCACCTCAGCCCCAAAGCCCTCGATAATTCTGGCGGCTTCTTCGGCCAGCAGGCGGCTATAGGAGCGATCGCGCAACGAACCGTAGAGAAATAAAATCCTCGGTTTGTGGTCAAAGCTCATGGGTTTTCATCCCTAGCGAATAAATCCCAGATTAGTTCACGCACTACCCGCCCGTAGCACTAAACACCTACCGCTGCACCTGCCGCAGTCCGAGAGAAACCAGCCTAAATATCTCGCCACCTGAGAAAGAAACAGACAGCGTTGTCGCGCCTCAAACCGTCTGATACCTACTTATCTAGGCGAGTGCCGATGAGGCAGGCTCCGGTCAAGCTAACACCGTCAAGTTGGGTGCTAGAGAGATCGGCGCAGAGCAGATTGGCCCCACCCAGGGAAGCCCCCGACAAATTGGCCTGACGCAGATCGGCCTCTTCTAAATTCGCGTTGTCAAGCCGCGCCCCCTGCAAATCGGTCTGAGAGAGGTCGGCCCCCTTCAAGTTAGTATCGCTGAGGTTTGCGCCCCGCAGGTCGGCCCCGCGCAGGTCAACCCCTTGCAGGTTTACGCCCATCAGGTTGCAGCCACTTAAAAATGCTCCGGCTAGGCTGACTCCGCCCAAGCGCGCGCCCATTAGGTTCGCACCCCGCAGATTCGCGCCCCGCAGGTCGGCTCCCGTCATGTCGCACTGCATCAGGTTCGCGCCCCACAGATTGGCCCGCAGGTCGGCCCCAACCAGGCTAGCCCCCATCAGGTTAGCCCCTTCTAGGTGAGCTTTGAGCAGGGAGGTACGGCTTAAATCGGCCCCCACTAAGGTAGCCCCAGCCAGGTAAATACCCGCCAGATCAGCGCCAGAGAGGTCTTCATCTTCCAGATCAGCCCCGCCCAGGTGACGGAGCTTGCCCGATCGCAGGGCGGCAATATCTATAGAGTCGCTGGGCACAGAGGTCATTCCTGGGAGGGCACTATCGAGGGAGCAATTCAGAAGGGGCGGAAAAGACTGAGGCTTGGTCAGCCACATCAGGATTCAATAACCCTGACCCTAGGGTAATTTTAGTCGGTATTGTGGGCAGGCTCATCCCCTGCTGGAGCCCCAGCACCATTAACCCTAAGATCTCTACCAGCTTGGGATCCCATCGCTGACCAGCTTCAGCTTGACAGGAGGTCAGAACGTCACTCAGCAGGGTCATGTCAACCTCCGCAGGGTCTTGACCGTAGCGAGCCTGGGCCGTCCGGCGCTGAAATTCTGCCACCAGAGCCAGCATGCGCGATTCTAGGGGCACCGCATCACCGACGAGGCCAGCCGGATAGCCGCTGCCGTCCCAGCATTCGCCCTGGTGGGCAATGATGGCGGCCACCGCCCGCATGCGAGGCATCAGCCGCAGCGCCTGCACCTCTGGAATCAGCGGACAGCTGGGCCCATCGTCAGCAAGAGCAGCGAGATCGGGGGCTGGGGCAATGCGGTGCAGCATGCCCGCTAGGCGCAGCCGCTGAAGCTGCCAAGCGGGCAGGTCGAGCAGCTGGCCCATCATTTCTAGCAGCGCCACCACTTCGCTGGCGGCCATGGGGTTGATCGGATCGCTGAGATCTACCAGCTGAGCCATGCGCAAAAACGCCTGGAGCTCGTTGGAGAGCAAGTTTTGGTCGAGGTCATCAACCACGTTAAAAGCAAGGTTGCCCTGGAGGTCGTTGCGGCTGTTTTGCAGGTAATGCACCACCTGGGCCACGGTATGGCTGACAACCGCAGGTTCGTCGTTGCGAAGGGCGGGGTTTTGCTGCTTAAGGGTGGACAGGTGGTCGGCGAGCTGCGCCTGAAGGGTGGGGTCATAGCGACCAATGTGGGCGATCGCCAGCTCCACCGTTTCGCTCACCAGGGCCGAGTCAAAGGTCCAAAACCCGTAGAACTTGCGCTCTAGATCGTGCTCAGGGATGCCGGTCTTGCCGTAGTCTGATTCTGACAGCTCCTGACACAGCACCATAGCGGTGTAGTCGGGAGAAAAAATTATCAGGTGCCATTCTTCAGCGACCGGATCGTCGTCAGCGAGATCGACGAGGGCAACGTTCTCACGCTGACTGGTGGGATGGTCGTGAAAGCCAGCCTCTGGGGAGGCCATGATCACAATTTGCTGGGCAGCGTCTGCGATCGCACTGTAGCGATCGGCCTCTTCTAAATACCACTTGCCTCGCTGAAAGGCCGTAACCACTAGGGGGGCCGAGCCCGAGGTCAGAATGCAGTCTTCAAGGGCGTGGCAAAGAGCGACCAGGGTATTTTTGTAATAGACACCATAGTTGAGTGGGGTCGTCTCTGGCTCAGTACGACCATCCACCAACTGCTTTAATATTGACCCCTCCAGCATCGCAATCCCCTATAGTTCTATTGCCTGTAACCCTTGTATTCAGGATGATAACGCAGCCAGTGGGCGGCGGTCAGCCTCGATCGGCGCGCTCAATGCCTCCTCTAACGGAGCCAACCCTAAGCGCTCTTCCAGGATGTCCATCACCTCGCGACCAAAGTCGTCGGGGTTGCGCTGCCACGCTTCTAGACACACCTCGCCAAAAAACGATCCCAGTGGTTCTGGATTCCACAGCAGCTTCTTCGACACCCAGGGCAGGTGAATATCGAGGGGGTTGTAGTCGCGCTTGAGAATTTTTTTATCAAAGGCATACTCTTCTAAGTGGGTATGGGGCTGAAGGCCAATAAAGAAAATCGCTGGCTCCACCTTGTCGCGGCCAAACACTTCCTCTAGGGCGCGGTGGTAGGCCAGAGTTTGACGAATGGTCTCAGGCCGCTCGTCGATCACGTTAAAGGAGTAGTTGACCGATACCAGGTCGTTAAAGCCCGCCGCTTTAAGGTCTTTGCAGTTTTGCAGCACCGTGCGCAGGTTGTAGCCCATGCGCATTTTGCGCACCAGCTCTTGGGAGCCGCTGGTGATGCCGATCTCAAAGTAGTTCATGCCAGTGTCGGCCATCAGCTGACAGAGCTTGGGCGTCAGATTATCGGCGCGAATGTAGGCGGCCCAGTGAATATCGGTCATGCCCGCATCGAGAATCTTCTCTAGCAGCTCTTCGGCGTCCTTCATAAACCGGCGAGCAGGGATGAACTGGGCATCGGTAAACCAAAAATTGCGCACGCCCCGCTTATAGAGCTGCTGCATTTCGGCCACCACCTCTTCGGCAGGGTTGATGCGCACCTGCTTGCCCTCAACCACCGTATAGACGCAGTAGCAGCAGTTGTGGGGACAACCCCGCTTGGTCTGCACACCAATGTAGAAATCCTGGTCTTGCAGGTAGTAGGCGAACTCGGGCCAGATGGCCTCGATATAGTCGTAGTTGCAGGCGGTTTTTTCGAGTGGGGCGGGCTCTTCGTGGATCAGGCGATCGCGCGGCGTTGTTTCCCCCGCAATGTAGCAGCGCTGATCGGAAAAATCTTCGCCCCGCAGAATCCGCTCCAGCAGCATTTCTCCCTCGCCCACGGAGATGATCGTGCCCTTAGGCAAGCGGTTGTGGAGCTGCTCGTAGAACACGCTCACCGCACCGCCACCGACAACGGTTGTGACCTGCTGAGAGTGGCGCTGGGCGCGCTTAACGCCGCGCTTGATCAGCCCTTGGTTGCGCCAAAGCTCAGCTAAATAAGTAGTGGCCATGCGCAGGCCGCCCAGGGCACCCCGCGCCTTTAAAAAGAGGTTGCGGGCGTAGAAAAACTCAAAGGCGTTTTGCAGCGGATTGCCACCGCGACCGCCCACCGGGGCAAAAATTTGAATGTCCCGCCAGGAGAACACCAGCAGGGTGGGCCTGAAGTTGTCAATGCAGCGATCGAGGGCAGCGCCGTAGTCAAGGGGCGGCACGGCACCGAGATCAAAGATGCGCTGTTCTAAATGGGGAAACAGTTTGTGCACATGGTCGGCCAGGTAAACCACCCCGATGGGGAAGATGGGGTTACAGGGCAGCCGCACGTAGAGCACACGGGCCTGGCGGGCGGTAGTAGAGGGCATGCTTCTCAGGCTTGACATATATCTTCACGATAACACCGTCTTCTTCTCAGGATAGGGAAAGCTGCCAAATCATCCTCTTCAGCCAACCGGGAACTCGCCGGAGCAAGTCTACCGGTGACAGCGGGGCAGGCCCCAGCAGGCGAGGCCAGGCCGATCTGAGGTCGCAGAATCGTGGTATAAAAACACTGTTAAGTTTTCCGCAACGATTTGTACTGCACATCTCAAAATGCCTTGAAGTTTGGGTTACAGGCTATCGACGGACAGTTGCCCTAGGGATAAAGCTCAGCAGTTGCGAAATATAAAGCACTGTGTTCAATTATTTTGAATAGTTAAGGTGCTGTGGGGGTTGGTAGTCGCCTTTACAACAGCCGGGGATCGCGAGGTGTTACGCTTTGCGGGTGATTCTTGCAGTATTGCCGTAAAGCATCAATGGCACAAATCCTTGATCCCCTCCCCTCCGATGGCCAGAGCCAGGTGCTCTGCTGCTATGTCAATGCCACCAGTAAGATTCAGATTGCTCGCATCACCAACGTGCCCGATTGGTACTTTGAGCGGGTTGTGTTTCCGGGGCAACGGCTGCTTTTTGAAACTGTCCCCAAGGCTCTCCTAGAGATTCATACGGGCATGATGGCCAGCGCCATTTTGTCGGACAGCATCCCTTGCGACCGGTTGCAGATCGATGACCCAGAACCCACGGGTTTTGAGGCCGCTTCAGGTGCTGAGCTTGAGGCTAGTCGATTAGCAGTCCCCCTAGATGAACCTGCAGCCGCAGTAGCAGTTTTACCCGCCAGCTAGTTCGGTAGACTGAAGGTGTGGTGCGCTGAGCCCTGGCTATAGCGATAGCGTTTTGGCGTAGCTTGACAGCGAGCTGAAGGTCGAATTCTACCTTCCCTGTGCCACCAGGGCACAGCTAATGGTGACATTTAGGGATGAGCCGTGAATTTACCTTCGTTTCTGTGGCTGTGGCGAATCGCGGCCTGGTCTATGGGTCTTACGCTGACGGCCTATTTCTTGCTGGCCGTTACGGGTGGGGTGTTGTTTTACACCCGCTCTAACGATCAAGAGCGATCGTCCTGGCTACGACCGCTGCACATCGTTTTGGGTACAGGGGCAGTCAGCCTAGTTTTGGTGCTGCTCGCCATTGGAGTGATTGGCACCCTGGGGGAGTATGGCCGGTTGGGCCATTCGGTACACCTGCTGTTTGGGTTGACCGTGGTAGGGCTGGTGCTGGCTTCGGCCTGGAGCGCGAGTCGTATTTCTGGAGAGCGGCCTTGGGCGCGATCGCTCCATGTCACTCTCAACAGTGCCCTTGGGGTAGCGCTGGCGGCGGCTGGCCTATCCGGTTGGCAGGTAGTGCAAAAGTATCTACCTTAAAGAGGCAGCTGCAAGAGCCTGGCTACTAATGCTGGGCATGGGGCCGACATCTTTTGCTATCCCTTGTTCAAACGTCACATCGGTATGGTTGAGTCTTCACCTTCGGCTACCCTGGCCTCCACAGCACCCCAGGTCTTTCATATTTCGCCGCTGATTCGCCTGACGCTGCTGCTGCTCTACCTGGCGCTGATGGGACCGCTGCCGTTTTTGGCCCAGGCTACCGACGCAGCGGTGTCGCCTGCGGTTTTGGCCGTTGGTATTGGGCTGGGTGGTCTGGGAATTTATGGCGCGCTGGGGCAGCGGGTTGAGGTGGATAGCGACGGCATTCGCGTGGCTTACCCGGTGTGGATTCGCTGGCTGTTTCGCGGCGGGTGGCGTCTGTCGTGGCGCGAGGCCCAGGCTTTAAAGCCTCGTTCGACCGGGCAAGGGGGCATTGTGTATTACTTTGTGGGAGCCGATCAGCAAGCTTACTTACTGCCGATGCGGGTGGCGGGCTTTGCCCGATTACTGGGCCTGGTTGAAACCTACACCGAGCTCGACACCCAGGACATTAGACCCCTAGCCCAGCCCTGGATGTACTTTATTTTGCTGGGGTTTACCCTGCTGCTGCTGCTGGTCGACGGCTGGACGATTGCCACCGCGCTGCAAATGGGCCAGGTGGTTGCTGGCACTGGGCCTGCCGTCGGGTAGCGTATGCAGCAAGGGCAGCATCCCATCTACCGAGCCACAGTAAGTCGGACGATCGCCCATCGGGCGGTATATTAAACCCAGAGTATTTGCCGATTATTACCGCGCTGACAGCGGTCTGCGATCGCTGCGCTATCAACCCAGGCTATGACCCCACCGCCTATTCTTCGCCTTGATGCCATTACGAAGCGCTACAGCCCTCAGTCACCGCCAGCGGTAGACCAGGTCAGTCTCAGTCTAGGGCAGGGGGAGATTCTGGGGCTGTTGGGGCCATCGGGCTGCGGCAAAACCACTCTGCTGCGGCTGATTGCGGGGTTTGAGAAACCCGATGGGGGTACTCTCTACCTGGGCAGCCAGCCCGTGGGCGGGACGACCTGGCTACCGCCCGAGCGCCGCGATGTGGGCATCGTGTTTCAGGACTACGCTCTGTTTCCCCACCTGACGGTGGAGCAGAATGTCGCCTTTGGTCTCCAGCGGCGCGATCGCAAAGGCCGACAAGCTACTGCTGATCTCCAGCAGCGCACCGCTGAGGCGATCGCCCTGGTCGGGCTAGAAACCCTGACCCATCGCTTTCCCCACGAGCTATCGGGCGGGCAGCAGCAGCGGGTGGCCCTGGCCCGCGCCCTAGCTCCGCGCCCCGCGATCATTTTGCTAGATGAACCCTTTAGCAACCTGGACGTGCAGGTGCGTCTGTACCTGCGCCAAGAGGTGCGCGACATTTTGCGTCAGGTAGGGGCGTCCTGTGTCTTCGTCACCCACGACCAGGAAGAAGCCCTCGCCCTGGCCGATCGCGTAGCCGTCATGCACCGGGGTCAGCTAGAGCAAATTGATACGCCCGAGGCCGTCTACGGCCAGCCCGCCTCGCGTTTTGTCGCCGAATTTGTCACCCAGGCCAACTTTTTGACCGCCCAACCCAGCCCCCAGGGCTGGCAGACCGAGGTGGGCTGCTTTGGGGCCACTAGTGCGG
This sequence comes from Phormidium sp. VAR_61_metabat_6, assembly GCA_031425055.1. Classification (GTDB taxonomy): domain Bacteria; phylum Cyanobacteriota; class Cyanobacteriia; order Phormidesmidales; family Phormidesmidaceae; genus Nodosilinea. Next base: position 7,137 of record JANPIO010000206.1, read on the forward strand.
AGTCCGCCCAGGCTGACCTGATGGTGCGTCAAGAAGACATGGCTCTGGTAGAAGATGCCAAGGGTGCGGTGGTGGTGCGCGATCGCCAGTTTTTAGGCCGAGAGTATAAGTACTGCCTACAAACCCCCTCAGGGCAGTTGCTCTACGCTCGATTGCCGATGACAAGCGCGATCGAGGTGGGCAGCCGGGTTCAGATCACGGTGCCATCCCAGCGGTTGCGCCTTTATACCCCTCAAGATAGTAGAGCGCATAGCCCACTTTCGGCTCCCTCCCTGCGGTAGCGATCGCCCCGATACCGCCAGCATCAGCGTTTTACAGTATGGTTACGCTTAGATCCTGCGAGCGGTTTTGTGCTGCTCTAGCCCCCTGTTTTATCGTTTCAGGTGATTCCATGAATCGGGTTTTTCAACGCGTTTGCCTATCGCTAGCCCCGCTGGCGCTACTGACCGCTACCCCTGCCCTGGCCGTGGCCCCAGCCCAGCCCGCAGCCCCATCACCCCTGCCAGAAACCTGGCTGGCCCAGGCAGGCACCATCGAAACGGTGCTGCTGTTTGAGACCGAATCGATGGCGGTGCGCGTCTATCGTAGTGGCACCGGTCTATTCATGAATCTCTATAACAAGGCCACCGATACGGTAGAACTGCGGGCTGCCCCCACCCAGCTCGTGCCCAGCACCCGCGACCAAACGGTTTATGAAGCCGGAGGCGAGGCCCAGCGCTTTGCCCGCATCAACGTACTGGGCGAAACCGAGCTAGAAATTATTGCCGCCAACGGCAGCGTTGTGCTCAAAGAGCCCGGCTTTAACACCGTAGTGGGTGTGTCCTTGGGTTCTGCCGACTTTCGCGGCAACAACTTTGCCCCTGGCACACCGGCAATCGTCCTGTCGGCTGAAGCCGCTCGGCTGCGATCGGCCCCGCGTCTGGGCAGCACCATCCTGGGCACAGCTCCCCGTCGCGCCGTCGTGGATGTCATCGATCGCGGGGGCAACCCAGCAGACGGCTTTATCTGGTATCAAGTCAACTACGAAGGCTCCACCGGTTGGGTGCGCGGCGACCTGCTTCAGCCCACCTAGGACGGTAATCCAACCGATTCAGCAACGAGTTCTAGGGTCATGCCCTCGCGAGCCAGGCTGGCCTGGGCAAAACTGGCCTGCACCTGGCGCTCTAGCTGATCGAGTTGGTCGTCGCTGTGGCACGGGTTGTGGTGAAACAGCACCAGGTGCTTAACCTGGCTCGCCTGGGCCACCTCAATGCCCAGGTGCCAGGGCACTACGCCAGCCCCACCGGGGTCTGAGTAGGCCACATCAGCATAGGTGCCATCAAAGATTAAGACGTCGGCCCCGCTGGCCAACATTAGCAAATTGGGGTCAACGCTGGTTTGGTTAGGGTCGGTGTCGGTGGCATAGACCAGCACGCGATCGCCCCAGCTAACCCGATAGCCCAGGGCACTGGTGTGGCGGTTCAGGCTCCAGGGTTCGACCAAGACATCGCCCAGGGCGATCGCGTCTCCCGCCGCAATGTTGTGAAAGGTCATTGCGGCGGCCATCGTCTGCAGCGGCTTAGAAAAGTTGGGCCGCAGCATTTGCTCCGTGAGGCGCTGCTTAATGGAGGCCCCATTGAGGGCCTGGGCCCCGTAGATATCGAGCTGAGTCGCCGGGGCAAACGCCGGAGCAAAGAAGGGAAAGCCCTGAATCCGGTCCCACTGGGTGTGGGTAAAGAAGAGGTGGGCGGCTACGGGCGACTCCTGAGCTATGAGGCGGCGACCCAGCACCCACAGCCCGGTGCCGCCGTCAAAAATCAGCCGATGGCCGCCCACCTGCACCTCAACGCAGGCCGTGTTGCCGCCGTAGCGCACCGTATCTGCCCCCGGTGCCGGAATATTGCCCCGCACTCCCCAAAAGGTCAACCGAAAGGTCTGCGCCAAGGCAGCGGCCCCAGGCTGGGACGTGGCTCCAGACTGGGCAGCGAATAGGGCATCAGAAGGGCTAGCGATATTGGCCATGCGAATTCAACGTTTCACCAAGTTTAGACGGCGATTCATTGCGGCGCACCCCGATAGCCAAACTTAGAGGGTGGTTCTGGTCACGCCTGTAGGGGATCCATCATGAGAGCTTCAATTAGTCTACTCTCCAGATCGAATTTAGTATTCCCCTGCCAATTTCTCTGACGGCCTGCCCTAGGATAAAAGTTCGGCCATTTGACCGATTTCAAAGCCAACTTCGGCAAGTCTTCATCCGTTTGCTACAAGCTACGGCATCGAATCGGGGGGATTGGGCAAATCGTCGTCGGGTTCACCAGCATAAAGGTGATAGGCCTGCCGCAGCCGTTCTAGGGCGCGCTGCCCGCGCTTGCGCAGCGTCGCTAGAGAGGCCCACTCTTCACCTGCTGTCACCAGCTTGGTCTGCACCTGGGGCCAGGTTAAGCCTTCAACCACCTTCCACTGAATCAGGTTGCGATCGCCTGGCGACAGCGCGGCGAGGGCTTGCAGCACTGAGGCAATGGCGTTGGCAATCATCTCATCATCCACCGTCGCTGCGCCACCGCCAGCAGCCTCTTGCTCCATCAGTTCATCAAATGCCACTGCTAGGTAGCGCTGGCGATCGCGCTTGCACTCGCGAATGATGTTGTAGGCCGTGCGACGCATCCACGCCTTGGGCTGACGAATGTGCTCCTGGTTTTGCTGAGTGTATCGAACGCCGCGCAGATAAGCTTCGACGAAAATGTCGATTTCGGTGATGTGAGCTTGCAGCCCAAACTGGTGGATGGTGCGCTTGATAAAGGCTAGTAGCGATCGCGCATGGGGGTTGTTGGGTTTGAGCAGAAGCTGCACATCATGGTTAAACTGCTGCGTTTCTGACGGAGGGTGAGACGGCATGACTCTGGGTAGATGACCAGCGGTTAAGTTCTAATGTAACGGCATCAAGTTTTCATGAAGCGTGAAGTTTCTGGACAGAGATTCGCGGTTCCCCAGGGATGACTGGGTGACCCTAGTTACAAAGCCGTCCGCCAACCCGCTTAATCAGCCGTTCAAATCTGTCTGTCTAAGCCCTCTAAGACCGTTTTTCTAGCGGTACAAACCCGCAACCAAGTCCTGACCGCAACATGACCCCATAGGTCTCGGCATCAGTCAACAACTACGACCTCTGTAAACCCTACGGCCATTCCTCCAAAATGTTCACAGATGTAGTCCTGTCCGGTGGGGCAAACTCAGGGCAGAGCGGCCCACCCTCTGCGACAATGGGCAGTACTTCTGTCATCGCGATTTGGCTGCCCCATGGCTCATACCATTACCCTGCACGAATCTCACCTGCAAACCCTCGATCTAACCCCAGCCTGGGAGGTGATTGAGCCGCTGCTGGCGGCGGGCAAGGTGCTCAATAGCGAGCTTGGACTGCGGTTTGTCGTCGATATCAGCCGTGACCCCACCGACCCCCGCGAGTTGTCAGAGTTGCCGGAGGTCAGGCTGTGGTTTATTCGCCTAGATACCTACTACCCCTGGTTGCCCCTGGTTTTAGACTGGGAGGCAGGCGAGCTAGGGCGCTATGCTGCGATGCTAGTGCCCCACCAGTTCAGCCCTACTGAGGGCATTCGCTACAACCCGGAAGGGCTAGAAATTTTTATGATGGCGAAGATTTTTGTCATCGCCGCTTGGCTCAAGGGGCAGGGCATTACCCAATACACCCGGCTGAAGTTTATGACCCAGATGCTGGGCTACGAAATTGACGATGGATTGTTTGAGCTGCTGGCCTAAGGGAAAACGGGAAAAGGTTTTGGGTTCAAGGCCTGAGGTGCAGTCCTGGCTGGGCGAATAGGCGGCTTGCCCCTGCGCAAGCCGCCTATTTGGAATCGTACAACTCCGATTTCCAAAAGGCCAAATCGTAGGGGCGTAGGCGTAGCCAATCCAGAGGCTCTATGGCATTCGCCCAGAGGTATCGGGGGTAGCCAAACAGGATTTGAGATTACACCAAGATTTCTGTAGGAGCCGATCGCTTGGTTTCGTAGTAGCGGCAGGCAAAGTAGCCGACGCTATAAATTAGCGATGCGTCGGTGGCAATACCCAGCACGGCACCCAGACCCGGAATTAGCTCCGCAATGCTCAGCCCCGATTTGACCACGCCAGCGGTGGTCGATGACAGCAGCCAGATCGCTAGCACTTCGCCACGGCGATCGTGGTCGGTAGGCGAATAGCCATAGATGGTGGCGATGCGGTAGATCATGTTGGCCTGAAGGGCGGCGACCGCACCAATATCGACCAGGGTGAGGGCAAAGGCCACGGGGGGCACAAAGTTGGTAGCTAGGCCTACGCCTGCGGCTTTGAGGGCGGTTTCGGCCATCACCCGCTGGGCCAGGGCGCGCTTATTCTCTTGAGGGTACTGATGGCGGAGTTCATCCACCTGCGATCGCACCTCTGCCACATTTACCTGACCCAGCGCCGCCAGCAACACCCTCATGCCAGGTATCGCCGTGGCGTACTGAATGAAGGGCAAACCGGCAATCGGGCCGACCACGCTGCCTACGGTGGCCGTCACCGGCTCTAAAAAAGGCTGAAGCCTTGCCAACACAGCATTGCCGGTGTTGGCAGTCATGTTATCTAGCACAGTGACGACGGCCTGCATCACCTGGGTTACAGCCTGAAAGGTGTCGCGGGTCTGGAAATTCGAATTGGCGCTGGGGGATGGGGTCGTCACAAAAAGTCGCCTCTAGGTCGCGTAGCGTTATATCAATTAAATAGCTGATTCGCAGAGACGCTGCATCCGTCCTAAGCAAGGTCAAGGAGTAATCAAAAGCTCGCCAATTTTGCCTCGACGCCCGGCCCGGGAGTTAATCGCCCGCGCCGCCAAAATTGGGTGCATCGTAAACCCTTGGTAAAGCTCGCGGATAAACTCGCAGTCGGAGTTTGAGAGCATTACCCGCTGCCCCTGGCTAGCCAAGGTGCGAAACACCGTCGCCAGGCGCTCTTGGTCGGCCCCGGTAAAGCCGTAGCGGCTGTAGCCCGTAAAGCTGCTGGTAGAGCTGAGCGGGTGGTAGGGCGGGTCAAAGTAGACAAAATCGCCAGAGGAGAGCGATCGCTCCAGCAGCATTTCAAACGAAAACGTCTGAATCTCAGCGGTTTGCAGCACCGCCGAGGCCGCCCGTAGCAGCGATGGATCGCAGATGGTGGGGTTTTTGTAATTTCCCACCGGCACGTTGAAATGCCCCTGGGAATTTTCGCGATAGAGGCCGTTGTAGCAGGTTTTATTGAGGTATATCAGGCGCGCGGCGCGCTCCACGGGCGATCGCAAATTTTGCCGCTGGCGCACCTGATAGTAGTAGTCGGGGTTGTGGCGGCGCTGGTGATCCCACAGATGGCGAATCAGCGTTTCGACTTGGTCGCGCACGCAGCAGTAAACGTTGACCAGCTCGGGGTTGATATCTCCCAGCACTGCCCGTCGCGCCCGCCCCACCAAATGAAAGAACATCGCCCCACCACCCAAAAACGGTTCGTAGTAGGTATCGATAGCCGTGGGCAAAAACGGCTCGTACTGAGCAAGCAAACGACCCTTGCCGCCCGCCCATTTGAGAAAAGGGCGGGGGTGTAACGTCGGGGGTGCAGAGAGGGCAACTGTCACAAAACTGCCTAAGATCAAATGTACTTGTTTAAAGAATCTCCCAACTATAGCAAAGCTCAGCCGGAGCAGCACCCTTTTATCGTGGGTTAGGCCTTTTGTCGTGGGTTAGGATGTAAAACGAGTTAAATTCAGAGTCAGTGCGCTGGGCTTTGCGCGCATTGGCCCCTAAAGCCCCCGGTCTGACGCTATGAAAGATTTTTTTGACAACATCTCTCGCTATCCGCGCTACTTTATTTCCTTCACCCTGGGCGTATTTTTTAATGCTGCCCAGCCCCTAGTACCACTGCTGAAACAACCCACCACGGCGATCGCGCTAGTTGGTGCCATGGTGGCCGGCTTTTTGTTTCTCACCTTTACCCTGCAGGCAATGCTGGGCCTAGGTTAATAACGTCACCTTCAGGAGTACAGACTGATGCCAAATAATCGTCGCGTTGAGCGGGTGGCTTCTCTAATCAAACGAGAGATTAGCCAGATGATGATGCTCGACATCAAAGATGACCGCGTGGGGGCTGGCATGGTCAGCGTTACCGATGTCGATGTGTCGGGCGACCTGCAACACGCCAAGGTGTTTGTCAGCATCTATGGCACCCCCGAGGCCAAAGCCGAAACCATGGAGGGGCTCCAGGCCGCTACCGGCTTTGTGCGCAGCGAACTGGGCCAGCGGCTGCGGCTGCGACGCACCCCCGAAATTATCTTCAAAGAAGACGTGGGTATGGAGCGCGGCACCAATGTGTTGAACTTAATCAACCAGCTCAGCCGAGAGCGGGCCGAAAAGGGCCTGACCGACGAGTTTTTTGAGGATGACGCGGCCACACCTGAGGCCGCTACCCCCGATGAACCCATCCCCGGAGATGAAGAAGAGTGAACCGGGCGACAGTCAACGACTGGCCCACTGGGGTAAACACCTCGGCCCGGCTGCCCGCCCCTGACAGTTTATCTCTGGCAAAACAAGTGGCCCAAATGGTGGTGGTGCGCGCCTCGGGCCACCTGTTTGACCACGAAATTCGCTACCCCAGTTGGGAAGCCGACAGCGCCACCCTCGCTCGCTACGTCGAAGAACTGGGCGTGGGTGGGGTGATTTTGCTCGGGGGCAGCGCCGCCGAAGTGGGACTCAAAACCCAGACACTTCAGACCCAGGCTCGGATTCCGCTGCTGATTGCCGCTGATGTGGAAGAGGGAGTTGGTCAGCGCTTTAGCGGTGCCACCTGGTTTCCGCCGCCGATGTCGCTGTCGGCGGTGGCCGACAGCGACCCCACCGCCGCCCTGGCCTATGCTGAGGCATTTGGGGCCGCCACCGCCGCCGAAGCGCTGGCGATTGGCCTCAACTGGGTGCTAGCCCCGGTAGTGGATGTCAACAACAACCCCGCCAACCCGGTGATCAACGTGCGGGCCTTTGGCGATGGGCGAGAGCGAGTCAGCGCCCTGACCCAGGCCTTTATTCGCGGAGCCCAGACCCAGCCGGTGCTCACCGCCGCCAAGCATTTCCCCGGTCACGGCGACACCGCCACCGACTCCCACCTCGATCTGCCAGTGCTGCCCCACAGCCTCGATCGCCTCAGAAATCTGGAGCTGGCACCGTTTCGAGCTGCGATCGCCGTTGGGGTAGACAGCATCATGACGGCTCACCTCAAAATTCCGGCGCTAGATCCCCATTTGCCCGCCACTCTCTCACCCGCCACCCTCACCGGGCTGCTGCGCCAGGAGATGGGTTTTGACGGGCTGATTGTGACCGATGCTCTGATTATGGGCGCGATCGCCAACACCTACGGCCCCTATGAAGCAGCGGTGCTAGCGGTAGAAGCCGGAGCCGATGTGCTGCTCATGCCTGGCGACCCTGAAGGCGCGATCGCAGCGGTAGTAGAAGCCGTGAATCTGGGGCGCATTGACCCAGAACACATCACCGCCAGCGTGGAACGCCTCTGGCGGGCCAAGCAAAAGGCGGCCCCCGCCCTGCTGCCTGATGGTGCTGGCCACGCCTGGGAGCACCTACCCCCGCCTCCGGTGAACTTGGCCGCCCTGGCCCAGCCCGCGACTCGCCAGCTCGCCGCCAACATACTCACCGCATCAACAACGGTACAAGGTCAAATCGCTCCCGCCACTGCCACCATTCCTGGCAACAACATTGTGATTGTCGATGATGTGATTGGCTGTCGCTTTCTAGAGCGCGGAGCAACGGCCCTCACCTGGCCCCAGCGCCACCACTACCACCTCAAGCTGGTCGATACCCAGGGTTGCCAGCATTGGCCCCACGGCGAGGGAGAATTCTCGGCTGAGCAAAACCTGCGGCCTAGCCTGGTGCAGATTTTTGTGCGGGGCAACCCCTTTCGCGGTTCCGCCCAACTCCTACAGCTAGCGACAGCCTGGCTGGAGACTCTGCAATCGGCCCAAATGCTGCGCGGAGTTATTATCTACGGCAGTCCCTATGCCATCGATCAACTTCAGCCCTACCTAGAGCAGGTGCCCCACGGGTTTACCTACGGGCAAATGCCTCTGGCCCAGAGCTTGATTTTGACCGCTCTGCTGCCCGATCCGTTGGCAGCTTCTGGCCGCCCAGAGTTCACCGACTAGCAAGAACAAAAAGAGAAGAGCAAACAGACAAGGTGAGCCTCTGTCGGTCCTGGACAGGTCTGGCACCGAGCAGGCGTTGTCAGCGGGTTTTCGCCCAGTTTTCGCTCTATCTGGCTGTGTCTCTCGCCGCTATTCGTCAGCAAGCATGAAGAACTGTATCAGTTTTTTTATAGTTTTATTGCTCTGTATTGAGCAAACTTGGGTAGTTACACCATGCTGGATGTATCGCTTGCTACTTTTTGGCAAAGTCATGTTTTCTGAGTTATCCCTAGCACCCCGCTACTGCCTCGATGACGAGTCACCCTGGCTCAGAGGTATTGACCCGCTGCATCGCTACTGGATCTGCGTCAACGGCGACCCGCGATCGCTACGGGTGATGTCAGGGTTAGCTACCCGCAGCGAAGCGGCCTTTCAGCAGGCAATGCACAGCTTTAGAAGCTTGGCCATTGGCCAAGAACTGACCCTGCCTGCCGGTCTGAGCGATGGCCCTCAAGGGCCGGTCTTTGACCATCGACTCACAATTCACTGTGTAGCTGAGAACTGCTACGCAATCGCCGATTGCTCGGCCAGGGCTGAGGTGTGGCACCTATTCGACACCGAAGCACTCGAATCGCTGCTGCTGACGGCGCACCCCGACTGGCAATGTGCGCCTCAGCATTTGAATTTGGGGCGGTCGCTGCTCACCGCCGCCTGGGGACAGCCGTCGGTGCCTAGAGCCGCCTAGGGCAATGGCCCTAGCCGCGATCGAGCTGCATGATCTCTTGTAGCGACGCCATCAGCTTAATCTCAGTCGACTGAATCGTGTCCGCCGCCGTCAGCGCAAACGTCCAGCGCACGCTGACGGTAAACAGCAGCGTTTTCACCCGACCTTTAACTACCACGCGCTGGGTGCCGTCAGAGTCCATTTCACTCTCAACCTCGACCGGCGTGGCGCGCATAGAAACGGCCTCAGCTTGCAGGTAAGTGTAAATGGCCTCGGCCCCTACAATCGGTTCTTCAAAAGGAGCCAGCAAAACGCCATCGGCTGCAAACAGAGCCGCTACAGCGCGGTAGTCTTCAGCGTTGAAGCCCGCAAAGTAGCCGTTAACGGCAGAGGACACCGTCCCTAGGTTGAGGGGTGCTTCAGCAGTGCGAGTGGCCATAGTCATCCTCCAGAGATGAATGGATTTACAATACGGGGCTAAACCGGGTAGAGCGTCTACCCCTTGACAGAGCAAATAAAAATTGAGTTCCCTAGGGGCACTCTGCGATCGCCTAAACACTGTTCTCAGCTAGGAAATTAGCCACTCTTCTGTTTTTGTTCGTTTGCTACAGCGTTTCAGAGGGAGCGATCGCCCGCAAACGAACGTTCTAAGAGAAAATAAGGGGGCTAATTTGCCATCTGTCCTTTACTCCCCAGCTCAGCCGTGACCCAAACCATGCCCGTTGCCACCGCTCAAGACTGGTCAGCCCTTTTGCAGCGCCTCATTCTAAGAGAATCGCTCAGCCAGGATGAGGCCGAAACCCTGATGCGAGGCTGGCTCAGCGAAGCGATTCCCGAGGTGGTGTCGGGCGGGCTGCTGGCGGTGCTCCAAGCCAAGGGCGTCTCCGCCGATGAGCTGGCGGGCATGGCGCGGGTGCTCCAGGGGCAATCCCTCGGCGGCGAAGGCAAAATTCACCATCTCACCCCCTGCATCGACACCTGTGGTACGGGCGGTGACGGGGCTCACACCTTTAATATTTCCACCTGCGTGGCGTTTGTCGCGGCGGCGGCGGGGGTGCGGGTGGCCAAGCACGGCAATCGCTCCGCCTCTAGCAAAGTGGGGTCGGCCGATGTACTTGAAGCCCTGGGCGTCAACCTAGGAGCCGACCCCGATCGGGTCAAAGCGGCGCTGGATCAAGTGGGCGTCACCTTCTTATTTGCCCGAGGCTGGCATCCGGCGATGAAAGCGGTTGCCCCCCTGCGCAGCACCCTCAAGGTGCGCACGGTGTTTAACCTGCTAGGGCCATTGGTGAACCCGCTACAGCCTACTGGTCAGGTAATTGGCGTTTATGACGTAGCGGTGGTGCCCGCTATGGCCGAGGCGCTAAATCAGCTAGGCATTCCCCATGCGATCGTGCTGCACGGGCGAGAACGGCTGGATGAAGCCGGGCTGGGCGACAAAACCGATATCTCGGTAGTGGAGAACGGCGAGGTGACGAGCGCCGCGATCGATCCTCAAGCCTTCGGTTTGACCGCTGCCCCCGTCAACGCCCTGCGCGGCGGCGAGGTTGAAGAAAACACCGCCATTCTGACCGCCGTGCTCCAGGGCAAAGGCACCCAGGCCCAGCGGGATGTAGTGGCCCTAAATACGGCCCTAGCCTTGAAAGTCGGCGAAAAGGTGACAGGCGAATCTTTAGAAGACTCCATTGCCGAAGGTATCAGCTTGGCCCAAGACATTCTCGCCAGCGGGGCCGCCTGGGATAAGCTACAAGCCCTGGTGACATTCCTCGCTTAAGGTTTCTGCTGGCTTAGACTCCGCTCAGTCGGCAGAACCATCAGCCGTCGGGGAATTGCCAGCAGGCAACATGCTCAACCCGGCGGCTGCCGCAGTCGCAGGCAATATTTTCGTCGTCCGAGGTCATCCAGGTGGCGTCGCAGTCGCGGCAGTGGCAGAGAATGTTGTTCAAGTTGGCCTGGGCCAGACCAAAGCGCCAGCGCTCTAGCTCATCGGGAGTGAAGTGCGAAGGGGAGTCGGGCATTTTGGATTCTGGATTGGTGATTTTGGAGCAAAAGACCGGATGGCAATCGCTAGAAGCCTGAGTTGTACCGTACCCATTCCAGCATGATATCGAGCTTGCGGGCGACGATCGCACCCGCCAAGAACCCCATGCCGTGGCCCACCCACGACTTGCCCCGCTGGAGCGGCAGCAGACCCCACAGGGCGCTGCCGTAGAGTAGGCCCACAACAACCGCTGCGGCGATCGCCCCTGGGCTGCGTTCAAAATAGCCTCGGAGCAGCAAATAACCCAGGTAGCCAAACACAATACCGCTGGCTCCCAAGTGGCGAGTTCCAGGGCGGCCCAGCAGCCAAATGCCCACGCCGCTAAACATCCAGCAAAACACCGTGACTAGCCCTAGCACCTCTAGCCCCTGAAGCAAAATCACGGTGCCCAAGATGACCAGGGGGCCAGAGTTGGCGGCCAGGTGGCCGAAGTCGCCGTGGAGTAGGGGAGCCACCGCAATCCCCGGCAGCCCGTCTAGACTGCGGGGTGCAATGCTGAGTTTGGGCAATACCCGCCGCCCGGTGACAAAATCCACGATGGCGAGCGTCCACATCAGCGCCAGCAGGTAGGCCAGTAGCGAAATTCCCTGGCGAAAGCCGTCGGGTAAGACAATTTGGTCGAAGGAAAACAAGGCGATCGCCGCCGCAACTAAACTCACGCCCTTCAGGCTAGCACCTGGGCCAGCACCGGGTTTAAGTATTGGACTAACTGGGTGCCGTCGACCCCCAGTTCGGTGCGATCGCGGGCCGCAGCGCGAGCCCCCTGGCCGTGCCACCAGGCTCCGACCAGTGCCGCATTCAGGGCTGAATCTAGGGAATTGTTGGCATCTGAGGCCAGGTTTTGGGCCAGCAGACCGCCAATCAAGCCAGTCAACACATCGCCGCTGCCGCCCCGCGCCAGGGCCGGGGTGCTTTCGGGCACGTACCAAAGGGTGCCGTTGGGATGGGCGATCGCCGTACAGGCCCCCTTGAGCAGCACCACCGCCCCACTTTGTGCAGCAGCCTGCTGCGCCGCCGCACTGCCGTCTCCAGCATTCTTTAGCAGTTCAGGAAACAGCCGTTTAAACTCGCCCCGGTGGGGTGTTAGCACCGTGGGTGCTTGCCGCTGTTTCAGGGTCTCAATCGTGCCTAAAGCCGCTAAGACATTGAGGCCATCAGCATCGAGCAGCAGGGGCGTCGGACTCTGCAAAACAGCCTGCACTGGCTCGGTGGTCTGGCGGCTCAGCCCTGGCCCACAGGCGATCGCGCTGTAGCGGCTCAGATCTAGGGTGTCGGGCAGATGGGCGATCGCTCCTGCTGCCGTTTCTGGGCATCCCACCACCAGCGCCTCAGGAATTTGAGCCACCACCATCAACCTTAGCGACTCGGGAACCGCCAGGGTGAGCATGCCCACCCCGCTGGCCCTGGCCCCCAACGCCGTCAGCAACGCCGCCCCGGCGTAGGGCCGCGACCCCGCCACCACCAGCAAATGCCCCACCCGGTACTTGTGGGTGTTGGGCTGGCGCGGCAGGGGCAGTTTCTCGCGAATGGTTGTGAGGGTGGCCCGCCGCGCCGAGGGTGCGTTCTCCAAGACCGCCGCTATGGCCTGGGGAGGAATATCGAAGCCGATCAGATGGGGCCGACCCAAATACGCCAGCGCTTTTTCTTGGCAAAAAGCTCGTTTCCACAGGCCCAGGCAGAGGGTGTGGGTGGCCTGCACTGCGATACCCAACGCTTCACCCGTGTCAGTGTGCAACCCTGAGGGCAGGTCAACACTGACCACAGGGCAATGGGCCGCATTGATCGCCGCTACCGTGTCGGCCATGGCTCCCTCGACCGATCGCTCTAGGCCAAAACCAAACAGTCCGTCGATCAGCACATCGTAGGGGGCCAGCCCTGTCATCGCCTTCACGACCGGAATACCCAAATACTCGATAAACCGCAGGTGGTCAGCAGTTAGCGGCTTCAAGCGATCGGCAGGGCTGCACACCTGCACCTGATAGCCTTGGGCGGCCAGTTCTCGCGCCACCACTAGCGCGTCGCCGCCGTTGTGCCCTGGCCCCGCCACCACAGCGATCCGGGGATGGCGCGGGAGCGGAAACTGAGCCACCACCCAGGCGGCGATGCGGCCCGCCACCTTTTCCATCAGCGCGGCCACGGGCATACCGGCCTCAAACAGGCTGCCTTCAATGGCTCGCATTTGCTCGGCAGTGACGATGCGATCGCCAAATTCACAGCTCATAGGCCCACCCCACCGACAATAGGCGATGGATGAGAGTCCATCGCCTATTGATCCTATTGATTTATCGCCCAGCGGTATCTACCGCGAAAAGAAAACCCGGCTATTGCCCAGGCCCGATTGGTGATAGAAATCGTTCCAACGGTTCGCCAGCCCGCGATCGGCAAAGGGGCCTACTGCGATGTGGGGGCCACGGGGTTCTGTGCGCTGCTGCACGCGATCGGGCGGGGTGCCGAGCTGAATCACCTGGCTGCTCAATGTACCTAGGTTTGAAGCATCGGTGGGAATGACGACGTAGTAGGGCGCGCTAGCCGACTCAGCGATCGGCGGAGCCGATGTCGGTGGCGCAATGAGTTCCCCAGCGGGAGGTGCGGCTGGCACGCCATAGTTAAGCTCTTGACCAAACTCCACATTCCCCGCAGTCGGAGGCACGGCAGCGACACCCGGTGGCAGGGCTGGCACAGGCACAGCCGTCACCGCAGCCTGGGGAAACGCTGCATCGGGCAGGGGAGGCAAATCGCCGTTGGACGCATAAACGTTGTTGGGTAGCGCCGCCGTTTGAGAATAGTAGGGCACAGCCGCCGCTACCTGGGCCATCTCAGCCCTGACCCCAAGCGCCCCTAGGTCGGTAATGCGCTGTTGGGCATTGCCGGTCATGTTAAACCGCCCCGCCTGAATCACCGATCGCCCCTGAAACGAGGTGCGAAAGGCTGTCGGTTCTACCAGGCGCACCTGGCTCAGCGTGGCCTCGCTGGTGTCGCTAACATAGATTAAATACTGCTGGCCGCTGCTAGTGGACACCTGCTGGGGCATAGCCGCCCCAGGCACGGGCACCGTCCCAGCGGGTAGCGGCGGCACAACTTCATAGTCTTGGGTCATGCCCTGGGGCGCTGTGCTAATTACCGCAGTGGCGGCGATCGCGATCGCTACCGACATTTTCAGAGGCAGCCCGCGACCGCAGCTATTCCGTAACTCCAACAAACTGTTCTGCATTGCCATCACGACTCCTGCCCATTACTCGTATGGTGAACCGGTAGACGGTCAAGCATCAATGACGTTTTGCCCGTCCTCTATATGCCTTGAGGATGTTAGCGCAGATTTTGAAAACCGCATCGTTCTAGCCAAATCTTTTAGCTAGCGGCGACTACATCCTCGCTGCTGTGATGCAGATCACCAGTTACAGGCTGGAACATCACCGGAACAGAGGCCTGTGAGTCACCTGGGGGGGGTGTGACATTTCTTACCATAGATGCAACCTGCAACAGTAAGCGCTATGGCTAAGCCCTGCGGCAAACCCCTCAAAAACAACCCGTTTACAACCCAGCGCAATCCACACACGGGAGAATGGCATGTGGTAAAGACCCACCCCAGGAGTCGCCGATAATTCCTGGGGATGACCATAGCCAGAATTCTGATCAGACCGCTGTACCAGGTCAGACTCATACCTCCGTCCTTAGCCGTGTACCGGCGATCGAGAAGGAAGTAAGTCTTCAAACCGCTTTAACCAGAGCCAGGATCGCTGGGCTATAGTGTGGGCTCATTCCGTCTGCGGAACGCCTTCGCACCATTGCCATGCGCCAACTCTATCCCCCCATTGAGCCCTACCATGCCGAATATCTGGCGGTATCAGAACGGCATCGGCTTTACGTAGAGCAGGTTGGCAACCCCGAGGGCAAGCCGGTGGTGTTTTTGCACGGCGGGCCTGGGGGTGGCAGCAACCCCACCTACCGGCAGTTCTTTGATCCCGATCGCTGGCGCGTTGTGCTGTTTGACCAGCGGGGCTGCGGCAAAAGTTTGCCCCACGCCGATTTAGAAGACAACACCACCTGGGCCTTAGTCAGCGACATCGAGAAAATTCGCGTTCACCTAGGCATTGACCAATGGACTGTGTTTGGCGGCAGTTGGGGTAGCACCCTGGCCCTGGCCTACGCTCAAACCCACCCCGATCGCTGCCAGGGGCTAATCTTGCGCGGCATTTTTACCCTGCGCCAGCGAGAAATCAGCTGGTTTTATCAGGCAGGAGCCAGCTATTTGTACCCCGACGCCTGGGAGCAATATCTAGCCCCCATCCCCGAGGCCGAGCGCGTTGATTTAGTGACCGCCTACTACCGCCGCTTGACCAGCGACAATCTTGAAGAACGCCTCGCCGCCGCGCGGGCCTGGGCCGTGTGGGAAGCCAGTACTAGCAAACTCGTTCAAGACCCTGGCCTGCTGCACCACTTTAGCGAAGACGAGTTTGCCGTCGCCTTTGCCCGCATCGAATGTCACTACTTTATCAACAAAGGCTTTTTCGACACCGACGACCATATTCTCAGCCACGTTGATCGCATTCGCCACATTCCTGGTGTCATTGTGCAGGGCCGCTACGACATCGTCTGCCCCGCCACCACCGCCTGGGAACTACACCGGGCCTGGCCCGAGGCCCGGTTTGTCATGGTGCAAGAGGCCGGCCACTCAGCTATGGAGCCGGGCATCGCTAATGCGCTGATTGAGGCAACGGATGAGTTTGCTCGGCGGTGAGGGAGGTAGGCGAGGGGGAAGATGGGGGTGATGGAGAAGATGGGGAAGCAAGCAGATTGTGATTTTCCTCTACCTTCCCTACCCTCATCACCTTCCCCTCTACCCCAACACCCGCCGAGCAATCCACCGCTGCACGCTCCACAGCCCTCCGGCGACGATGGCCCCTAGCCACAGCCCCCGCCCTAGCTGGGTTTGCCCGTCGAGCAGGCACCATCCGCCCAGAACAGCTAGACCCAGGGTGCTACTCGCTACGGTGGTCAGCATGGCCCGCAGGACATCGTGGGTAGCTACGACTTGACCGGCTAAGTCGTTTGAGGGCGCACTGGCAGCTAAGGTCTTTGAGGCAGCCTGAAATGATTCGTAGTTGGCCATCTCGACTTGATAATAGGTACCCAGTTCGTCATCCCGTAGGGCGGAGACGGTGTAAAGACCAAATTGTTTGGCCTGGGCGATCGCATCGCGAATTTGCCGCCGGGTGGCGATTGGCCCCAGAGCTTCAAACACCGACTGACGGTAGACTCCGGTTTTGGCCATGGTCAGCACGCGATCGGTGAGGTCTAGGGTAGAGGGAGAGGCGGCATTCACGGGATATATCTACTCCTGGGCAGGCCGGAGCGATCGCCCACTGGGCCGGTCTGCGACCAACGCAAAACTTGTACTACTTGATAGTACGAAAAAACCAGCCATTAACCCACCTGTTACGAGGACACCCTGCTAATTGCCTTGCCGATATCCCAGGGGGGTGTTGGCTCACCCACCTAGATCCTTAGCCCAGCCAGCCCATCAGTCCGTAGGCCAGGGCCGCACTGCCCAGCGGTACGGTGAGGTTGTCGAGGCCATAGAGCGAGAGCGTCTCTAGCAGGGTGGCGGCGATCGCCACCACCACAGCCGTTCCCCACACCGCCCCGGTAAACCCCGCCGTCAGCCCCAGCACCAGCAAAACCACCAGAAAGCTAGCCAGGGCCATGGTCAAACTACCTTCCCAACTCTTTTGGCTGCCCAAAATTTTGTAAGGATGGCGGCCAAAGTTCTGCCCTACCAGGGCGGCCAAACCATCGCCCCAGGTCATGACCAAAATGCCGAGGGCAGCGTACTGAGGCAATCCTGAGGGCCAGAAAACCGCCGTCAGTACGCCAATGCTGACAGCGTAAAAAAAAGTACCCAGACTGTTGCGCCCTACCCCGTCAACCCCCGGTAAAATCGGCAGCCGGTACGACAGCAGCGCCACGCCGCTAAACACGACTGAGGCCACTATACCCATCCAAGCAGGAGTATGCAGCCACCAGGCCAGCAAAATCACGTGACCTGCCCCAATATGGACGATTTTTCGGGTAATTTCGGTAGCGAAGTAGCCGGTGCGACGCACCCCTTCGGCCACCCCCCCAACTACTGCCAGCCAGGCGGCTACCAGTCCAATTTGCACAAGCGCAGTAGCCATCATGGCAGGGGAAGCAAGTATAGTGGGGTGGGACTTCTAGACCTTACTACACCAACTTCCTATGGATAAACCTTATAAGCGAGTGCTGCTAAAACTTAGCGGTGAAGCCCTCATGGGCGACATGGACTACGGCATCGATCCTAACGTGGTAGAAACCATCGCAACTGAAATCGCTGAGGTGATTAAAGAAGACATTGAAATCGCCGTGGTGGTGGGTGCGGGCAACATTTTTCGCGGCATTAAAGGCTCAGCCGCCGGGATGGATCGGGCCACTGCCGACTACATCGGCATGATCGCCACGGTGATGAACGCCATGACCCTGCAAGACTCCCTAGAACGCATGGGGGTACCCACCCGAGTGCAGACGGCGATCGCCATGCAGGAAATCGCCGAGCCCTACATTCGCCGCCGCGCCATTCGCCACCTGGAGAAAAACCGGGTGGTTATTTTTGGGGCGGGCTCTGGCAATCCCTTCTTTACTACCGATACTACTGCTGCGCTGCGGGCGGCTGAGATCAACGCCGAGGTGGTGTTCAAGGCGACCAAGGTTGACGGCGTCTACGATTCTGATCCTAAAATTAATCCTAACGCCAAGCGCTTTCGCACCCTCACCTATGGGTATGTGCTGCAGAACGATCTAAAAGTGATGGACAGCACCGCGATCGCCCTCTGTAAGGACAACAACATCCCTATCATGGTATTTGACCTATCGGTGCCTGGAAACATCAAGCGGGCGCTAATGGGCGAATCTATCGGCACGATTGTAGGAGAGTCTTGTGATGTCAGTTGACGATATTTTGCTCGAAACCGAAGACCAGATGCAGAAGTCCATTGAGGCGACCCAGCGCAACTTCAACACCATTCGCACGGGGCGCGCTAATTCTTCGCTGCTCGATCGCATCGAGATCGACTACTACGGTGCCCAGACTCCCCTCAAGCAAATGGCCAACGTCTCCATTCCCGACTCCACCACGCTGATGATTCAGCCCTACGACGCCAGCAGCCTCACCACTATCGAAAAAGCGATCTCGATGTCTGACGTGGGCCTCACCCCCAACAACGACGGTCGGGTGATTCGCCTCAATATTCCGCCGTTGACCAGCGAGCGCCGCAAAGAGTTTGTCAAAACAGCGGGCAAAGTAGCTGAAGAAGGGCGCGTCTCCATTCGCAACCAGCGCCGCAACGGCATCGACGCCGTCAAAAAGCTAGAAAAGGCCAGCGACATCTCTGAAGACGAGTCGCGCGATGCCCAGGATGAAATTCAAAAGCTCACCGACAAGTACATCGCCAAGCTCGACGAAGCTTTAACCGCCAAAGAAAAAGACATTATGACCGTGTGATGGCCCGTAGAGATGCGGCCCACCGTGTCTCTACGGCGTCGCACTCTTGGGTCTGACAAAATAGGCAAAGTGCATTGGGTAGCCATCGGCGTAGAGTTTATCGACTTGGTTTTGGGCGATCGCTTGATTTTGAAACACGTCTAAAACGGTTTCTCGGCCGTTGGCGTAGCGAATGCAAAGTTCCCAAATCATGGTGATTTCCCTAATGGCGGTCTGAGGCGTTGGTGCGTTGGTGGGCCTGGCTTTACGATGGCTTCATGCAGGCCAAGTGTCCTCATCCTAGGTTTATCAACTGAGGATGTACTCCGAGAAATCCACGAACTTAGACCGGCAACCTGCCGGAGATTCTGGGCTGGGCACAGCTGAATGTTCTTAACCCCAGTTGACGCTCCCCGGCAGCCCTGTTAGATTGCAGATACGTTTCAGTTTTTCCGCAGCCATGAGCGCGTCCGTAAGAGCATTTTATTTTTGGTGGCAACTGTCGGTTCACAGGTCGTGAGCACCTTTTGTGTTGCCAACCTTGTGAACCGCGGAGCTTACCCTCTGCGGTTTTGTTTTTTGGTTTGATTCGTTAGCCCTGTTCTCTTTAGCCGCTATGCAAATTTCCACCACCAATTGGTACTACGAATTTTTTTACACCACCGGGTCAGGCTTGTGGTGATAGGTCTTCCTATGCCCCCTACCTGACCCGGAGCCCCCAGCTTCGGGTTTTTTGTTTTCTGTTGCGATCGCCCCGTTCTTTACCCCCCTTTTTTTCGATGAAAGACGCTGTTTTGACCCGCAAATCTAGCCTTGAGCACCGCTCGGTGGTAGCTCTCACCGATACCGTCGCCATCGGCGGCGACACTCTGCTGGTTGTCGGCGGCCCCTGCGCTGTCGAAAGCGCCGAGCAGATGGAGCAGGTGGCCCGCCATCTGGCCCCCACCCCCGTCCAGGCGCTGCGGGGCGGGGTCTTCAAGCCGCGCACGTCGCCCTACGCCTTCCAGGGCATGGGAGAGGCCGGGCTGCGCATTCTGGACGACATCCGGCAGCGGTTTCAGATGCCGGTGATCTCCGAGGTGATGGCGATGGATCAAATTCCGGCGATGGTGGCCCAGGTGGATGTGTTGCAGGTGGGCAGCCGCAACATGCAGAACTTTGACTTGCTCAAGGCGCTAGGTCGCATCGATAAGCCGGTGCTGCTCAAGCGCGGGCTGTCCGCCACGATCGAAGAGTTTGTGATGGCGGCGGAATACATTCTCAGCCACGGCAACCCCAACGTGATTCTCTGCGAGCGGGGCATTCGCAGTTTTGACACCTACACCCGCAACGTGCTGGATCTAGGGGCGGTAGTGGCGCTCAAGCAGATTACCCACCTGCCGGTGATGGTGGACCCCAGCCATGCCGCTGGCAAGCGGGAGCTGGTGCCCGCTCTGGCGCGGGCCGCGATCGCCGCTGGGGCCGACGGGCTGATCGTCGAGTGCCACCCAGTGCCTGGCGAGTCGGTGTCAGATGCACGTCAAGCCCTTACTCTAGAAGAGATGGCTTTGCTAGCCCGCAGCCTTGACCCCATTGCCACAGCTCTGGGTCGTCGCTTAGCCGAGGGTGGTGCTGCGATCGCTGGTGAAACTGCTTTTAAGGCGTCAGATCGGACTCTGGAAGGAACTGCGATCGCCGCCTAAATTAGCCTCATCAGCATTCGCAATAGGTGTCATTAGCAAAGACCGCTGTCATTGAGCTTCATATTTTGTTACAACATAAGGGGAATTAGGTTGGTAATAACCTCTATGTTTGGTGGCTTTACCGGGTTTCAGTCCAAAGGATCCAATGACTTTGGCGAAAGGATGATTAACTCTGTGGCTACCCAGTCGCTGCGTCACCTATTTAGCCGCAGCGATGCTGTGGAGGTAGCGGTGCGCTGCTCTCCCTCCAGCAAGCTGCTCCAGGGCACCATTGACAGCTTTCGCATGGAAGGGCGCGGCCTCGTCATTCGCAAAGAATTTGAGGCGTCTGAAATGATGTTTGAGACCGACACGGTGTCGATTGACGTCGGTTCAGCGATCAGCGGCAAGATTCGCCTGCGCCAGCCTACCCAGGCAGTGGCCCAGGTGACGCTGGACGAAGACGCCATCAACCGCGCCTTTGGGGCTGAGCTAGTGCGTCAGCACCTCGAAGGGGTGACCGACGAGGCAGTCACCTCCCTCTCGGGGGGCGATCCCGTCACTTTTCGGGATATCAACATCACGCTGCTGCCTGACCAGGTGGTCAAAATTACGGCTAAGACCGATTTGCCCAACCACAAAGATGTGCCCATTCAAATGTCGGCTCAGGTCACGGTTGAAAAGCGGCGGCGAATTATTTTTGCCAACGCAGAATTTTTGCCTGAGGGCGTTCCCGATGCGCTGGTCTCGATCTCGGAGACCCTAACGCGGGGCTTTGCGGAGGTGCTCAACCGTATGGTTGACCTAGAGCGTTTTAACCTCGACGGGGTGCTGCTGCGGGTCAACCGCCTAGAAACCCAGGGCAAACAGCTAGTGTTTAGCGGCTACGCCCAGATCGAGCATTTTCCCGGCACGATGTAGAGGTTTACGGTTCCAGGGGTGGCCTTGTACCCTGCACCTTGAACCGTAAACCCACCAGGGCCAGTATCATAGTTGGGTTCTTGGGTTAGGGCATCGGCGCTATGGGTAACTGGTTTGTAGCGGGGGGCGTGGTGATGTGGCCGCTGCTGCTGTGTTCACTGCTGACCCTGACTCTTGCCGTAGAGCGAGGCTGGTTTTGGCTGCAAATTGGCCGCGACCAGAAAGGGGTGGTGCCCCAGGTACTCAATACGTTTAAACAGAATCCCCAGCGGGCGATCGCCAAACTCAAGCAGCACCAGCAGCTACCCATTGCCCGCATCTTTTTGGCCGCCCTCACCCTGGGCGACGCCACCCCCGAAGAATTTCGCCTAGCCTTAGAGAGCGCCGCTCAAGCCGAGCTGCCGGTGCTAAAGCGCTTCCAGACCCTATTTGAAACCGTGGTGGGGGTGGCACCGCTGTTGGGACTGCTCGGGACAATACTAGGCCTAATGCAAACATTTTCGACCCTGCGCCTGGGTGATACCGGTGGCCCAGCAGCCAGCGGCGTCACCGCTGGGGTAAGCGAAGCCCTAATTTCGACGGCAGCGGGGCTGGTCGTTGCTCTAATCGCGCTGCTGTTGACCAACCTGTTTCAGGGGCTGTACCGGCGTCAGCGGGCGTTCATTCTAGAGGCCGGGGGCAAGCTAGAAATTCTCTACCGCCGCGCCCAGCGCCAGGGATCAATCAGCTCCAATGTCTATCTGCCGGGGAGCGTGCCGTGAGGGGCGATTTTTCTCTCAATTCAGGCTCGGCCCAGCGCGCCTCGGTGATTGTAGTGGGGGCCGGGGCAGCGGGGCTGTTTGGGGCGATCGCCTGCGCTGAAGCCAACCCTGGTCAGTCGATCCACATCTTTGAGGCGGGGCGCGAACCCCTGGCCAAGGTAAGAATCTCCGGCGGCGGGCGCTGCAACGTCACCCACGCCTGCTTTGAGCCAGCCGTGCTAGTCAACCACTACCCGCGCGGCAGCAACGCCCTGCGCGGCCCCTTCAGCCGCTTTCAGCCCCAGGACACGGTGGCCTGGTTTGAGCAGCGGGGGGTGCGGCTCAAGACCGAGGCCGATGGCCGCATGTTTCCCACCACCGACGACTCAGGCACCATTGTTGACTGCCTGCTGGGAGAAGCCCGACGGCTGGGCATTCAGATGCACACCAGTCAGGCGATTGGCCAAATTCACCACGGCGAGGGCTTTTGGCTGACGACCCGCGCCGGGGTTGAGTGGCACTGCGATCGCCTGCTGTTGGCCACGGGCAGCAGCCCCGGCGGCTACCGATTGGCCCTCAAGCTCGGCCACGACCTAGTGCCGCCCGTGCCCTCGCTATTTACCTTCAACATTCCTGACTCGGCTCTACATGACCTGGCCGGGGTTTCGGTTGAGACCGTGGAGCTCAGCCTGGCGCTGGACGAGTCTCCTGCGCTCACCCAGAACGGCCCGCTGCTGATTACCCACTGGGGCATGAGCGGCCCGGCGGTGCTCAAACTCTCGGCCTACGGGGCGGTGGGGCTACACAGCCAGCGCTACCGAGCGGTGCTGAGCGTGAACTGGTTACCGGCCCTCAAGCAAGACCAGGTGCGGCAAAAGCTAACGAGCCTTAAGCAAGAGCAGGGCAAACGACAGGTAGCGGCGTTTTCGCCGTTTCCAGAACTGTCGCGGCGGCTGTGGCAGTATTTGGTTCAGCACCGGGCCAAGTTGACTAGTCAGCTAAACTGGGCTGACCTGTCTAAGGGGCAGATGCAAGCGCTGGTGAGCGAGCTGACGCGGGGAGACTATGCGATCGCAGGCAAAGGCGTTTTCAAAGACGAATTTGTCACCTGTGGCGGCATTCCTCTACCTGAGGTCAACTTCAAAACCTTAGAGAGCCGCCGCTGCCCAGGGCTCTACCTGGCAGGAGAAATTCTCAATATCGACGGCATCACAGGCGGCTTTAACTTTCAAAACGCCTGGACTACGGGCTGGCTGGCGGGG
Source organism: Phormidium sp. VAR_61_metabat_6 (assembly GCA_031425055.1). Lineage (GTDB taxonomy): Bacteria > Cyanobacteriota > Cyanobacteriia > Phormidesmidales > Phormidesmidaceae > Nodosilinea. Next base: position 30,136 of record JANPIO010000206.1, read on the forward strand.
CAGGCGATGGCAAAAATGAGCTGAAACCCTTTTGCCTTCGCCGAGGTCAGGAATGCATCTATCCCAAAACCGCAGCCTGAGTTTCTGAAAGCTATCTCATCCCTGGGGTACTAGAAGGGCTAAATGATCCACGCTATTTGTACGACGAAATTCATCCTAATCAGGCGGGGCATGAGATTTTGGCAGAGCGCGTTGCTGAAAGGTTACAGCCACTTCTAGAAGCTGCTACCCTGCCCGAAAATCTATCTGGCCAGGGGCAAACTCAATAACTTTTTATTATTGGAAGCCGGTTTTATGACTACTTTTTTTGAAGCTGTCGCCTTTGGCAAAGTCAGCACCGCTGAAGCTTTAAATATTTTCGACAACCTCGACACGGTTGATATCAACGACATGATCGGCTCTTGGAAAGGTTCTGGCTTTCCCACCGATCATCCTTTAGATGGTGCCCTAGAGGCTTATCACTGGCACGGTAAGCGCTTTGAAACGCCTGAACATGTTCATCCGCTGGTTTTTGACACTATGGATGGCAACACCGCTAACATCAACCCGCTTTGGATGTTGCCGGTTATTGGCTGGCTCGATCGCCTACCAATTCCAAAATTCGAGGCTGTAGGATCGCTCTTTCAGGCCAGCCTTTTTTTGTTTTCTACCAATCAATCTAGTGCGCGCCTTCGCTCGACCACCTATCGGGGCAAAAAAACGGCGACGATGATTTACGACAGCCTACCGATCAATGACATCTTTCGCAGGGTGGATGACCATACGTTACTAGGCCTGATGGATCTCAAGGGCATGAACAATCCGTTCTTTTTTGTGTTGAGGCGAGAGTAATACCAAATCCTGAAGCGTACAACCCCGATTCCAAACAGCGGCTTGCGCAGGGGCAAACGGTGTTTGCCCAGCCCAACTCTAACCTTTACTTTCGGCCCGTTGGGTAAAGCCAAAATTCTAGACCTTTACTAAGCCACGGCATGACAGGATAGGTGAGCAAAGCGGAGACAAAAATTACTGAAATGAACAGACCCAGCAGTGGTGGCAGCTTCCCCAGCAGCGGCCCCAGCAGTCGATTGGCCAGCAAAATTAGCGGATAGACTGCCAAGACACCCAGCACCACCTGTTTGTAGTAAGGCGGCGAGGGCAATGGTGCTATTGAGCCTAGGCGTGCCTGGGGCAGCGTAAACCACAGCTCTAAACCACTGGGGAGCTGCTGCTGCGATCGCGCCGCAATCAGCCCGTAGGATTGATCCATCCAGGTGCGGTAGGTGGGCGACATCAGCCAGCGGCGCAGGCGATCGTAACTCTCGAACTTGACAATCACCACGTACTCGGGATGAGCGTGGTCGCGGGGACGAATGATCTCAACCCCTAAAAAGCCGTCAAACTGTCGGGCATCGCGGTTGATCCCCTTTGTCCAGGCTTCGTAGTCATCGACTTTGCTGGGTTCAACCACCTCTGAGATGACCAGAGTAACTGGGCCAGATTGTGGCTGAGGCGCTTCCATGGGTCGCGGTAGGTGGTTTACTGGAGCGAGCAGAATTTTCTCACGCGATCGAACTCAGGGTCTTGCCAGGAGTAGGCAAAGTGGCTCACCGAGGTAATTTCAGGATTCGATCGCCGCAGAGCTTCCATCTGAGTTTCGAGCGCCGGGCGGTTGTAGGTCGCTTGGCCCCAAATCCCGGCCAATGCTGGGGTCACCGTGGGGGAGGTGCCGCTGGGTATCATCGTCTGCACCCGGCGGATTCCGTCTAAAATACAGCCCGTATTGCCGCACACCGCGTAGGCCATCGGGTGCCAAGTCATCCAGGTGGGGAAGCGCTCCCAATATTGCAGCCGCGAGTCATAGCCGCCGGTACCCACTGTCTGGTTGCCCTCCGGGAAAAACACCGCTCCGGATTGAATGCCGCTGCGCTGCGCCTGTTCCCCAGCGGCCTTGACAAAATCTACGACCCCTTGCACCGCGTGGGCCACACTCAACTGCCACAGTTCGGCATTCAGGCGGGGGCGCAGACTGGCTGGAGTCGGCGGCGTTTGGCCCGCTTGCAGCGGTGGGGATGGGGTGCGGCTCTGCCACAGTGGTTCGGCCTCGTTGGGATAGAGGTCGCGCACCTCTTGAATGTCGCGATCGACTAGGTGCCCTCGGCTGATGTAGCGGCGGATCAGCTCTTGCCCCTGCTGATTCACGGCCCGACGAAACAGCGCGTCTCGCGAGGCCTGACCGTAGATCCAGAGGTCGTCAACGCTGTCGGCCACAGAGTTGGCACCGACGCCGCGGGGGTAGCGCACGTAGTCAAACAACACGCCGTCGGGCTCTCGCCGCAGGATGGCCCCTAGCAGCCGGCTATAGTCAGCTTGGGCCTGGGAATTGTAGGGATCGACAAAGACTTCGTCAGGGTTGCTAGAGTCTCCGGCCTTGGCGTAGGTGTAGGTAGTTTGGCCGCGACCGTTGAGGGCTAGCACCTGCTCGCGATCGCTGCGCAACCCGTAGGAATAGCCAAAATTGAGGGCAAACACCCAGGCATCGACCCGCAGCCCTCGCTGGCGACCTTTTTCGATTGATTCAGCCAGCAGGTCGCGGCGCTCATAGCCGGGAGTCTGCACCACCGAGGGCCACACAGTGGGGTTGTCGCCCTGGGGCAGCAGCACCTGCCCGCCATAGAAAGCCTCCACGTAGACCTCGTTGTAGCCCAAATTGACGATGCGATCGAACAGGGCATCGAGAATGCCAGGCTGAAGGTCGCAGGGGTAAAGTCGTACCCACACGGCCTGGCGCTGGGGCCAGGTGCGGCTACGGCACTGACGCAGATCCTCAGTGTGCTGGCGCACCATGGCCTGGTACTGCTGCTGGGCCCCGCCATCGCCCTCCAGAGCAGCTTTGCGTAAATTTTCTTTGGCCAGGGCGGCCTCTTGGGTGACTTGGCAGTAGGCGTTGAGCGCCAGCGCTCGCTCCATGCTGCTACCCGGCAGTAATCCCAAACCGGTCAGTCCAGCGGCTAGGGCTAAGCTCGGCACCAGCAGTGGCTTAGTCAACCGCTGTAGCGAACTACGGAGCCGAGCTGTAACAGAATGACTGGCCATAGGTGCGACGAAGAGGGAGTTGTGCCGAAAGCTAAGGTAGCGTTTAAACCACAAAGTAGCAGCAGGGAGTAGCCAGTTTAGGCCCGTGCCTTATAGGCTCCCCGAAGCCAGCCATAATACCAAAATTGGCTTAGCTTACCACTAGTTGTAGTAGGCCGCCCACATAGAGACACTAGGCTAGCTGACTCAGCAGCATAGGTCTGCTACAACTCACTCTCCCGCTCTGCCCACAACCCCTGTGACACCAGCGCCCAGGCAACAGCCGTTTACTTTTCTTCCCCCGGAAACCGATCTTCCTCCAGGGGCAGCACCGTCGAGGGGAAGAGGGTATCAAAGTCGAAATCGGGCAGGTTGACCAGCAGGGCCTTGAGCTTCATCCGCTGAATGTAGGGCCAGCCACCATTGACTTCAATATTCCTCAGCAGCGAGTAGAGGTGTTGGCGGTTGTCGGGTAGCGCCTCATAAAAGAGAGTTTCGCAGATGTCGCGGTGGCACTGCTCTAAGAGCCGCAGCAGGGCCAGCAAATCGGTACTGTTGCCTTTGCGCTCCAGGGCCGCCTGATCGATAAGGTCAGACAGCTGGCTCAGATCGTGGGGCAGACTGTCGCTGCGATCGCCGGGCGGGTAATCAGTCATGGCTCTAGCGAAGAATTTTGTTAGATAGCTTAACGTTAGCGGTTGGGTCGTCAAAACCAGCATCAGCATGGTTAAAGCTCTGATATAGCCCTAACTCTGAAACCCTTAGCCCAACTGGGTTTACCCCAAGATACCAGCACCTCGACAGTACCAGCCCGATATTCTAGGAAAGAGTCCCAGAGCCATGTAGAATGCTTACTTGAGGCTTTACTGGCTAAGGGCAAGCCCAGCGTTGTCGGGCGAGCGAGCAAATTTAAGTTGCTTGTCATGGTTTCGCGCCAGGGCTATCTGGCCAGCAACCTAGCAGCCCAGAGCCGTCGGCTGTCGCATTATTTGAGTAGTTTGACAGCGCCTTTTACATACTAAATTTTGAGGTAGACCATGAGGTATCGCGCCCTCTTAGTTGCGTTCTTGGCCATCTGCCTGAGTGTACTGACAGCCTGTAGCGAAGCGCCCAGTGCCACCAGTAGTGTGCCGCTAACCTATGACCAAATTCGTAATACTGGCCTGGCCAACAAGTGCCCCCAGCTTTCAGAAATGACCCGAGGCAGCATTGCCCTCGACGGCGGCAAAACCTATGAACTCGTAGGCATGTGCATTGAGCCCACCGCCTACTTTGTGAAGGAAGAAGCCTCCAAGCGCCAAGAGGCAACCTATGTGCCCGGCAAGGTGCTAACCCGCTACACCTCGAGCCTAGACCAAGTGCGCGGCGATCTGACCGTAGATTCTGATGGTAGTCTGCTGTTCTCTGAGACCGGCGGCATGGATTTCCAAGCTATTACCGTTCAGCTTCCCGGTGGTCAGCAAGAGCCTTTCTTGTTTACCGTCAAAGGCCTGACCGCTAAATCCCAGCCGGGGCAAAGCGCTCTCAACAGCTCCATCGACTTTGAGGGTGACTATAAAGTGCCCTCCTACCGCACCTCTAACTTCCTCGACCCCAAGGGCCGCGGTCTAGCTACTGGCTACGACAGCGCCGTAGCGCTACCCGGCAGCGGCGACAGCAAAGAGTATGAAAAGGAAAATGTGAAATCCTTTGACATCGGTCAGGGGCACATCTCTCTGCGGGTGTCTAAGATCGACAGCGCCACTGGCGAAATTGGCGGCACCTTTGAAGCAGAGCAGCCCTCTGATACCGACATGGGCACTGCTGAGCCGGTAGACATCAAGGTTCAGGGCGTCTTCTATGCTCGTCTCGAAGAAGTCTAAGCCTGTCTTAAGCTAAACCCCTAACAATTTCAAAGCTGAGGAAGGAGCATTGCTCCTTCCTTTTTTATTGCCTTTTATTGCCAATCCATCTGCTCCATGCCCCGCAGGTGTAGTAGCGTTGCAAAGCGAAGTCGCGTCTAAAGCGAGCATTCATCCACCAGCACCAGAAGCCCCACACTACTCGACAGCAGCCTGTCCTAAGCCCGTACTGCGGTTGATGGGTTGGATGCCTAGCTGTAGGAAGCAAGCCTGATCTAGATCACACCTCTACTCTACCAACATCACCATAGCCAAGGGGGGCTATCACCACGGGCATCGACATTTAGAGGGATATTACTTATGTCGCTTGAAAACCCCCGTCATGGTCTCTGCCCCTACCCGTTCTGCCCAAACCAAACTTCTTACTGGGGACGATCGCCTCCAGACTAGCCTGCGTCGTTTAGCCACCGCTGTCGCCGCTGTGATTGGGCTCTCGGCCATGGCCAGTGGCGCATCGGGTAGCACCCCCGGCATTCTCAACGGCACCTATCTCTACAGCGAGTCGCCGGTTGCTGGTACGGTCGGAGCGGTCTACTTTGTGTTTGAAGCCCAGGAAGGTCGTCTGAATGGGGCGATCTATCAGCCCTCGTCGTCCTTTGACTGTGTGCGCGGCACAGTGGGCAATGGTGCCCTCGACTTGGTCGTCACTGACGCCTACGACCAGAGCGAATCGAGCTATTCGGTGGCGATGGTGGCCGATACCAATATTGCCAGCAGCAGCGGCGGGGCAGGGGTCATTGGGCTAGAGGGCCTGTATGCGATCGCCACCCTCTCAGAGCTAGACCAGCAACTGCTGGCCACCTGCAACCGCCGCTAGAACCAGATCCAGATTGTGGAATCAGGCTAAAGGCATCACCATTTGCTGCTGGGATCTAGAAAACCCAATTTTTTGCCGAAGAGACAATCTAGTTCCCCCAAAGTTTTGAAAATCTGTGCCTGACTACTGATATCAAGTCCGAGTTCAAGAACCCCGATTCCAAACAGGTGGCTGGCGTAGGGGCAAACGGTGTTTGCCCAGCCCAACCGGGGGTAGTCAAGGCGGATTTAGTATGATTAGGTGTTTACAGCCGGTCAGTAGAATCATAAACACAAAAGGCGGAGAGGAAAACCTCTCCGCCTTTTGACTCGTTGCCTAACCCCTTACAGGTAAGACCTTAGTAACGGTAGCCGCTGCTGGTAGCACCGGGCTTGTGCACGATGAAGCTAGCGATCTGGCACTGCTTGACGTTGTCAAAGCCCACTACACGGATGTAGCAGTTGGAGTACTCAGAGCGGCAGGCCTGCACTTCGCTCAGCACTTCTTGGGTAGAAGTGGCGTTGAACAGGGGCAGCTTCCACATGGTCCAGTAGAATTCCTCGGGGTTTGATTCCTCGTTGAACTCAATAGCGGGGAAATAGCCCTGCTTGAGAATGTAAGAAATTTGCCGCTCGATCTGGACATCGGTGAGCGGGGGCAGGTAGGACATCGTTTCAAAACGACGCTCTTTGGGCAAAGTTTTCATAGGTCCTCGCTAGGTTAACTAGGGTGCGATCGGCTGACGCCGTGAACTAAACAAATGAGCAACAGAGTTGAGAGAGTGGCCTACTCAGGAGAGATGTCAGTGTCAGCCGCAGATTCTTGCGGGACATCGGCGTCCTCAACAAACTCTGAATCTATGGCGTGTTCGGCATCTCCGAGCTGAGTAATGCGCTCTAAATGCTGACGGCGGTGTTCCATATTGGCCTGCTGGATGCTAGTGACCACCATCTCGGGCAAAAACTCGCAGATACCCTCTGCAATGTGCTGCCGCACGGTCATCACTCGAATTGCCAGGTCGGGGCTCTCGGTCAGCAGGGCACTCAGGTAGGCTTCGCCATCCTGAAGCGCTTCTTTAGTCGAGAACCCGTTGAGCCAATAGGCGCGGGCAGGGTTGGTTTCCTTGAGCTGGTTCAGCACTGTTTTCACAGCCTGAAACGTCAGGTAGCTAGTGAGCACCTTAGCGGTGTCTTTAGCCGATTGCTTAAGGTCCATCGGTGTCTCTCGAACGATTGACGTAGACCCCGCCAGTAGGGCGGTTGGTAGCCCTGATCTAAGCCCGAATGGGTTGAAGATTCGGTAACTTGTGCAGCATTCCCAAGGAATCTCGAGAACTCTGCGAATCGGTAGACTGACCAACACGCCCTAAACCGCCCCTTAGCGGGTACCGCAGCACCCGCCATGCACTTAGATGGTGTCAACGGTGTCAAACTCGAACTTGATTTCCTTCCACAGTTCGCAGGCAGCGGCCAGTTCGGGCGACCACTTGCAGGCTTCGCGGATGATGTCGCCACCTTCGCGGGCCAGGTCGCGGCCTTCGTTACGGGCCTGAACGCAAGCTTCGAGGGCCACGCGGTTAGCAGTAGCACCCGGCGCGTTACCCCAGGGGTGGCCCAGAGTACCACCACCAAACTGCAGCACGGAGTCGTCGCCAAAGATTTCCACCAGAGCGGGCATGTGCCACACGTGGATACCACCGGAGGCCACGGCCATGACGCCGCCCATGGAAGCCCAGTCTTGGGTGAAGTAGATACCGCGAGACTTATCTTGCTCGATGTAGTTTTCGCGCAGCAGGTCAACGAAGCCCAGAGTACCGGCGCGATCGCCCTCCAGTTTGCCCACAACCGTACCGGTGTGGATGTGGTCACCACCGGACATGCGCAGGCACTTGGCCAGCACACGGAAGTGGATACCGTGGTTCTTCTGACGGTCGATCACGGCGTGCATGGCGCGGTGAATGTGCAGCAGCACACCGTTGTCGCGGCACCAGTGAGCCAGGGTGGTGTTGGCGGTAAAGCCACCCGTCAAGAAGTCGTGCATGATGATGGGCATGTCGAGTTCTTTGGCGTACTCGGCCCGCTTCAGCATCTCTTCACAGGTGCCGGCGGTGACGTTCAGGTAGTGACCCTTGATCTCACCGGTTTCAGCCTGGGACTTATGGATGGCGTCGGCCACAAACAAGAAGCGATCGCGCCAGCGCTGGAAGGGCTGGGAGTTGATGTTCTCATCATCTTTGGTGAAGTCGAGACCACCGCGCAGGCACTCGTAGACGGCGCGGCCATAGTTCTTGGCCGACAGACCCAGCTTGGGCTTGATGGTGCAGCCCAGCAGAGGACGACCGTACTTGTTGAGGCGATCGCGCTCCACCTGAATGCCGTGGGGAGGCCCCTGGAAGGTCTTCAGGTAGGCCACGGGAATCCGCAGGTCTTCGAGACGCAGGGCACGTAGGGCTTTGAAGCCAAACACGTTGCCCACCAGGGAGGTCAGCAGGTTGGTGACAGAGCCTTCCTCGAACAGGTCGAGGGGGTAAGCCACGTAGCAGATGTACTGGTTGTCTTCGCCGGGCACGGGCTCGATGTCGTAGCAACGACCCTTGTACCGATCCATGTCGGTCAAGAGGTCGGTCCACACCGTAGTCCAGGTACCGGTAGACGATTCAGCGGCCACAGCAGCGGCGCACTCTTCGGGCGGCACACCGGGCTGGGGGGTCATCCGGAACGCTGCCAGGATGTCGGTATCCTTGGGCGTGTAATCCGGAGTGTAGTAGGTCAGTTTGTAGTCCTTAACCCCGGCGCTATAGCCAGCTTTTGATTGAGTTGTTGTCTGAGAGTAAGACATGTCTCCCTTCCTGTGAATCTAATGAAATCCCTCAAGCGAACCTTTACAGCCCAGCCACACACAAATAAGCTTCCTCAGTTAAGGAAGCCCTTGCTCAGCCTAAGCTCCGGTCAGCCCACGCAAATTTGAGACGAGTAGAAATACCAAAGCACCTCTCAAGACGGCTGCCCTTGAAGCGCTTTTAGTATTTTTAATTACCGTATGGTTAGCATACTATCAGCGATCGGATAAGTTTAATTTTGGAAGATCTGTATACATTCATAACTAAAAACTATGAATCAAAGTGAACCAAGGTGTGGGTTTCTCAAGTTCCTTGAAGCAGACCTGGTTCTATGCCCCAACAGTGCTGGCCGACAAAATCTCTCCAGAGACTCCGCTCCCTGAAATTGTCGATATACTGTAACGCTTGAGGTGCCCAAACCCTGATGGGTCATTCATTAGGGGCTATTGCACGCCACCGCAAACCGTGGGGAGAGATTATGTTAAGCCTGCTGGTTCTATCGTCGCTAACGCTGTCACCGGGAAGTTTTCACCAGCCATCCCCTGCCCTCGGGGAAGCCGCCCCGCGTCTATCACCCCTCGACCTTGACGCCCACCGATCGCCAGCCCCAGCGATCGCCCAGGCTTCCCTCACCAGCGACTATCGCGTCACCGCCCTCCAGCCCGACTTTACTGGCGACCTCTGGGTCGGCTCCTGGGCAGGGCTGTCGCGCATTAACCCCGAAACTGGGCAAGTACTGCAACGGGTCAGAATGCCCAGCCGCACCCTGGAATCCTTAGCTCAAGACCGGGTTGGGCGCATCTGGGTGGGCACCTTTGACGGTCTGGTGCGGGTTGACCCGCGCACTAATGTGATTACTGCTCAAAACTTCACCCTGCCTTCCAACCGGGTGCTGTCGCTGTTGGTAGATAGTCGCGGCTTTCTTTGGGCCGGCACCGATCGCGGCCTAGTCATGATCAGCCCCGATCGCGGCCTGCTGATGACCACCGTGCAGGATCTGCCCGGTGTTAGCGCCAACGCCCTCGCCCTCGACGGCCGCAACAACCTCTGGGTTGGCACCCTCAGCGGCCTGGTACAGGTCAATACGGCCAATGCCTTCCCCATTCGCGAAGTCAGCGACCTGCCCGGCGGCGCGGTGCAGTCGATCACCCTCGGCCCGGAGGGAAACCTGTGGGTCGGCACAGCCAGCAGTCTGCTGGTCGTAGACCCAGTGCGGTCTGAACTGGTGCGATCGGTGGGGACAATGCGCGATAAAAACGTGCAAACGGTCGAATTTGACCAGGCCGGAAATGCTTGGGTAGGGACCACCACAGGTTTGTTCAAGATCAAGCCCGACAGCGGCGAACTGCTGGGCCAGGTGCCCTCGTTGCCCTCCGGGCGCATTCTGTCGCTGTCGCCCAATACAGGCAACAAGATCTGGGTGGGCACCAGCGAAGGGCTGGGCTGGGTCAGCCTGACCACAGGCGACGGCAATCCTCACTGGGGCTTGGTGAGCCCTACCGTCGTCCAAACCCGCTAGGAATCTTCAGGGTGACCCACCAATCTATGGTTGAGTAACCGCATAAACACGCACGGGAAACGTGCCAAAGCTCTTGACCTTGACGGGCACGGCGTGGAGTTTAAAGCTCGACTGGGGAAGACTTTCAAGGTTGCACATATGCTCAACAATGGGGATATCGGCCCCCAGCAAGATTGAATGCACAGGGCGGTGGCCATCGCTAGTGTCGTCAATATTGAGCGAGTCAATGCCCACCAGTCGAGCGCCAGCGGTTTGAAGCCACTCCGCCGCCGCTGCGGTTAGAAAGGGATGCCCCTTAAAGTATTGAGCTGTACGCCAGTGCTGAGACCAACCGGTATGCACGAGTACGGCTTTACCCTGAACCGCTGTCCCTGCGAACAACTCTGGACCGATCGCCCGTTGCGCCGAATCAGCTTGAAACAGCAGCCCATCGACATCGGCGATAGATTCTAAAGGCAGTTCTGATAAATCCTTGCCCTCGGCGTAGCGATGAAAGGGCGAATCGATGTACGTACCGGTATTGGCTGCCATTTCAATTTTGCCAATGTGGAACGTGGTGCCTTTGGCATAGTGGGCCTGCGAGGCCTCCCGGCTGAGAAAATCACAAATAATGGGGCCAGGAATACCCTCATAGGTAATCATGCCGTGCTCTACGGTGTGGCTCAGATCGATTAGCATTCTCTTCTCTTTGGCAATGGCTATACCAAAATGCTAAACCGAGGCAGCCCTTGCTTAGCAGATACTAGGCCCCAAAATTAACCTCAAAGGCGAGTTTCCAGGTATTGCCCGATCATAATCTGTTCTCCAGCGCGGGAAATCACCGTTTGGCGGGTGCGGTAGCGCTGGCCAATCAGCCGCAGTTCCTCTTCAAAAGAAGAGTCGTTGTACTGGGTTTTGAGCACCAGGGTGCGGCTGTCAGTGAAGTGGTACTGGGCGGTGACGGGCTTTGGGGTGGCAAAGCCGCGATCGCGATACAACGTCGTCCCCCGCACCCCAAAGATGGTGCTGCCCGCCACAGGCTTTTTGCCGGTGCCCACGTACTCGCTTTCCCAAATGACGGTGGTGCCACAGATCAGCGGCTTTTGAGGATCGAGTTGGT
>JANPIO010000207.1:0-9831 GCA_031425055.1 Phormidium sp. VAR_61_metabat_6
ACGACCCCGATCGCGACATCCTGCAAATCGCTTTTAACCAGCGCGAAGTCGGCGAAACCGCCCGCATTTCGCCCAACCTCATTCTCGACTACGACGACGACGGCATGATCGTGGGGCTCGAGCTACGCGAGGCCTCTCGCCGGGTTGATAGCCCTCTCTCGGTCACGTTTACCGTAGGCGATGCCGACCTCGAAAAGCCGCAGCCGTAGAAGCCCAGCAAATGACCTGGGGCTAGCTCCAAGGTGGCCTGAGTTGAGAATCGTCGCGAATTCACTGGCGTAATGCTGCAATCAGCACAGCAAAAAAAAGGGAGGCATTGCCTCCCTAATCATCATGACTTACTCTCAATCGTCAACCGTTAGCGCTGAGACATCTCCTGCTCTGAGTTAGGCTTCGCCCGCTTCAATGGCAGGGCTTTCGTTGCCGCCCAGGCTGATTTTGACCACCTTGTTGCGGGCTTCAACCACCTTGGGCAGGGTCAGAGTCAGCACGCCGTGGCTAAAGTCGGCCACAACCTTGTCGTTTTGCACAGCGTCGGGCAGGTTGACCACGCGCTGGAAGCTGCCGTAGCGGGTGTCGTCGTAGAGCACCTGGGTGCCTTCTTCAGCAGAGGCTTCGGGAGCCTTGCGAACGCCAGCAACCGATACACTATCAGCAGTGACTTGCACATCGAGGTCGGCAGCGTTGACGCCCACTAGGTGAGCCGTCAACACGAACTCATGGCCGTGGTCAACTAAGCGAATGGCAGGAGCCCAATCGGTCTTGGTCAGCGCTTCACTGGTGAGATCGCCAAAGGCATCGTTAATCTGACGGCGAATGGCGTTGATTTCGGTAATGGGGTCTAAATAGCGACGAATAATCATAGGTTTCTAGCCTCCTGGTACTTGCCTTTTCAAACCGTTAAAGTCAATCGGGTCAAGCGTTTGAGCTTTCGCTCTCTACAGTTACTATGGTGCGTTAAAGTCGCTTCTACCTAAAGTGGTAGGAACCCTACTGCGATGGCGAACTTCCCTCCCGTACTGGGCTGTGGGTTGAACCGTACCGGGGGCGATCGCGCTCTGAAGTACTGCGGGGGGAGCGTTGCATCAAGGTGGCCCAGCTGACCCAAATCGAGGTGATCAACCGCAGCTTTGTGGCTGATGACGGCAGTCTGAGCGAACTCGCCCAGCTACCTAGCCCCGAGCGGGCTGAGGTGCCTCATGGCACCATCGTGTTTTCGCAGACGCCAACCTATGCGGTGCGGGTGTTTACCCAGCAGGGGCAGCCCCGCATCAACCTGTTTAACAAATCCACTTTGCGGTAGGCGCTTCTCGCTGGGTCTGGGGCGGGTGGCCCTATCGAGCGTAAAACTGAACGGTAGAACCGCCACGGCCCAATGCTGTTGAATGACCGTGATTTTGGGAGGCGAGCAGAGTAAAGTCTCTAGCTAAACTACACAAACGTCTTTGCCGAACCACCGCTTGCTGAAGTGAGGGATAGGGATTCAGAATTAGACGCCAAACCTCTAAACAAGCTCTACGAGAAAATACTGAGTACATTTGCTCATTAGCTTAGGTTATCAAATCAACACACAATCAGCGAAGATTGTGTTAATGAAAATCTGTACTTGTTGTTACAATGAGGAACGGAGGAGATGAGAGCCCTCCAGCGGAAAAATTATCTGACCTCCGACGCTGCCAAAAGCGCGTGGTTTTTGATGGTTTCTTCCAGATTGAGAGAACAACGTAGATATTTAGTATCACCTACATCGGCTTCCTTAGGGAGCCGATTTTTTTTATTCTTTACGATCGCGATCGCCCTTCACTCTACCTCTAGAGGTAACTTTACGCAGGAAGGGTAAATCGGCCCGTGGGCAAGGGTTACGGTGATGATCTGATGGTCTATCTGAGCACAGTCTCCAGGCCTTGCTCCAGTACCACTATTCACCGCGTAGGCGGGGAAACAAGAGGCCGCCACGCTCAACCGCAGGCGGTGACCAGGGGCTAGGCTACAGGCCGTGGGCTGTAGGGGCAGCGTCACCCTCTGGGGGCTAAGGCTTGCTGCATCGAGATTATCAACTCGGCATTGCCCCTGGGTGAGGTTGATTACCCGACCATCGATATGCACCTCCGAGAGCACCATGCTGAGGTCAAAACTGGGGGCATCGGCCCGGCAGTAGAGAGTAGCGATCGCCGTTCCTACCAGCCTCAGCCTTTCAGTTAAGGGAGCGGTCGTGTAGGTCAGGACGTCGGAGCGGCAGTCGATCAAACTTCGGTCAAAGGGGCCAGACGGCAAGCCGCAGTGACCACCGAGGGAGGGCACCGGTCGCCAAGGGTCGTGCACGATTATGTCCTCGGTTGGGGATGCCGGTTGTCTCGGAATCTGAAATAAGTGAGGGCTTAGTACGCCGTCATCCTCGCGCATCCCCGCCAGGCCGCTGCTGCTGAGGTAGAAGGGTCGACCGGGGTTGGTCGGCCAGCGATCGCGCCCCTGCCACTGGTTCACCCCCATCACAAACAGATGGATAGGAGACTTGGCGTCGGTCTCAGCAGGAGAATTCTTCAAAAACCGATCAAACCAGCGAATTTGCAGGCGATCGATTGGGCTGTCGGCCTCTGGGCCAAAATCCATTGCTCCCACCCGGCGGCTCCAGGGCAGGTGCCCCCAGGGGCCAATCCACAGTGCTTGGGGGGCGCTGCCCTGAGACACCATTTGCTCATACAGGCGCAGGTTGCCCCGCAGGTAGGGGTCGTACCAGCCGCCAATGTGCAGCATGGGCAAATTCACTGCGGCTAAGTCTGGCTTGAGCGCCTGCCAGTAGTCGTCGGGCTGAGGGCGATCGAGCCACTGGTGAAAGAAAGAATCGGGCGCATAGACCTTCAGCACCTGGGGTCGGGACGGAACAGCATCGCCTAGGGGCAGGACATGGGCAGCCTGGCGTAGTGCCTGATAGGCCACGGCATCCTGCTGCAGACGAGCAGTTTCGGCGGCAAGCTGGAGCGCCCAGCCCAGGCCAATTTGCAGGGGTAACGCTCCATTTTCGTAGGCCCAGTCAGCGCAGAGGTCGTAGCCCACCATAGCTGGGGCGATCGCTCTCAACCCAGGCGGCTGCCTCGCCGCCGCATACAGCTGGGTCATCCCCTGGTAAGAAAACCCGTACATGCCGACCTTCCCATTGCTCTGGGGAAGGTTTGCCGACCACTGCACGGTGGCATAGCCGTCGTCGGTCTCGTGGCGAAACAGGTCAAACTCCCCACCGGAGGTACCCCGCCCCCGGACATCCTGAATCACCACAATGTAGCCGTGGCTGGCGTACCAACTGGGATGGGCATAGACCACGGTGGATGCGATCGCTCGACCGTAGGGCTGCCGCATCAGCAGCACCGGAAACGGCCCGTCGCCAATGGGATAGTACACATCGGCGTCGAGGTGAATCGCCTCCCCCTCCTTCCCGCCCGAGGGGGAGGGCAGCACCAGCGTTAGGGTTTGCGGGGGAGCAACAGCGTAGAGGCCAGGAGTGAGCAAAGGTTTAGATGGTATGGGTGGGCATGGCCCAGACTGGAGGTGGGCTATGGCCTACCCTACGGTACCGAAAGGAGTGCCCCTAGGGGTAGGGGGAATCATGACGGCCTAAAACAGCCAAATCTTCATTGTCTAGCTCAACGGGGGTGCCACTGCGAATCAGCTCAGCAAAATCTTCGTTGGGCACCATGATGCACAGGGTATAGAGCCGGGTGAAGCCAGTGTTTTCGACCACATGCACGCCGCTGGGGGGCACCAAAATACTGTCTCCCGCTTGAATAGCAACAGTTTTGCCGTCGCAAGTGGCACGGCCTTCGCCCTTGAGCACAAAAAACATTTCAACGGCAACCTGGTGTCGGTTAGGGGGTGTTTTGCCGCCGACGTCAAAAATTTCGACGCAGTAGGTCAGCGACATATTGGCAACGGTGGGGTCAAACACTAGGGCAAGGCGGTTGCTGTCGCCGGGGCTAATGCGAAACGCCTGGTAATCCTTCGGCGACTTGTATACCGGCACGACGCAGCTAGTAGGCAACGAGCAGGTCTGGGAATCCATAACCACAGTATCCATAACCGGTTGGCCTAACGGAACAGCATGACTATGCTAAACAGACTCCCGCGCAGATCACAGTAGCTCACCGTACCGTTCATAAAAAGTTGCCTAGTTAAAGATTCCCGCCGGAACTAAGACTACACATTCAAGCAGGCAGGGATGGCTCTAAGGATTGGCTACTCAGCTCTGTAGCCCTTGGACTCTAAAGAGATCGCGTAGGATCTTTATGAAGTCCCTGGCTGAGACAGTTTAGGGTTACGCTAAACCTCAGTATCCCCATCTAGCTGTGGTGCTAGGCCAGCGGGGAAAGCTAGAAACGCCTGGGTTGCTCTACTACCGCTATCAACGCGACTCACTCTCCAGGTCTACGGTTACTCCCTTGGTCTAAAGCGCAGCATGATCGACATCCTCATCATTGAGCACGATGCCGCCACAGAGCAGTTTTTGGTTAGCGCTCTTAAGCAGCAGGGTTACAGCATAACCACAGCCCGCAGCGGGGCAGAAGGCCTCACCCTGGCCGAAAAGCTGCTGCCGGGGGTGATTATCTGCGACTGGAATATTCCGGGCACCATTGATGGGCTGGCCATTTGCCAGGCACTTAAGCATCACCCGGTGCTCTCAATTACGTCACTGCTGCTGTTGACGGCCCGCTACAGCACCGCCGATCGCGTCAAGGGGCTGGAGATGGGAGCCGACGACCTGCTCTCGAAACCAGTGGATATCAACGAGCTCAATGCGCGGGTGCGAGCGGGGCTGCGCATCTACCAGCTCACCCAAGACCTGCGCCAGCAAAAGCAGCGGATGGAAGCCGAAATGGCCGAGGCGGAGGGCTATGTGCGATCGCTCCTGCCCAACGACCAAGTTGGCAGAGTGCCTATCCAATCGCGGTTTGTGCCCTCTCAGCAGCTCGGTGGCGACTGCTACGACTACTACTGGCTTGACCCCGACTATTTAGTAATGTATTTGCTCGATGTTTCGGGCCACGGGCTGGGTTCGGCGCTGCTCTCAACTTCGGTGTTGAACGTGCTGCGTGCTCAGTCGCTGCCCGATGTCAGCTTCTACCGCCCCGAAAAGGTGCTGCGAGCGCTCAACGAAACCTTTCAAATGAGCGATCAGAACCAAAAATATTTCACCATCTGGTACGGCGTGCTCAACTGTGCCAACCGCCAGTTGCTCTACGCCAGCGCTGGACACCCCCCTGCGGTGCTGGTGTCGATCGACGCCGACCAAAAAGTGACCACTACCCGCCTGCGCACTCCCGGCATGCCCGTGGGCATGCTGCCCGAGGCCAAGTACCAGTGGCAGCGCTGCCATCTGCCCCCCAACAGCAGCCTTTATTTATTCAGCGACGGCCTTTACGAGGTGCTGCAAGACAATCAGCAGTACCTCGGGCTAGACAACTTTATAGATTTGCTAGCTATGGCCAAGCGCGATCGCAGTATTGACCACATTCTCGATACCGTAATTAAATGCCAGGCGGGAGAGGTTGCCAGCGATGATATGTCTCTGATGATGGTCAACTTAGACTAGTCCTCTAGCGGCATAAATCTAAGCGACTTTCCCGAGGGTGTCAGGTTTTAGGTACAGGTTTTAGGGCTAATTCTTATACCTAAAACCTCAAGCCTTGCACCCCTTTTTGTATCTAGTTCTAGGGCACTTTGAGTTTGACATCTTCAAAAACTTGACGGTTTTCATAAATATCAAACACTCGGTCCATGCTGGTCAGTTCAAATAGCATACGAACCTGGTCGTTCATAGAGCAAATGCAGAAGCTGCGGGCGAGCGATCGCGCCTTTTTAAGCAGTACTACCAGCGTACCCAGCCCCGAGCTGTCAATAAAGGTGATGTCTTTTAAGTCAACTAAAATAACCTCGACCCCTTCATCGAGCAGTGCCTCCACAGAGGCGCGAAACTCTTCGGCTTTGGTGCTGTCTAAAATACCGGCAGGCTCAATAACTTGAACGTTAGAACTCATAATAAAAAATCACTATCCAAAATTAACGACTGTTAGGTAGACAGCAACTCAGCACATTAGCTAAATAATAGCTAATGATGGGGAGTATATAGCCCTGGGAGTGCGATCGCGGTCGATTTCTACCACTAAATTAACGTGTTCACCATCGCGCTTAAGGGCCGCAATAAATAACTCTGGGTGCAGGGCACACCAAAAATATTCCACAAACGCATCGATGCTGGCATCGCTCATACCGGTTTTGCCCTGGGCCTTCATCTGGTGTTCGGCGTCTTTGCGCCACTGTTTGCTCAGGCGGTAGTCGGCTGGGCACAGCACCATCAGGCGATCGAGACAGTCCCACAGGGGCAGGTAGGTGGCCAGTTCAGCGTTCATGTCGCGGGCAAACTGGCGATCGACCTCGGTGACAATGGGTGCTGGGGCCTGGTCAAACTGAGCCGGATCAATGGGGCGCGCCCCTAAAAACCAGCCCTCAAACAACAGAATATCTACATCCTGTACCCACTCCGGGTCAGTGCGATCGCCCTCGCCGCCGTGCAGCGATTTGTCGAACCGAGGCAGGGCCACAACCTCACCCGCCTCCGCCGCTCGAATCTGGGCCAAGGTGGCCAGCCCCAGGTCGATGTCGTGGGTGCCCGGTGGGCCGCGCCACCGCAGCCGGGGGTCAACCTGAATCAGCGCCTGGCGATCGCGGTAGGTTTTGTAAATATCGTCAATCGAAAGGCCCACCGCCCGGTAGCCCATCACCTGGAGAATGTGCTGCAGAATCAGAGTCAGGGTGGTTTTTCCCGTTCCCTGCCCGCCCAGCACCCCTTGAATCAGTGGGCCAGCCTGGGCATCGCGGGCCTGCTTGAGGCTCAGGGCCAGGGGCAGCCACAGCCGCCAGTACAACCCCAAGTAGTGCTCCATCGGTGCCGATGGCAGCGGCAAAGTATCGTGGTGGGCCACCAGGGTTTGCAGCCAGCTCAGGCGTTCCTCGATTCGGGCCGCGCCGTTCTCAGCGGTGATGCCCCAAGCAGCGGCCCGCTTGGGGTCGGCCAGTTCCCACGTCAGCAGCTGCTGACGCTGGGCGTCGTCGAGGGTGCTGCCCGCTAGGTAGGAGGCCAGCAGGGGCGCGATCGCGAAATCCGTTGAAGTGGTCGAGTCTGCCATCACTGCATCGTCACGATTGGTTGCTGAGCTGCACCAGAATGCTACCGGTCTGCATCGCATCGCTGCGATCGCCATTGACCAGCGTAACCTGTCGTAGATGCTTGAGGGCAGGCTGGGCCGCCGTGCTCCACAGCCGCCACCGGGGCAGCTGAGCGGCTAAGCCAGCCTGAATCTGCGGCCAGTCGATATGCACATAGCCGGTGCTGGGGCCAGGCACCTGGGCCACTTGCGACCACCAGGCCGGGCGCTGCCGAGGTACAGCAGCGGGGTGAATGACGGCATCTAGCGTGGCGGGGGAAGCGGCCAGTGCCTCGTACTGATCGACCTGGGCATGTAGGCCCGCCACCTCGGCCACCACCTGCAAGGGCTGTGCCCCCCGCGTTTTGGGTAGGGCCAGGCGAGTCCAGGCGATCGCCGGAGTGCCCCGCAGATCCAGCGACCCAACCCCCAGGCCCTTTTCCTGGGCTACAGCGGTCATCCCATCAAGCGCTGCGGCCAGGGTTGCGCTCTGGGGAGCGACCACCAGCCAATCGGGCGAGCCGGTTTCAGCCGTCCCTAATCCCACCCCGTAGGCGCGATCTACTCCAGTCTGGAGGAGATCCATCGCGCCCTGGCCCAGCGCACCGTCAATCAACTTGGCTAATGGAAAACTGCCGTCCCCCCCAGGGGAGATCAGGGCCAGCAGGGGATCGAGCCGCTGTCCCAGGGTTGCTAAGTCAGTTCCCACGGCTGCTACCGCCAGGGAATCTGGCAGGTAGGGCACAATGTTTGCCCAATCGGCTGACCTGGCCCGCTGGGGATGAAGGCGGTGCCCCTGGGCGGCCAGCAGCGCCGTATGGCCCACTAGCCCCTCACGGGAGAGCTGCCATGACATCAGCCCCCAGCCCACCTGATCATCGGCGGCTCCCAGTTCACCCAGTTCTACCGCCGCCCCATCAGGCTTTCTCTCGGGGTTGAGCCACTGGCTGACCGCAGACGGGTTCAGCGCCAGCAGCCCCACCCGCTGACTGGGCAGCTCCCGCAGGGCGGTTTTGTAGCGGCGATCGCTTTGGAGATTGAGATCGGTAGACTGGGCAGCGGTGAGGGCTTGGCGCAGCACATCGGGGTGATTGGCCGCCAGTACATAGCGGTTGGCCACTAGAGCCGTGGCCAGTTGGGCAATTTCTTCTCTAGAAGATTGCGGAGTTGCCCGCCGCGCGTAAATTAGGCGGTTGCCCGAGAATTCTTCAAAAGTCAGGGCGTCACCGGCGATCGCGCGGTTCTGCCAGTACAGCTCTAGCGCCGCCTGGGCCGCCGCGCTGTCGTTGCAAGCCAGAGCCACCAGATAGCCAGGAGCGGTGCCATTGGTGGGGTCTTGGTCGAGATCGGGGGTCACCATGGCGGCGGTCACCTCTTCCCCTAGCCACGGCTGGATATCGCGGCTGTAGCTGAGGCCGGTATTGGCCAATAGCGCTTGCTCAATTAGTTCCTGATCGCGGCGAGTTTCCTGGCGCAGGCGAGGGGACGCCAGGTATTCCCACAGACTGGCGAGGCGATCGGGGCGCACCAGCACCGAGGCGACAACGGGCGACTGCTTCGGTACAAACTGAAGCGCCAGCGGCTGAGCCTGCCCGCCGCGCTCAATTAGGTACAGGGGCGTGTTGAGCGTCAACCGCCCCAGCAGGCCCAACCCCAGCACCAGCACCAGTCCAGCAGCAATGGCGAGGGGACGAATAAACGAGCGAAACTTCATTGACCTCACGCCTGCAATCCCAACAACACCCGCAGCGCGATCGCCCACGCCGACTAATTCTCCCTAGTGTATGGCCCTTCGATACCCGTAATACTTCGGATGCCAGCGGGCTGTTTAGAAATTAAACAATGTAAATTTACGGGTTCCCAAAAGTTAAGCAAAATTTGCCGCTAAGTAGCGGGAGCGAGACCACCAGAGACTAACCGGCTGGATGCGGTCGATGTAGTCGAGGTTGGCTAGCTCAATCAGGATGTCTTGGTAGTTGGTCTGGTAGGTGTTGCCAATGGTCAGCACCTCACCCTCACCGCAGCCAATGCGCCCTCGGCTCTGCGGAAAAAACTGCGCCGAAGGGTCGATGGCGCTCACCGCTTGGGTGTAAGCACCGCCCGCAGGAATGCAGAATTCGTAATCGAGCGATCGCTGGCCGTCGGTGGGGCCAGAGAGTCCGTTTTCATCCAAAGTGCTCAGATCAGCGGAGAAATAGGGACATGGGGCCAACTTCGGTTGAGGGTACTAGGCTTGGCTAGGGACGGTGCCGATGGATTGGCTGACAATGGCTTGAGCCTGCTTTTCAGTCTCGGCCTTGCGCTCGCTGTAGCGATCGGTGAGATAGTCTACTTGATCGCGCAGCAGCAGAGTGAATTTGTAGAGTTCTTCCATCACGTCGATAACGCGATCGCGGTAGGCCGAGTCCTTCATCGTGCCGTCGTCGTTAAACTCCTGATAGGCCTTGGCCACCGATGACTGGTTCGGAATCGTAAACATCCGCATCCACCGACCCAGCACCCGCAGCGTGTTCACCGCGTTAAACGATTGAGACCCGCCGCTCACCTGCATCACTGCCAGGGTTTTGCCTTGGGTAGGCCGCACCGCCCCCAGGCTCAGGGGAATCCAGTCGATCTGGTGCTTCATCAAGCCGCTGAT
>JANPIO010000208.1:0-22302 GCA_031425055.1 Phormidium sp. VAR_61_metabat_6
ATATCTGGGTTGCGGGTGACATATCGGGATGTTGTTTGAATAGTCATAATGTCTTTGCCGTTAGGGCGGTAGCCATACTCAAGTTTAGCCTTTATGCCGATCGCATCCCTGGAGCCTGCACGGCTCGCTGCACCGCGCTCAACCCCACCTCGGCCAGCAGCGCCATCAGCGCCACCGGCACCGCCCCCACCAGCAAAATCGCTGGGTCATAGGCGGCGAACCCCAGCACAATAAACGCGCCCAACCCGCCCGCCCCCACAAACGCCGCTAGAGTAGCGCTGGCAATCACCTCCACCGTGGCAGTTTTGATGCCCGCAATCACCACCGGCAGCGCCAGGGGAATCTCGACCGTTTTGAGAATGTCAACCGAGGGCATACCCATACCCGTGGCCGCCTCGCGAATGGCGGGGCTAATGGTGCGAAAGGCCACGTCGGTGCTGATCAGAATGGGCGGCATCACCAGCAGCGTCAGGGCTAGCACCGCCGACCAAAAGCTCAACCCCAGCACCGGCACCGCCAAAAACAGCACCGCCAGGCTGGGAATCACTCGCAGGGCGTTGAAGCTATTGAGCATGACCGTGGAAACCAGGCGCGATCGCGCACTCCACAAGCCCAGCGGTAGCCCCACCAGTAGCCCAATCGCCAGGGGCACCGCCACTAGCAGCAGGTGCTGTTGCAGAGCAGTGAGAATGCGATCGCTGTTATCCAGCGCGTACTGATAGGCGTTTTGCAGCGTAGACAGCATAGGACACTAGAGCATCACTGTCCCTACCTTACCCCGAGTGTGCAACCAGGAAAGTTCTACCAAACATCACCCCCCGGAAATCAAACGTTTCCAGGCTACCCAACTAATATTCCACTGATCCAAAGTCGAAGCTTGAAGTTCGATAGTGGCTAACCCAGATCTCCCCATAAAACCGGAATGCTGACAGCCCAGCCTCTACCCAGGGAAAGACTTTTAGGTATGACCTATGGCCGCGTCGGACTGGGCTTGGGTGCAGGCTGAAGCGGCGAGGTCGGTTGCTGGAGCGGCGAGGTCGGTTCACTGGGAAACAGTGGCGAGGTCGGCGCTTGGGGTTGGCTGTCAGGCTGACCAAACCCAGGCGGCAGCTGACCCTCGGGGGCCTCCTGGGGAAATCCCTCCGGGAGTTGAGCTGGATCATCGCCGGGAGCAGCATCCTCTGGCCCCAGGGTGGTATCGGCGGGCAGAGTCGCTAGGGCAACGCGATCGCCCCCGACCGACCGCAGTTCATCAAGCACCACGACCACATCTTCGTAGCGGGCATCGCGGGCGGCATAGAGCACAATTAGCCCGCCGGGGTTGACCTGGTTAAACTGACCCAGCACATCCCTGAGCAGTTCGATGGGCACGGGCTGCTGGTCAAGATATACCTGGCCAAAGCCGTCAATGCTGACGTAGAGGCGATCGGCCCCCTGCCCCACCTGACCGGGTAGGGGTTGCCCTGTTTGGGCCGTAGGCAGGTCGAGGTTAATGGCCTGCTGCCGGGTCAAGCCTACCGCCGCCAAAATGAAGAACGTCAGAATGCAAAAAATTACGTCGATCAGCGGCACAATTTCCAGGTGCACATCCCTGGAGGGGTTATCGAGTAGATCTACTTTCATAGCGAGGGGTTCTCCGCAGAGGGCGCAACATCGAGCACCGAGGAATTTGGCTCAACTAAGGCGTCAGCAGGCACCGGTACTGGCACCGGCATGGGCGACACCCCGTGGAGCTGAGCCCAACTCTGGCGGTAAAGCAGCTCTAGCTCGCTACCCGCTTGGCGAAACATCTTGGCCTGGCCAAACACAAATCCCTGAAACAATCGATAGAAGGCCAGGGCGGTAATAGCAATGATTAGGCCGGTAGCCGTGCTAATCAGCGCTTCACTGATGCCCAACGAGGTGCCTGCGGTGGCATCGCCGCTGCCCAGATCGCTGATTTGAATAGAACCGAGGGAATTGATCAGGCCAAGCACAGTACCCAACAGACCCAGCAACGGAGACAGGGTAGCAACGGCCTCCAGAATTTTTTCGCCCCGGCTCATGGCTAGCAGTTCTTCGTTGGCCGAGGTTTCTAGGGCCAGGCGAAACACCTCGGGATCGGGGGATTGCAGCCTGAGGGGGGCCGACAAAAACCGCCCCATGGGCAGGGCTGCCGAGCGATAGGCAATATCGGCGGCGGCGGCCCAATCGCGCCGAGCGGCCTCTAGCACCCGCCCAGACACCTCGCGTTCGCGGGTCAAAATGCGCGACCAAAACCAGATGCGCTCCAAAATAGTGCCCACAGCCAAGACTGAAAGTAGGAGCAGCGGCCACATGGCAGGTCCGCCACGGGCAAATAGCTCAGGTATATTCACTCAAGATCCTCCTGTCACCACCGGGTCGGGCTGTCAGAGACAGAGCGACCTCTTTCGGGCAAAGCATAACAATTGTAGTGACTTTGGGGACGCTTCAACAGTTTCAGGTTGATTCTATCGAGGGCATCCCGTCACGACGTTTTAGGCAGAGCATCTAAGATCAAATCTGCGGTGCGCTGGCAAACGCCGGGTGGCCCTAGCTCCTCGCGCATTTTGGCGTAGCCCGCCCGCATGGTCTGGCGAGCGGTGTCGCTGTGCAGCAGCTCTAGGGCCGCAGCGGCGATCGCCTCGGGGGTCGCCCGCCACTGCAAAAATTCGGGCACGACGGGCTGGTTGACCACCAGGTTGACCGGCGACACGTAGGGCACGTCAAACTTCAGCAGGTAGTGGGCAATGCGGGCGCTGAGCGGGTGAATGCGGTAGGCCACCACCTGGGGCACATCCATCAGGGCAATTTCGAGGTTGGCGGTGCCCGACTTGGTGATGGCGACATCGGCG
The DNA here is from genome assembly GCA_031425055.1 of Phormidium sp. VAR_61_metabat_6. Classification (GTDB taxonomy): domain Bacteria; phylum Cyanobacteriota; class Cyanobacteriia; order Phormidesmidales; family Phormidesmidaceae; genus Nodosilinea. The sequence continues at coordinate 2,856 of JANPIO010000208.1, forward strand.
GCGGCGATCGCCCCCTGACTGCCCTCGCTCACCACTCGACCATTTAACCCGTGGGCCGCTAGCCCCTGCTCAAAACTGGCCTGCAATGCCGGAATCGACACCGGCAGCAAGAACGTGACCTCGGGACACTGGGCCTGGATGATCTGCGCCGCCTTGAGCAACACTGGCATGAGGTATTTCACCTCCTGCTGCCGGGAGGCGGGCAGCAGCGTCACCACTGGGGTATCAAGGGGCAGGCCTAGCTGCCGGCGGGCGGCGGTCTGGTCGGCGGGGCCAGGATAGCGATCGACTAGGGGGTGGCCGACCCAGGTCGTGTCAGCCCCAAATCGTTGAAAGTAGTCGGCTTCGGCTCTAAAGATGGCCAGCATGCGATCGCTGCATTGCACCAGCTTGCGGGTGTCGTTTTCAGAAAAAGCCCAAACCCACTGCTGGGGGGCGATATAGTAGATCACCGGCACCTGGGGATGGTGGGTTTTGAGGTAGTTACCCATCTCCAGGTTAGGGCTCATGTAGTCGATCAGCACGGCGATGTCGGGCGGCTGGGCATCGAGCGCCGCCTTAGCCACCCGCTGGAGCCGCAGGGTGGGCATGAGGTAGGGCAGCGCCTCAACAATACCCACCGAGCCAATGCCCGTGGTTTCGCCCACCAGGGTGGCCCCCGCTTTGGCCATGCGGGGGCCGCCCAGAGCCGTGATCTCTAGGGTGAGGTGGCGATCGCGCGCCCGCTGCACCAGCGCCTCAATCAGGAGTGCCCCCTGCAAGTCGCCCGATACCTCGCCGGTGCTAATAAAAATCCGTCGCCGAGTGAGGTCAGCCATTCTCTACGCTGCGCCCCAACTACTCATCATCGCTGTGCTTGCTCCGGCGACGGCCAGGGGTCAACCCACGGCGATCGCTCTGCAGGGCCGCCCGCAAGAACTCGCTAAAATGGCGTACCAAGTCATTAGACTCATCCTGATTGAGCTTGCTTACCGCCTCACTGAGCGATACGCCCGAGCGATAGACCAACCGATAGGCCTGTTTCAGCTCGCGATAGGCCTGGGGGTCAGCGGTGAGGCCCGCTCGCTGCAAGCCGATTTGATTGAGGCCTCGCACCTCAGCCGGGTTGCCGTTGACCAGCGTAAAGGGCGGCACGTCGCGATCGATGCGGCTGAGTCCACCAATCATCACCAGCCGCCCAACGCGCACAAACTGGTGAACGCCCACCATGCCACTAATGCGCGCCCCCGACTCCACGTACACGTGGCCCGCCAGCGCCACCGAGTTGGCCAAAATGACGTGATCCTCAACTACGCAGTTGTGGGCCACGTGGGAGTAGGCCATCAGCAGGCAGTTGCTGCCCACTAGGGTCACCGCCCCAGCGTCGGTAGCCCGGTTAATGGTGACATACTCCCGAATCAGGTTGTTGTCGCCAATCACCACCCGACTCATCGAGCCGTCGTACTTGAGATCCTGCGACTCCAGACCAATGGCTGCCCCCGGAAAAATTCGATTTTGGGACCCAATCGTCGTTTCGCCGTCAATGATTGCGTGAGCGCCAATTTCGGTGCCAGGGCCAATGCTCACCTGCTCACCAATCACCGCATAGGGGCCGATCTTGACGCTGGGGTGCACCTGGGCCCCCTCGTGAACCACGGCTGTGGGATGAATCAGGGTAGTCAATGGCCCGCCTCCAAAACCCAGAGATTGCAACATAGACACATGGTTTTCCTATTTCCCCTGAGGAGTTGTTGCCGTCTCCACCACAGAGAACATTAGCTCACCTTCGCAGACCAGTTGCCCATCGACCTCAGCCCGACCCCGCATTTTGCCAAACCGCTGCCGCTTTAGGGCCAACAGTTCTACGGTCATCACCAGCTGATCCCCAGGCACCACCGGGCGACGAAACCGCACCTTGTCAATGCCGGCAAACACGCACAACCCCTGAACTCCTGGAATCTGCATCAGCACAATGCCCCCCACCTGGGCCATGGCCTCGACAATCAAAACCCCTGGCATAATCGGGTGCCCCGGGAAATGCCCCTGGAAGTGAGGCTCGTTGAACGTGACATTTTTGATGCCAATGGCATGCTTAGCTGGAACATAGTCGATGATGCGATCGACTAGGGCAAAGGGATAGCGGTGGGGTAGTAGGGCGTGGATTTCTTCAGCGCTATAGCTAATCTTGGGAACCGCCATCGGTTCCGTCGCTGAAGCGGCTTCAACGCCGCTTAAGGTCGTGGTCAGAGAGCTCGATGCAGTTGCGTCAATCACAATAGGTGAGTCAATACGGTAAGGTGCAGCAGGCAAATATGCCTAGATTGATTTTGCCACTAGAGGGTGCCATAGATGAGAGACGGCACCAGCGCCGCCGCTAACTCACCGTGGAGACGGTGGCTCGCTTTATAGGCCACAATGTGGGCCGTGGGCAAACTGCCCAACAGGCTGAGATCACCAATCAGGTCCAGCATTTTGTGGCGAGCGGGTTCGTTCTCAAACCGTAGGGGTGGATTCAGCCAGCCCTCTTCCCCGCACACTAAGGCATTGTCAAGGCTACCACCCTGGATCAGACCGCTGGCGCGCAGCTGCTCGATCTGGTGAGCCAGACCAAAGGTGCGGGCCGGGGCAACGGTGGTGGCAAACCCCTCCAGGCCAAAGGGGTCGGCACTAGGCGACCAGCTAAACCACTGATTGCCGATCGCCGCCACCTCAAAGTCAATGCCGTAGGTAAACCGCGCCACCGCAGCCGGAAAGGCGGCGACAAAGGCATCTCCCTGGTGAATCGTCACCGACTGTTCCAAATGCGCTATGGGGCGAGGGGCTTCTAGCTCCTGCCGCCCCGCCTGGCGAATCGCCTCGACCCAACCCAGGGCTGACCCGTCCAGCAAGGGCACCTCTGGGCCAGTAATATCAATGCGAACGTTGTCAATGCCCAACCCCACCAAGGCCGCCAGCAGGTGCTCAACAGTGCGGATCGAAGCCTCCCCTTGACGAAGCTCCGTCGACAGCACCGTTGGGTTGACGGCGGCCAGGCTAGCGGCGATCGAGGGCTGGCCCGGCAGATCGGTGCGGACAAAGAAACGCCCTTGGCCTGGGGCCGCTGGCCTCAGCGTAACCGTGGTCGCCAGGCCCGAATGAAGCCCTACACCCTGCCGGTCTACCACAGTGGCCAAGGTGGTTTGCCTGGCGGCTACGCCCCAGTGCGATTGGATCGATCGATCGCAGTCAAGACCTGTTTGCACCATTAAAAGCGCTCCCCAAAGCCGAAGTGGATGCGGCCCTCGCCCTGATCGCTAAAGCCGTAGTCAACCCGCAGGGGGCCCAGGGGAGTTGAGACCCGCACCCCAGCCCCATAGCCAATGCCGCTACCGGGCTTACCCCGCGACGGCCCAGGAGCACCGGGTACGGCATTACCGCTGCCCAAATCACTACCGACATCTAGGAATAAAGCACCGCCCAAAAACGAAAACAGCGGAAAGCGATATTCGGCGGTGAACTGAGCATAGCTGCGTCCACTGCCCACTTCGCCTTCGTCGTAGCCGCGAATGGAGTTAGTGCCGCCTAGAGCGAACGCCTCATAGGGGGGGACGTCGCCAACAATGGTGCCCGCCTGAAAGTTGAGGGCCAAGGCCTGGGGGCCTTCGGCAAAGTTCAGCAGACTGAGGGGAATGTAGTAGCTGTAGCTCCCCCGCAGCCGATTCATAAAGATGCTGCCCCGCCCTAGGGGCACTGACTGCTCGGTGTTGAGCCGCAGAATGCTGCCGCTGGTGGGGTTAAAGGCATCGTTGCGGCGATCGAGAGTAGCACTGATGGGGAATGTCCAGAGGTCATCAACCCCGCTACTACTCGCTGTCAGAGGGTTGCCAGCAGCATCCACAGCGTTGAGCCTACCATCGGCATCGCGAGCCGACACGTTTTGAAGTAGGGTGCCCACCGCCACCGTCCAGCCATTGTCCAAGGGACGACTAAAGGTAATGCCGGTACCCAGGCGGCGAATGCGCACCTGATCGCCGTTGGCTAGATTGATAGGGTTAGGGCCATCCTCGAAGTTGAGGTTGTTGGCCGAGCGAGCAAAGGCTGTAGCGGTGTAGGACGTTCGGAAGGGATCGCCCGCAATCCAGGGATCGGTAAAGGACAGGTCAAACAGGATATCTCGGGTGCTGAGCTGGGCTTCAGCGCTAAATTTTTGGTTGTTGCCGCCAAAGTTGTCTTGGCGGAAGCTGACCGTACCGAAGAGATCGCCGGTGAAGTTAAAGCCTAGACCAGCCGCTACAGAGCCTGTGTTGCGCTCAGACACGTTGACGATCAGCTTAACCTTGCGCGGGTCGTCTTCGGCGGGTTCTAGCCCTGGCACCACATCCTCAAAAATCCCCAGGCCAAACACCCGCTGAAAGTCTTGTTCAATGCGGGCCTGGTTAAAGACTTCGCCGGGCTCGGTCTCAAACTCGCGGGTAATGATGAAAGGCCGAGTTCGTCCTCGGACTGGGTTGCCCTCATCATCAACGGCCTGACCCAGATCGTTGATGTAACGCACTTCGATGCTTTCAATTACCCCTTCTGCTACCTCTAGGGTGACGACCCCGTCAGGTGAAACCTGGGGAGCGGCCACCACCTGGGCCAGCACATAGCCCTGGTCTTGGTACCACTGGTTGAGTTCTAGAATGCCTTCCTGAAAGTCAATCAGGTTGATGATCTCACCCTTTTGTTCGTCAAAGATGTCATCGACGATGGTTTGGGGCAGCACCTCATTGCCCTGAAGTCGCACGTCAGTCAGCACCGGGTTGGGCTGCACTAAAAAGGTGACTCGCACCCCCAAATCGGTGTCTTCGGGCTGGGCATCGACGTCGGCGAAGTAGCCGGTGGCAAAAATGCTGTTGATATCTTGCTGAAGCTGGGTGCGGGTAGTCGTGCGCCCAGCTTGAGTTTCGATGACGCTGTAGATCAGATTCTCAAGGGCCGGATCGAGTTCGCCCTGATTGGGCTGAACCTGAATTTCGGCGACCAAAACTCGGGGTTCTTCGACCTCGGCGGCTGGTTCTTCAGGAGCTTCTTCAATAGGCTCATCGGCTGCTTCGTCGGTAGACTCATTCGTGGGCGCAGCTTCAGGAGTTTCGCCTGGCCCAGGCTGGGGCTGGCTACGACGCTGCACAGCTCCATCTAAAATGCGTTGGGCCTCTTCACGGGTGATTTCGCGCTGGGTGCTGGGAGTTTGAGCCAGTTGAGCGCTCTGTTCAACACTAGACGCTGAGTCAGTGGCGGGCGAGAGAGCCGTAGTAGAATCGGCGGTGGCCTCACCCTCAACAGAGCGGTAGCCGTCGATCGCACTTTGGAGGTTTTCGGCGACAGGGCTAGGGCCAAGGTCGGGCTGCACCTGGCCAAAGTCAAGGGTGGTGGCGGGATCAGAGGTACCGATAACAGGCTCAGCCAGGGCGGAAGCACTTTGGCTATAGCCCGGCTCGACGGGTTCGAAGGGTTCAGCTTCGGAGGAAGCTGCCTGCACAACAGATTCTGGGATGGCTGGCTCGGCCTGGGCCGGAGCTGCAATCAGCCCTACCAGCCCAGAGGTGGCCAACACGGCCAATAAATAATTAGGAGAAACCCGCATCTAAACACACCTGCTAAACACGTCCACACACCAATCAAAAAACCCTCTCCCGGGCTGAGAGCCAGGGAAAACTGCCCTGGGCGGGCCGCTGCCCCCACAATCGGACAAATTCTACCGCATTGATGGTGCTAATTCTTGGCCGATTGTGCCGCCACCTTTTCTAGCACACGCTGATAAGCCGCTTCGACCTGGCCCAGATCTTGCCGAAAGCGATCCTTGTCGAGCACCCGTTGAGTTTCGTCGTCGGTGGTTTGATCCCATAGACGGCAGGTGTCAGGGCTAATTTCGTCGCCCAGTAAAATCTGCTGTTGGGTATCGAGGCCAAACTCCAGCTTGAAGTCAACCAAGGTGATGGCGCAGCCCATAAAGAAATCCGTCAGGATTTGATTGATGCTGAGGGCAAGACGACGCAGAGTGGCGATCTGTTCCTCACTGGCGATCGCCATGGCGCGAATGCGATCGCCCGTCAGCAGCGGATCACCCAGGGCGTCATCTTTATAGTAAAACTCGACCAGCGGCGGATCGAGGCGCTGGCCCAGGGGCAGGCCGGTCTGCTTGCACAGGCTGCCCGCCGCCAAATTTCTAACGACGACTTCGAGGGGAATGATTTGGAGGGCTTTGACCCGCATGGTGCGATCGCCCGTCGTCTCTAACCAGTGGGTGACAATACCCGCCGCTTCCAGCTGCTTAAACAGGTAGGTGGAGATAGCGCAGTTGATCTGCCCCTTGCCGACGATCTGGCCCTTCTTTTGGGCATTAAAGGCGGTAGCGTCGTCTTTAAAGTAAGTCAGCAGCACCGCCGAGTTGTCGGTGGCGTAGATAATCTTGGCCTTGCCTTCGTAGAGTTTGTCGCCGAAGGGGGTTTCGCCGGAAGTTTCACCAAGAGCCATGGCTGTGGGGCGGTATCAGGGACATCCCATAGTAGCGTCCTCGGGGGTGGGTGGATGGGTGGGTGGGTGGATGAGCTAGTTCTACTACCTACTCATCCACCCACCCATCCACTCCCCAACTCCCTTACCCCATTACTCCTCACTCCCCTACTCCCTACTCCCCCATCGCGCTGTACCCTTAGTTAAGTAACTTTTCACATCGCGCAACGCTCCATGGCCACTATCAACGACAACTATCTCAAGCTTAAAGCGGGCTACCTATTCCCCGAAATTGCTCGCCGGGTCAGCGCCTTTGCCGAGGCCAACCCCGACGCGCCGATTATTAAGCTGGGCATTGGCGATGTGACCGAGCCGCTGCCCGAAGCCTGCCGCACCGCTATGGTTAAAGCCGTGGAAGACATGGGCGATCGCGCCTCCTTCCACGGCTACGGCCCCGAGCAGGGTTACCTCTGGCTGCGCGAAAAAATTGCCCAGCACGACTTTCAAAGCCGGGGATGCGACATTGACGCCAGCGAAATTTTCATCTCCGACGGCTCCAAGTGCGACTGCGGCAATATCTTAGATATCTTCGGCAGCAACAACTCGATCGCCGTCACCGACCCGGTCTACCCCGTCTATGTAGATACCAACGTGATGGCGGGCCACACCGGCCCCGCCAACGAAAACGGCGAGTACGGCGGCCTCACCTACCTACCGATCAGCGCTGCCAATGCCTTTACCGCCAGCATTCCCCACGAAAAAGTAGACCTGATCTACCTCTGTTTTCCCAACAACCCCACCGGGGCGGTAGCCAGCAAAGAGCACCTACAAGCCTGGGTTCACTACGCCCGCGCCCACGGCTCGATTATTCTGTTTGATGCCGCCTACGAAGCCTTTATCACCGACCCCACTATTCCCCACTCTATTTATGAGATCGAGGGAGCGCGGGAGTGCGCGATTGAATTCCGCTCCTTCTCTAAGAATGCGGGCTTTACCGGTACTCGCTGCGCCCTAACAGTAGTCCCCAAAACCCTGATGGGCAAAGCCGACGACGGCACCGAAGTTGCCCTCCACGGCCTGTGGAATCGCCGCCAGTCCACCAAGTTCAACGGCGTCTCCTACATTGTGCAGCGCGGGGCCGAAGCGGTCTACTCTCCTGAAGGTCAGGCCCAAACCAAAGCCCTGATCGACTTTTATATGGAGAACGCCCGCATCATTCGCGAGCAGCTCACCGCTGCCGGTATTGCCGTCTACGGCGGCGTCAACGCTCCCTACGTATGGGTCAAAACCCCCAACGACCTGACTAGCTGGGACTTTTTCGATAAGCTGCTGCACACCTGCCATGTGGTCGGCACTCCCGGCTCGGGCTTTGGGGCCGCAGGCGAAGGCTACTTCCGCATTTCGGCCTTCAACAGCCGCGATAACGTAAACGAAGCCATGCGCCGCGTCACCGAAAAGTTTCGCGGGTAGGACAAATCAATGAGGCTTCTGTAGGGTGGGCACTGCCCACCAGCTAGCCTTTTTCACCCGTTCAAACCTCCTTTAGAGCACCGCTGAGGAAAACTTCCATGCTCACCATCGCGCTACCCAAGGGCGGCATGCTCAAAGACAGCATTCGCCTACTCCAAGCCGTTGGCCTCGACTTTAGCCTGTTTCTCGACGACGCCAACCGCCAACTGCAAATTACCGACGCCTCGGGCCAGGCCACCGGGCTACTGGTGCGCGCCCAGGATGTGCCCGTCTATGTAGAGTACGGCCAGGCCCAGCTCGGCATGGTGGGTTACGATGTGCTGCGCGAGAAAAAGCCCGCCGTGGCCCACCTGGCCGACCTGGGCTTTGGCGGCTGTCGCCTGTCGGTGGCCGTCAAAACTACCAGCCCCTATCGATCTGCCCTCGATCTGCCCGCCCACAGCCGGGTGGCCTCTAAGTACGTCAACTGCGCCCGCGACTACTTCCAAAGCCTAGATTTGCCGGTGGAAATCGTGCCGCTCTACGGCTCAGTTGAGCTAGGGCCGATTACGGGGATGTCGGAGGCGATCGTGGATCTAGTTTCGACCGGCAAAACCCTGAAGGAAAACAACCTGATGGAGCTAGAGGTGCTCTACCACAGCACTGCCCGGCTAATTGCTCACCCGCTGAGCTATCGGGTTAACCCCTACGGCCTCAAGGATTTGATCGACCGGGTGCGAGCTGAGACGGAGTCCGTGGCCGTTTAGCAAATCTGGCTTTTGACCATGGGTACGCGGTTGCCATAGCAGAGTTTCCCAGCATGGGCAGCCTCAATTGGTATAGACCTGGGCTTAATCTTTGTTTACACTCAAAGAAAGCCCTGAGATTCTGCCGCCATGCTGCTTCAGCCCGATCAATGTACCAAGCTCGATGAGTCTAGCGACACCGCTTTCTACGATGTGCCCCGTTTCGTCACCCATGTAGACGATGGCTTTATTCAGCAGCTCACAGACCTCTACCGCGATCGGTTGACCCCTAACAGCCGCATTTTTGACATGATGAGCAGCTGGGTCTCACACCTGCCCGCCGATCTAGAGTTTGAATGGGTCGAAGGCCACGGACTAAACGCCGAAGAGCTGGCCAAAAACCGCCGCCTCAGCCACTATTTTGTGCAAAACCTTAATGAAAACCCCAAGCTGCCGCTGGATGATCAGTCCTTTGATGCGGTGCTAAACACGGTATCGGTGCAATATCTGCAACAGCCCGAGGTGGTGTTTGGCGAAATCTACCGCATTCTCAAACCGGGTGGCATTGCCATCGTTAGCTTCTCAAACCGGATGTTTTATCAAAAGGCGATCGCCGCCTGGCGTGACGGCAGCGAAACCCGCCGGGTCAACTTGGTCAAAGGTTATTTTGGCTCTGTGCCGGGCTTTAGCAATCCAGAGGTGGTCGCCCAGACCCCCAGCGTTCCGTCTATTCTGCAAATGCTGGGCATGGCCGGGGGCGATCCCTTCTACGCCGTCATCGCTGAACGCATGGAACCGCTGGTGTCTAGTCAGCCCTAGGATGCAGTAATTGACTTCATTGAAATTTACTGGGCGATCGCACCCCAAACCGCCACCCACAACCCGCTATCCTAGATAACGTGCTGCACCCGGTGAAGACTCGATGGATACTAAGGCTTTTAAGCGCTCCCTCAACCACTCCGACAAGTACTTTCGCCAGGGGTTTGGCCACGGGGAAGACGTCGCCGGGCAAATGCAGACCGAGTACAACAGCGGGCTGATTCAGGAAATCCGCGATCGCCAATACACCCTCACGCGCGGCAACGTCACCATTAAGCTGGCCCAGTCCTTTGGCTTTTGCTGGGGGGTCGAGCGGGCGGTGGCTATGGCCTACGAAACTCGCCAGCACTTCCCCACCGAGCGCATCTGGATCACCAACGAAATCATCCATAACCCCAGCGTCAACCAGCGCCTCAAAGACATGGCGGTGGAGTTCATTGAAGTCGTAGACGGCGAAAAAGATTTCTCTACTGTGGGCCAGGGTGACGTAGTGATTCTTCCCGCCTTTGGGGCTAGCGTGCAGGAAATGCAGCTGCTCAACGATAAGGGCTGCACCATCGTCGATACCACCTGCCCCTGGGTTTCCAAGGTGTGGAACACCGTCGAAAAGCATAAGAAACGCGACCACACCTCCATCATCCACGGCAAGTACAACCACGAAGAAACCGTCGCCACCAGCTCCTTCGCGGGCAAGTACCTGGTGGTGCTGAACTTAGACCAGGCAAACTATGTGGCCGACTACATTCTCAACGGCGGCGACAAAGCCGAGTTTATGGCCAAGTTCGGCAACGCCTGCTCCGCTGGGTTTGACCCCGACACCGATCTCGATCGCATCGGTGTCGCCAACCAGACCACCATGCTGAAAGGAGAAACGGAGCAAATCGGCAAACTCTTTGAGCACACCATATTAAAGAAATTTGGCCCCCAGGCCCTCAACGACCACTTTCTCAGCTTCAACACCATCTGCGACGCCACCCAAGAGCGCCAAGACGCCATGTTTGAGCTAGTCGATGAAAAGCTCGATCTCATGGTGGTGATCGGCGGCTACAACTCCTCTAACACCACCCACCTGCAAGAGATTGCGATCGAGCGCAACATTCCCTCGTACCACATCGACAGCGCCAGCCGCATCGGCCCCGGCAACCGCATCGAGCACAAACCGCTCCACGGCGACCTGACGGTGACCGAAAACTGGCTGCCCGATGGCCCCATTACCGTGGGCGTTACCTCTGGCGCGTCTACTCCCGATCGCTCAGTCGAAGACACCATCGAGCACATCTTTGCCATCAAGGCCGATATCGCGTTGGTTTAGGAAAACTAGGCTGGCATCATGATGATCGCGGCCAGACTAAAATAATGATGCGTCGCTATAGGTTGAGGCCAGAGCCATGACCACCACCGCTACCACCCTCAGAGACCAAATTCTAGAAGCGATCGACCATCTGCCCGTGGAAACGCTGGCTGAAATTTTGATCTACGTGCGGGGTTTAAGAGCCGACGACGTGGCCTCCCAAGACGAGGTATGGCAAGCTTATCTAGAGTCTGAGCAAGAACGCGAAGAGGTCTACCGTCGCCTTGCCGACTCCTAGGTTTTTAGATGCAGCAACCGTTTTGATGCTCCATACCAGACAGATTGAGCGGTTTGGGGGCACCGCTGGCGTGCGAGATGTAGGATTGCTAGATTCCGCTCTAGCTCAGCCCCAGGCTACCTTTGGCGGCGAGCTACTGCATCCGACCCTGGCAGAGCAGGCGGCAGCCTATCTATATCATTTGTCGAAAAATCATCCTTTTGTAGACGGCAACAAGCGCACAGCGTTTGCGGTGATGGACACCTTTTTGCGGCTGAATGGAAAATGTCTGCTGCTGACGAATGATGAAGCCTATGATTTGGTGATGCAGACTGCCCAAGGCCAGCTCGACAAACCTGCGTTGGCCGACCTGATTGCAGCTGCCCTTGAAAGCATGCCCTAGGATAAAGTCTCCCCTGTCTGAAACCATGAATCAGGCTAATCTGGGATAGAACATCTGTTCCCCGCCCATGGCTGCATCCCCGCCCAAATCTGCTAAAGCCGACCTGGCACTCACCACCGAGCAAGAAGCTGCCCTGGATGCTCTGGATGCCTTTGTGCAGGGCACGGAGAAGCTGTATCTGCTGACCGGCTACGCGGGCACGGGCAAAACGACACTGCTGCAAGTGTTTGTCAACGGGCTGCGCGATCGCGGTGACGATCGCCCCATTGTGCTCAGCGCCTTTAGCAACAAAGCCACTAAGGTGTTGGCGGCGATGGCGGCTCAGTGGCGGCTCGATATTGACGCCATGACCTGCTGCAAGCTGCTGGGCTTGCGCCCGGTGATCGACGAAGAGAACGGCAAGCAGGTGTTTGCGATCGATCGCCAGCAGGCCAGCCAGATCGATCGCTACCGCCTAGTCATCATCGACGAATGCTCGATGATCAACCAAGAGCTGTGGGAGCTGCTGGTTAATGCCGTGTCGAACCTGTACCGGGGCACCCAGATTTTGTTTGTGGGCGACCCGGCTCAGCTACCGCCGGTCAACGAGCCCGAGTCGGCCTGCTTTCGCCAGATTGTGCACAAATCACAGCTCACCGAGGTGGTGCGCTACGGCGGCGCGATCGGCGTGATTGCCGAAGACATTCGCCGCAATTTAGAGCGTGATGACCTGCCCCACTTTGCCAACGACACCAACGCCGACAACACCGAAGGCTGCTTTGTGCTGCCCCGCCAGGCCTGGCACGACCTGCTGATTCGCGCTTTTACCAGCCCCGCCTACCAAAAAAACCCCGACCAAGTGCGCGCCCTAGCCTACACCAACCGGCGGGTGGCCCAGCTCAACCAAACTATTCGTGCCGCTATCTATGGCCCCAACGCCAAGCGGTTTGTGCCCGGCGAACGACTGATTGCCATCAACCCTTGCTTAGAGGAAGAGGCGATCGTGCTGCCCACCTCCGCCGAGTGCGAGGTGCTCAACATTGCCCGAGGCCGCGAGGGCGAGTGGCCCCTGTGGATGCTCGAAGTCGAAACCGAAACCGGCGACGATAAAACTCTGCGGGTGCTGCACGAGTCGGGTCAGGCCGAGTTCAAAATCAGGCTCGACTTTCTCGCCAAAGAAAAGCGCTGGATGGAGTTTTGGGATTTGCAGCAGCGCTTCCACGCCGTCGACTACGCCTATAGCCTCACCATCCACAAAAGTCAGGGGTCAACCTTTCAAGATGTGTTTGTGGATGTGCCGTCGATGTCCGCCAGCCGCAATGCGATCGAGCGCAACCAGCTCTGCTACGTCGCCTTCACCCGCGCCGCCAAACGGCTGTTTTTATATCAATAATCCCAACGTAGGGATTCCTCAACGGTGCGTTACGGCCTGGCGCAGGGGATTCGTTGTCACCTGAAGCGATCTGTGGCCTAACGGCACCCTACTCCCCTAACTCTCTGATCACGACCTCATCCCCCACGGCTAGACCCAGCTCGGTGGCGCGCCCGGCCCGCAGCTCAATGACCTGATCGACCAGCTGACTGCCGGGGCCATAGGTGGGGCAAGGGTCGGCGGTGCAGGGTGGGGCTTCGGCCAGCCCCACAATCTGCCCCTGGTGGACAAACACCATATCCAGCGCCACGGGCACATTCTTCATCCAAAAGCTCACCGGGCGCGATCGCCCCATGGGAAACAGCATGCCGCGATCGCTCGGCAGCGCGTCACGATACATCAGCCCCAAGGCCTGCTGCTGAGGGGTCGCCGCCACCTCTAGAAAAATCTCTTCGCCGCCCAGGGTCGTTACCGCTGTGACGGCAAGCTGTTGGCCACGAGGGTCAGCCATAGGAGTTTCGGTTGCAGTCGGCGTTGATGCGGCATTATCGCTTGGGGACGACGGTGCAGTGGTCGAGGGCATTGGCCCACACCCAGCCCCTAACACTAGGGCGCTCAGCATCACGCTCAAAACCAGACTCTGCCTGAGCCGTTGAGATGCCAAACCAGCAAAATAATAGGACATGAACAAACCAGGGAAAGTAACGGCGGTTGCCCAACCAGGGCGCTAACATTCTAGTTGTTCACCCGGTGGATATTGTCCTTCACCACTCCACTCCCCTACCCGTCACTCCCCGCCCCCCCTCTACCCAACTAGCTCTCCCGCAGCACATACCCCACGCCCCGCACGGTCTGAATCAGGCGCTTGTCGTCTTCGCCGTCAATCTTAAGGCGCAGGTAGCGGACGTAGACCTCAATTACATTCGACTCGCCCACAAAGTCATAGCCCCAAACATTCTCTAGAATTTGCTCGCGGGGCAGCACCTCGCGGGGGTGTTCCATCATGTATTTGAGCAGCTCAAACTCTTTCATCGTCAGCTCAATGACGCGATCGCCCCGCAGCGCATGGCGATTGTCCAGATCTAGCGTTAGGTCACCAAAGCGCAGGTGCTCAACTTCCCCTGGGGCCGATTGCAGATAAAGCTGCACAATTTTTAAGAACGCGTCGGCGCGGTAGGGCTTGAGAAAGTAGTCATCAGCGCCGCACTCCAGGCAGGCTACCCGGTCTTCAAGGCTGTCTTTGGCCATCAGCAGCACAATTGGCGACTTGATGCCCTGGTTGCGCAGAGTTTGGCACAGCGCCAGCCCCGACTCGCCCCCCAGCAGGCGATCGACCACAATCAGCGCCGGCTGGCTCTCCGTTGCTAGGGCTAGCCCTGCGTTAGCGCTGCTGGCCACTATGGGATGGTAGCCGGCCTCTTGGAGGTCAAACTCCATCTGGCGGGTTTGGCCCTCGTTGGTGCCCACCAGCAAGATGTGGGTGCCCTGATCAGCGATAGATGTGCCCATAGGATATAAACGTCTCAACGCCTGGGGCTTGGGTCAGCGATTCATCGAGTTAGCGTTTCACAGACAGCGCATGCAAAGGATCGCGATTGATTATAGCGTGGCGCTCTAGGCGGCACGGTGGTTAGGGTGATGACCGCTGCTGCTGCTAGGCCAATCGCCGCTGAAAAATAGTATTAAACGCCTATTTTTCCCTTATTTGCCTACTCTAAGGGCCTATTGTTACCGTTGGTAACGGAGGCAAAATCCCTCACAAAATCTTCCCCTTGCTTCTCAATTGTGTGTGTTAGATTGGGCGTAATTTGCTGCTAGAACCTATATCACACATGACATTTGCAAAGCGCGGACTGATCCTAGGTGCTACGGCCGTTGCTGTGGCGGCGGTAACTGTAACCGGCGCTGGGATTCACCTGTCCCAAAGCAAAGCTTTCTTTGAAGAAAGCCCCAAAGAACTGATTGATCAAGTTTGGCAGCTAATTGACCGCAATTTCGTCGATGCCACTTTTAACCAGGTCGATTGGGATGCGGTGCGGACGGACTACCTGGGGCGAAACTACGCCGATCAGGAAGAGGCCTACGGGGCCATTCGCGAGATGCTAGGGAAGCTAGAGGATCCCTACACTCGCTTTATGGATCCCGAAGAGTTTCGCAGCATGCAGATTGACACCTCCGGCGAACTCACCGGGGTCGGCATTCAAATCTCCCAGGAGGAAGAGACTAAAGAGATCGTCGTTGTGGCTCCTATCGAAGACACCCCCGCCTTTGATGCGGGTATTCGCCCCCAGGACGTGATTTTGGCCATCGATGGCGAATCTACTGAGGGCATGGAGCTTAACGATGCGGTCAGCAAAATTCGCGGCACCGTTGGCTCTGAGGTCACCCTCACCCTTCGTCGGGGCGAAGAAGAACTGGACGTGTCTTTGGTGCGCGCCCGCATTGAGATCCATCCGGTGCGCTACAACGCGCAGGCTGGCCCTGAGGGACAGGTAGGCTACATTCGTCTCAACCAGTTCAGCGCCAACGCTGCTGAAGAAATGAGTGCGGCGATCGAAGATCTCGAAAGTCAGGGGGTAACAGGCTACGTGCTCGACCTGCGCTCTAACCCCGGTGGGCTGCT
The DNA here is from genome assembly GCA_031425055.1 of Phormidium sp. VAR_61_metabat_6. Classification (GTDB taxonomy): domain Bacteria; phylum Cyanobacteriota; class Cyanobacteriia; order Phormidesmidales; family Phormidesmidaceae; genus Nodosilinea. The sequence goes on from JANPIO010000208.1 coordinate 18,268, forward strand.
GTACTCCAGCATTGACATCGCCCGCATGTGGATCGACAGTGGCATTATTGTGTCCACGGTCAATCGTCAGGGAGTGGCTGACGAAGAAACCGCTAATAGCCGCGCCCTGACCGATAAACCCCTCGTGGTGCTGGTTGACGGCGGCTCGGCCAGCGCCAGCGAAATTTTGTCGGGGGCATTGAAAGACAACGAGCGGGCGCTGCTGGTAGGCACTCGCACCTTCGGCAAAGGCCTGGTGCAGTCGGTGCGCAGCCTGGGCGATGGCTCTGGGGTAGCGATTACGGTCGCCAAGTACCTTACCCCCAGCGGCACCGACATCAACAAGCATGGCATCGACCCCGATATTGCCGTCGAGCTGACCGAAGAGCAGCAGGAAGCTCTCAGCACCAATCGCGAGGCCATTGGCACCGAGGACGACCCTCAGTTTGCGGCGGCGTTGGAAGCGCTGAGCACCGAAATTCAGGAGGCCCGCGCTGGCGACAGCGTTACGACGGCACCGGGCAACTAGCCGGATTTTCGGTAAACAAACGGGTTAATGACTTGAACAGCGGTCTGAGCTACGGCTCGGGCCGTTGTTTTTGGCGACGGGGTGCCCGCAGCGGGTTGCCCCCCAACACCAACAGCACCAGGGCGGCGGCCAGCATGCCAGCGGCGACACAAAAGGCCAGCAGTACCCCAAAGGGAATCTCGATCGATTGCAGATTGAGCAGCCGAAAGGAGACGGGGGTGGCATTTTGCACGGCGATGATCGCGATCGCAATCACCCAGACGGCGGGCACCAGGGCAAACACAAGTCTAATCATGGGCCAGGGTAAGTTATGGGCGATGGGGAAAGGGTTGCCAAGACACAACGCCTTTGGGTAGTATAGTCAACTGGGCTATACGAGAAAAATCATGGCAAAACGGGTACAGGTAGTTCTCACAGAAGATGTTCGCAAGCTGGGCTATAACGGCGACCTGGTAGATGTCGCTCCTGGCTATGCACGTAATTATCTTATCCCCAACGGGAAAGCAGTGCGCACCACCCCCGGCGTGCTAAAGCAGGTAGAGCGCCGGCGCGAGGCGCAGAAGCAGCGGCTGCTAGAGATTAAGCAGGAGGCCGAAGCCACCAAGACGGCGTTGACCACCATCGGCATGTTCACCATTCAAAAGCCTGTGGGCGAGAACGAAGCGATTTTTGGTACCGTCACTTCTGGCGATGTGGCCGACGTGATCAAGTCGCTGGCGGGCAAAGAGGTTGACCGCCGCGATATTTCGGTCCCCGACATCAACAAGCTAGGCGAGTACCAGGCCGAAGTGAAGCTGCACCCCGAAGTCACCGCCGTCGTAACCCTGCGGGTAGTGGCCGAATAAATTGGGCTGATCTCCCGCTGGGTAAAACCACGGGACATACAGTATTGATATTAAAATCGCCGCTGGGGGCATTAAGCTTCCTCAGCGGTAATTTTTTGTTAGCAGGGTAGCTGCTGACGACCTCTTTTCCTGTCATAAATTAGGAGCGCTAGGATGCAAAGGGTTTAACGACCTCTTGATTCTGCTCAAAGAACTTTTTGGCCCTTGAGCGCTAAGCACCATGGGCTACAATCAAGCCACGTCCCAACATGTAGTGGTCTAACTCCCGGCCACCGCGCAGCCTCAACACTATGGACACCCCTCGACTCCACCCCGACACCATTGAAGCGGTGCGCGATCGCGCCGATATTGTCGATGTGGTCTCCCAGCATGTGGTGCTCAAAAAGCAGGGCAAAGATTTTGTCGGCCTCTGCCCTTTCCACGAAGATAAATCGCCCAGCTTTAGCGTCAGCCCCGGCAAGCAGTTTTACTACTGCTTTTCCTGTGGGGCGGGGGGCAATGCTTTTAAGTTTTTGATGGAGCTGAACAAGCGCTCGTTTGCTGACGTGGTGCTCGATCTGGCCCAGCGCTACCAAGTGCCGGTAACGACGCTAGAACCCGCAAAACGTCAGGAGCTGCAGCGGCAGCTCACCCTGCGGGAGCAGCTCTACGAAATTTTGGCCCTGACGGCCCGGTTCTACGAGCATGCTCTTCAGCAGATCGACGGGGCCACGGCGCTGGCCTACCTCTACGAGCGCGGCCTGAACGACGCCACTATTCAGCAATTTCAGCTGGGATTTGCACCGGGGGGCTGGCAGACCCTCTACGGCTACCTGGTTGAGCAAAAGCACTACCCCGTCGAGCTAGTGGAAAAGGCGGGGCTGATTGTGCCCCGTCAAAAAGGCGATGGCTATTACGATCGGTTTCGCGATCGCCTGATGATCCCGATTCGCGACGGGCAGAGCCGGGTGATTGGCTTTGGTGGCCGCGCCCTGGGCGACGAAAAGCCCAAGTATCTCAACTCCCCCGACACTGAGCTGTTCGACAAGGGCAAAACCTTGTATGGGCTCGATCTAGCGCGGGCCGCGATCGCTAAACATGACCGGGCGATCGTAGTCGAAGGCTACTTCGACGTGATCGCCCTACACTCTGCCGGGCTAGAGAACTCCGTCGCCGCCCTGGGCACGGCCCTAAACGCGGCCCAGGTGCGCCAGCTCCTCCGCTACACCGAATCAAAGCAAATCTTGCTCAACTTCGACGCCGATGCCGCCGGAGTTAAGGCGGCCCAGCGGGCGATCGGCGAAGTCGAAGAGATGGCCTACCGGGGCGACGTGCAGCTGCGGGTGCTGAATATTCCCGAGGGCAAAGACCCCGACGAGTTTTTGCGGCACCACAGCGCCGCCGCCTACCGCGATCTGATTGAGGCCGCTCCCCTCTGGATTGACTGGCAGATCCACAACTTAATTGGCGGCAAAGACCTGCGCCAGGCCGACCAGTTTCAGCAGACCAGCCAGGCCGTGGTCAAGCTGCTCAGCGACATCGCCAACGCCGACACCCGCACCCACTACGTACGCTACTGCGCCGAAATCTTTAGCAACGGCGACAGCCGCCTGGTGCCTCTACTTGCGGAAAACCTTGTCACCCAGGTGCGCCGCCAGCGCCGCACGACCTCTTCAGAAGCGCCTACACGATCTGCCCCCGCCACCACCCCCAGCGCCAGTTCCCTAGAGCAGGCCGAGGCCGCCCTGCTGCGCATTTTTCTCCATGATGCTGCCCACCGTGACGAGATTCGCCAGGTGCTCGAAGACCGCGACTTGCAGTTTAGCTACTCCCATCACCGCGCCCTGTGGCGACAGATGCAGCGACTGCTGAGCGAGACCGATGACCCCAGAGTTGATCTGGTCAACCTTTTGCGCAACCAACTGGCCGACACTGGCCTGGCCACCACACCCCTGCAAGCCCTGCTGCACCTCAGCGAGAAGGCCAAACGCGATGTCATCCGCGCTCCTCTAATCATTCGCGCCGCCGCCGCCTGCATGGAAAAAAACCTCTGCGAAAAGCGCTACCGCCACTTTCTTGCCCTGTGGGAAAAGACCGACTGCACCGCCGCCCCTGAACAGTTCACCGAATACCAGCGCCAAATCTACGCCGAAAAACGCCGCATCGAAGCCCTAGAGAAAGATCGCCAGGTCAGCTTCGAAGATCTAGCCACCATGCCCTGGGTCGGTGAGCAGTACGACTCCCTCGATCGGTAGCCTCGAGGTTAGTGGTGGGCATTGCCCACCCTACCGTGGATCAGGCCAGGTATAGACTGATAGGATACTGTACCTGGGTGTTGCCCCCAGACCCATCGGCAGAATAGAAGTTTAAACCGATGATCGACCAATCCTTTCCGTGAGGACAAGGACGACGGAACGTCCTTGTCGTAGGCCGTAGGACGCGCGAAGCTGGGGGTCTGGGCCAGCGAAATGGCCCCGGCGGTAGATCTGGCTGTGCCCCAATTGTGCGCCGCTACTACTGCGCAATCGCCCAAGTTCAGCGGTGGGCAGTGCCCACCCTACGCCTACTACGATTTTCCTACTCGCTGAGCGCTATCGTAAACAGAGTTTCTGATAAACAGCACACCCATGCCCAACGTGGTCATCGTCGGCGCTGGCCCTACCGGAGCCACCCTGGCTCTAATGCTCGCCCGGCGCGGCATCC
>JANPIO010000209.1:0-4971 GCA_031425055.1 Phormidium sp. VAR_61_metabat_6
ATGAAGCCGCAGTAGCAGCCCTGAGATTTAGCTCAGCGCCATGCCATTTGAAATGGGGGAACACCAGGCAATCAATTTTTTTGAGGTGAAGGCACCTCAGCCTTTTAAAGACTTGGTTCGGCTAACCCTAGCTTGCCCTTAAACAGGCTAGGGTTATCTGCCATTTAGAACTGCCGCAAAAACCGCAGATCGCTGGTGTAGAGGCGGCGAATGTCGTCGATTTGGTGTTGCACCATGGCTAGACGTTCAACCCCTAACCCTGCTGCGAAGCCGCTGTAAACTTCGGGGTCGTAACCCACAGATTTCAGCACGTTGGGGTCGATCATGCCGCAGCCCAGTACCTCTAGCCACTTGCCCTGCCACTCTACATCGACCTCGGCAGAAGGCTCAGTAAACGGGAAAAAGCTGGGTCGAAACCGCACGGGAATCTCGCCGTAAAGCGCCTCTAGAAACACCTTGATAGTGCCGCGCAGGTCGGTGAAGGTGATGTCGGTATCCACCGCGAAGAACTCAATCTGGTGAAACACGGCGGCGTGGGTGGCATCTACCGTGTCGCGGCGATAGCAGCGACCAATGGCAACGGCCCGTAGGGGCGGCTCATTGGCCTGCATGTAGCGAATTTGAGTGTTGGAGGTGTGGGTGCGCATCAGATGACCATTGGGCAGGTACAACGTGTCCTGCATGTCGCGGGCCGGGTGGTCAGGCAGGAAGTTGAGGGCTTCAAAGTTATAGTAGTCAGTTTCAATTTCGGGGCCGTCGGCGACGGTATAGCCCAAGCCCACAAAAATATCGACGATGCGATCGATGATGCTGTTGATGGGGTGAATGCGGCCCTGGGGTTGGAAGACACCAGGCATGGTGACATCCAGGGTTTCGGTGGCCAGCTGGGCCTCAATGCGGGCGGCCTCTAGGGCACTCTTGCCGTGATCGAGCTGGGTTTGAATGAGTTCTTTAACCTCGTTGGCCAGCGCACCAATACGAGGGCGCTCTTCGGCGGAGAGTTTGCCCATGCCTCCCAGCACCTTAGAGAGCTGGCCCTTTTTGCCCAGGTACCCAATGCGCAACTGCTCTAGTTCGTCTAGGGTGGCGGCGGCGGCGATCGCGTCCTTAGCTGCCTCCTTCATGGCCATTAGGTCGGTTTCGAGCGAGGTGGGTGCGGCGGTCATTCTCGGTGTATGGTGCAACAACAATTAAGGGGGAGCTTGGCAGCTCTAGGCAATACCTTGGCGCTCTAGGCTGGCTTTGGACTTTAACTATTTTAGTGTGGCGGGGGAACAGTCATGAATATTCTCATCAGCAACGACGACGGTATTTTTGCTCTGGGGATGCGCACCCTGGCCTCGACCCTGGCGGCGGCGGGGCATCGGGTCACCGTGGTGTGCCCCGATCGCGAGCGATCGGCCACGGGCCATGGGCTGACGATGCACAAGCCCATTCGTGCCGAGATGATTGAGTCGGTGTTTAAGGATAACATCGAGGCCTGGAGCTGCTCTGGTACCCCTGCCGACTGTGTCAAGCTGGCCCTAGGGGCGCTGATGGCAACGCCCCCAGAGGTCGTGGTCTCGGGCATCAACCACGGTGCCAATCTGGGCACCGATGTGGTCTATTCCGGTACGGTGTCGGCGGCGATGGAGGGGGTAATGGAGGGCATTCCGGCGATCGCCGTCAGTCTGACCAGCTTTACCCAGGGCAGCTTTGCCCCTGCTGCTGATTTTATCTGTAGCCTATTGGCCGATCGCGATCGATTCCCCCCAGGGCACCCTATGCTGCTCAACATCAACGTGCCGGCAGTGGCGGCAGCAGAGATCAAAGGGGCCAAAATTACTCGCCAGGGCATTCGCCGCTATTTTGACCAGTTTGAAAAACGCCTTGACCCTCGGGGTAAAACCTACTACTGGCTGGCGGGAGAAGCCGTCGAAGACATCGAGGATCCTCTGCCTAACCAAGGCTGGCCACCTGAGCTGACCCAAGCTATGGCAGCAATCCCGACCGATGTGCAGGCTATTCGCGATCGCTACATCTCGGTTACACCACTGCAATATAACCTGACTGCCGTAGGCGATCTGTTAGATTTAGCCCACGGTAAGCGGCCGCTGCTGCCAGAATAAGTAGAGTAAAATATAGCTTATAGCGGATCTCACGGCACTTCGGGGCAAACTAAGCCCAAGGCATCTATTAGCCCGCTGAGGTCTTCTAGGTAGGGGCACTCCACCCTAATCATTTTGATTAGAGTTCATTACTATTGAAGAAATCTCAGGTTGTGCTCTACCCCAAGGCGCATTTGTATTCCTAGTCTGATATTCCATGCTTTCCCATCCCCGAGAGATTCATGGCTGAGCTTACTGAGCAGTTTTTAGTCCGATTTTGGGGCGTGCGTGGAAGCATTGCTTGCCCAGGGCCGTCTACGGTGCGCTACGGCGGCAACACCTCCTGCGTCGAGATGTTGATCGGGGGACATCGCCTGATTTTTGACGGGGGTACTGGTCTGCGAGAGCTAGGTTTGTCATTGCTGGCCGAAATGCCCGTCGAGGCCAACATGTTCTTTACCCACTCCCACTGGGATCACATTCAGGGCTTCCCGTTCTTTGTCCCGGCCTTTGTGCGGGGCAATCGGTTTAATATATACGGTGCGATCGCCCCCAACGGCTCCACCATTGAGCAGCGCCTCAACGACCAGATGTTGCACCCCAACTTTCCGGTACCGCTCCAGGTGATGGGGGCCGAGCTTAAATTTTGCGACATCGAAGTAGGTGAAACCCTCCATATAGGCGACATCACCATCGAAAACGCCCTGCTCAATCATCCCGGCGAAGCGGTGGGCTATCGGGTGACCTGGCAAAATCAGGTAGCTGCCTACATTACCGATACCGAGCACTACCCAGACCGTCTGGATGACAACGCTGTGTGGCTGGCCCGCGATGCCGACGTCATGATCTACGATGCCACCTACACCGACGATGAGTACCATGACCCCAAATCGAGCAAGGTTAGCTGGGGCCACTCCACTTGGCAGGAGGCGGTGAAGGTCGCCAAGGCGGCTGGGGTCAAGACCCTGGTCATCTTCCACCACGACCCTGCCCACGACGACGATTTTATGGATCAGATAGCGGCTCAAACCAAGGCGGCATTCCCTGGCGCAGTGGTGGCCAAAGAAGGCATGGTGCTTGATCTGACTGCTGCCCGCGCTACTCTAACGTCGAAAGCCATTGGTACGAAGGCCCTAGGGAATTACTCTTAATTCTTGGAACCAATGCACCTTGAACCTTGCATGAACAGAACTGCTTCTCAGCCAGGCTGAGCCCGACAGACTGTGTAAAAATGTAAAGCGTGTGGATCACGTCTTCACTCACAACAGCTATTACTCCAACGGCGATCGCCCTGGGGAACTTTGACGGTGTTCATTTGGGGCATCAGACCGTCATTCGCTCAGTGGTGCCCTCGGGGGCGCAGGGACAGGGCGAGCCCCCGCTGCCAGAGGTGTCGCTGCGAGGGTTGAGCCATCGCCAGAGGACTCAGAATAGCTTTTCAACCTCAAACCCACAGGCGGCAGCGACCCCTATTCCGACCGTGATGACGTTTTTTCCGCATCCGCAGGAGTTCTTTTCTGGGCAGGCTCGGTCGCTACTGACGCCTCTACCTGAAAAAGCTGCCCAGATCAGCCGCTTAGGCGTTGGTCAACTGGTGCTCTTGCCCTTTGATCGATCCTTAGCGAACCTGTCGCCCGAAGACTTTGTAGAAACGTTGCTAGTAAAGCATTTGCGGGTAAAGCACATCAGCGTAGGTAAAGACTTTTGCTTTGGCAAGAAACGTCAGGGCACGGTAGACGACCTGAAAGCTTTAGCTGCCCGCTACGGAGTCCAGGTGCATATCGCTCCCGTCGTCGATCTAGGTGCCGATCGCATTAGCAGCTCTCGCATTCGCCAGGCCTTGGCAAACACCGATCTCGATACGGTCAAAGCGCTGCTGGGGCGGCCCTATAGTTTGGTTGGTCGGGTGGTCAAAGGGCAGCAACTGGGGCGTACCATTGGGTTTCCTACCGCCAATCTGCACCTGCCCACCGAGAAGTTTTTGCCTCAAACTGGGGTCTATAGCGTGTGGGTGCAGGGGGCGACCCAGACTCCTTATCCCCTCGTACCAGCGGTGATGAACCTGGGCACCCGCCCCACGGTGAAGGGAGCGGCGCTCACCGCCGAAATCCACCTGCTCAACTGGGAGGGCAACCTCTACGACAAAACCCTAGAGGTATCTCTACACAGTTTTCTACGGCCCGAGCAAAAATTTGGCAGTCTTGATGATCTCAAGACCCAAATTCAGCGTGATTGCCAGCAGGCGCTAAAAGAACTGGCGCGATAGCTGGTAGGCAGTTGGGGCGCGATCGGGGCATCATAAGCCTAAACACATTTAAGTCACGTCTAGGGGTGAGGGTTTTCCTATAGGTAAACCGTAGTCACCAGCCGGACTTGGTATAGCAGGGGTCACCAGCATGCGCGATCGGATTGAAACGCTAGTTCAAAATTTAGACAAAACCATCGTCGGCAAATCAGACTCCATTCGGTTGGTGCTAGTAGCGCTGTTTTCTGGGGGTCATGCTCTGCTTGAGGATGTGCCAGGGGTCGGCAAAACTCTGCTGGCCAAGTCCCTAGCCCGTTGTATCGACGGTCGATTTCAGCGCATTCAGTGCACTCCCGATCTTTTACCCACCGACGTGACCGGCACCAACATTTGGAATCCCAACAGCGGTGAGTTTCAGTTTATGCCGGGGCCAGTGTTTGCCAACATTTTGCTGGCTGACGAAATCAACCGGGCGACCCCACGCACCCAATCGGCACTACTAGAGGTGATGGAAGAGCATCAGGTCACTCTAGATGGCTTGTCCCGCCCAGTGCCCGCCCCATTTTTTGTGATTGCAACCCAAAACCCGGTGGAATACCAGGGCACCTTTCCTCTCCCCGAAGCCCAGATGGACCGTTT
>JANPIO010000210.1:0-2878 GCA_031425055.1 Phormidium sp. VAR_61_metabat_6
CTGCTGTTTGAACTGAGGAAAGCTGGCGGCAGAGAGGGCCTGGCTGGCGGGGGTAATCACATCGCTGAAGTGCAGCTGGCCCACCACGGCCTCGCGGCTGTAGCCCAGCCACCCTAGCTCGGTGTCGTTGATTTCAATAAAGACCCCGTTCTCATCTAAAGAGTGGTAGCCGCAGGGAGCCCCGTGGTAGAGGTTGTCGATGGCCACCCGCTGGGCGGCGGTGGTGGCTACCATCTGGCGGGCCGACAGTCGCAGCTCCAGTTCATCCATTACCACGGCGGCCAGATCGGCCAGGGTTTGGGTTTCGTCAGCGGTGAGCTGGCGGGGCTGGTGATCGATAATGCACAGGGTGCCGAGGTTATAGCCATCCTGGGTGGTGAGGGGGGCGGCGGCGTAAAACCTGAGGCCAAACTCGCCCCGCACCAGGGAATTTATCAGCGTGCGCGGGTCTTGCAGGGCATCGGCAATGGTGTAGACCTCGTCGTGCAAAATGGCCGAGGCGCACAGCCCTGGCTCTCGATCGATCTGCTCTATGGTTAACCCGTAGCGCGACTTAAACCAAATGCGATCGCGATCGACCACTGTAACTAACGCGATCGGCACTCCAAACAGGCGAGCGGCGATCGCCGTAATGCGGTCAAAGGCACCGTCCGGCGGCGTGTCTAAAATGTGGTATCGCTGCACCGCCGCCAGCCGTTCAGCGTCGTCGGTTGAATTATTCATCCTGAACCCGTGAGGCGAATTGTATGCAAATGTGCGCGTTTGCACTGTTTCTTTATAGTTCCCTCACATATCGGCGGGGTGACCGACGCTGCCTCGACATTTACAGTCTGTAGTCCCTGGGGACACCCTCTGTCCGAATTTTAAAGCTCAGTGAGGTTTCCTTAGTTCTTCCTCAGGGCATAATGATCGCGCAGGGCCGCGCGGCCAGCCAGGGCCAAAAATCGTCGCCGGCTAGGGGGCGAGCAATGTGGTAGCCCTGGGCCAGATCGCAGCCTATGGCGGTGAGATAGGCGAGGGTTTCGGCATCCTCAACCCCCTCGGCGGTGCAGCGCAGCCCTAGGCTGTGGCCCAAGTCGACAATAAACTTCACCACCGTGCGCGACTCGGGCGATGTCATTGCCGTCATCACAAACGACTTGTCAACCTTAATTTCTGAAAAAGGCAGCCGCACCAGCTGTAGCATCGACGAAAACCCGGTGCCAAAGTCGTCGATCGACAGGTGAAACCCATTCATTCGCAGCCGGGTGAGCAGGTCGAGGGAGGCCACCGGGTCATCCATGGCGCTGGTTTCAGTGAGTTCAAAAATCAGCCGAGCGGGGTCAATGCCCTGGGCACCGCAGCGCTCCTGCACACGGTCAAACAGAGCTCCGTTGCCCAGGGTGCGGGCCGAAATATTGACCGACAGCATGAGGCGATCGCAGACCGCCAAGGGCAGCGGTGTTGCCCCGGTGCAGAGTGGTTCAAACCAGGCCAAAGCCTGGTCAATCACCTGATCGGTGAGGGGGTCAATCAGATCCCAGCTCTCCGCCAGGTGAATAAACCGCCCCGGCGGCAGCAGGCCGTAGGTCGGGTGAGCCCACCGCACCAGGGCCTCAACCCCAGCCAGTTCGCCTGTGGTGCAGAGCACCTTGGGCTGGTAGGCCAGCACAAACTCACGGCGATCGAGGGCCTGGTGCAGGTCAGCCGGGGTTAGCTCCGGCGGCTGGGAGGGGGCACCGGCCACCGAGGCGGGCGGCGGGCTGGCGACTTGGCCCAGCAGCATTGCTCGCAGCTGGGCAGTCGAAAAGGGCTTGGCCAACACCCCGGCAATGTCGAGGCCGTGCTCGACCGCCGAGCGCTTGGCGGCATCGAGCACTCGACTGCCGACGCCGCTGGTGATAATAATTTTGGCTCGGCAAGACAGCTTGGCGAGCTGGGCCATCACCTGAACCCCGTCCATGGTGGGCATCACCAAGTCGAGGGCAATGTGGGTGGGCTGCCACTTATCGAGCAGGTCAAAAAACTGAACTGGGTCAGGGGTGAAATGCACCTCTAGCCCAGCAAATTCAGCGATTCGCTGAATGGTTCCCCCGGTCATGGGGTCGTCGTCTAAAATCAACAGTCGGCGATCGCCCATCCCCCACCACTCGCTCCCCTCGCTACGGTCTCAGACATATCTTCCTGAATTCCTTGGTATCTGGGTAAATATGTCGTGCCCCCTGCTGCCAAATCAGTCGTGATCTGCCCAGTAGACGGCTTGATAACCCCTTGTATCATGCTAAGCCCTAGCTCGGTGCCCTAACCTGTATCTTTCAACGTAGAGAAGGGCTCACACAGGCGGAATAGATGCTTTCGGGCTAGGGCGGTGCGGCAAATCCAGCGCATTACGAATCTTTTGAGAGAGTTCTACTCGGCCATAGGGTTTACTCAAGAGCTGCATCCCAGGGTCTAATTGGCCCTGATGGACGACGGCATTTTCGGTATAGCCCGAGGTGTAAAGCACCTTTAACCCCGGTCTCAACCGCCGGGCCAGGTAGGCTAGATCGCGACCGCTCATGCCGCCGGGCATGACCACATCGGTAAAGAGCAGGTCGATGTCGTCTCGCTGCCGCAGCAGGATCAGAGCAGCAGGGCCGTTGGTGGCCACCAGCACCCGGTAGCCCAAGTCAACCAGCTGATCATAGGCGTAGCGGCGCACCAGTTCGTCGTCTTCGACTAGCAAAATCAGCTCTGAACCACCAACTATCGTGCCCATAATTTGGCTGGGCTGAGGCTCGGTGTCACCCCAAAATCGGGGTAGGTACATTTTAATGGTGGTCCCCTGGCCCGGCTCAGAGTAGATCTTGATGTGCCCCCCCGACTGCTTGATGAAGCCATAGACCATGCTGAGGCCCAG
>JANPIO010000211.1:0-17199 GCA_031425055.1 Phormidium sp. VAR_61_metabat_6
CGCCGCGATGTTTGAGAGGGAGGGGCTGGAGGTCGATCCCTTCAGCGAAGTATTTGAGCAAGCCGCAAACCTGATGCTGCGCGCTCACCGAGACATCCACGAAGCCATCTCCTCCAGGGAAGTCGCAGGCTGGCGACCGAGGCTGGACGACGACCCTGCGGAAAATCTCGTTGCCCGGACCAAGGCACGATTGGCTTCGCGACCGTTGACACCCGCCACCCCGAGGTTGATAGGGCGTGCCGCAATGACGCTTGGCGATGCAGCCCGGGAAGCGATCCCGGAGATCGCCCGCACCGAGCAGTTCAAGCCAAAGCGCATCAAAGACTACGAGAATGCAGTCGCGACCTTCATCGATTGGCGACGCTACGATCCGAGGTTGGGAGAAGTCACCCAACAAGACGCAGGAAGCTACAACGTCGCATTGGGTCGCTACCCCACAAACTGGAGGAAGCGACGGTGAGTCACTTCCTCAATACGGTAATTGAAAACCAGAACCAACGGGCTGTAATAAATCGGAGAGTCTACTCGGCGGTCGCCAGCTCAGTGCTACCCCGACGACGACGGCTGGTCAGCGTATTAAACAGCATTTGACCGATCGCCTTAATCAAATTGCCTTCCAACTCCTGGAACATCTGCATATTGACGCCAAAGGCATCGTTAGCCTCTTCGACAATGCGGGCAACCATGGCATCATCCACCGGGGCCGCATCCATCGACTCACGATACTTGGCCTTAAAGGCCTTCTCATCCGAGATTTCGGGGAACTCGTAGAACGCCGTACCCTCACCCTCCGAGAGATTCATCGCCCGCTGAGCAATGCCCTTAAGAATTTGCCCACCCGACAGATCGCCAATGTAGCGAGTGTAGGAATGGCTCACCAGCAGCTCAGGTGCGCTCTTGCCAACTTCACGGATGCGATCGACGTAGCGCTGACCGCCAGGGGTCATCGAAATCTCATTCGCCCAGTTGGGGCCATAGTAGTAGGTCAGGTCAGACTCTAGAGAGGCCTTGCGGTGTAGCTCAGGGAAGTAAATCTTAGAGACAACCGGATGATCTTTGTGACGCTCTAGCTCTTCTTCCATCGCCGCGTAGGCGTAGTAAAAGTTGGCCACCAGCTTGCGGTAAGAGTTCTTCTCAACCACACCCCGCAAAAAGCAGCGCACAAAGCCCATGTTTTCGGCCATGGTGTGGGCTTTCTTGGTGCCTTCGCGCAGCTCGGTGGATAGGTTACTGCTCATGCTGACTGTCTCGCTCTAGGGTGAATTAAAAGGTGAGATTTAAACGGAGGTTTCGGATTAGACAATGCTTGGCCAGATAGACCGGCCTCTCATCATTGAAGCCGCAACATGGCATGACAAAAGCCACGTTTGTTTAACTTAGACCGATTTGATGATCGTTTCCATTACGAATTTTTACAGGCAGTTACCCAATGCCATGCCTTTCTCAGGCCCCTCGCAGAATTGATCGAGGAATCTACCGTTGCACCCCTACCGCCTAGGGCAAGGGCGCAACGGTTAGGCGTTATTTAGCTGCCATTCGGGTTAGCAGCACCGGGCAAGGGGCATAGACCCGCACAAAGTCGGTCAGCGATTCGCCTAGCACCTTGTCTAGGTCGGGCAGGCCCTTGGCAATGGTCGGACGGCGATCGGGGGAGCCCAGAATGATCAGATCCATATTGCGCTCTTCGGCCAGTTGGCAGATGCGGCGACCGGGCTTGCCCTCGGGGGCCGACAGCTTGTAGGCAATACCGTACTTTTTCGCTTCCGTCGCCGCCGCTGTCAAAATCGGGTCTTGGTTGGGGTCGGCGCTGGCTACATCAAAGGGTTTGGTTTTTAGGCTAGAGACGGTGTGGACGAGGGTCAGCTCACCGCCTTTGACATCGCGCAGCAGAGAAATGGCAATGTTGAGTCCTTCGCGGGCTGAGTCAGATTTATCCATGGCGACCATCACCCGCTTCATGGGGCGAATGCTGTAAAGGTCATCTTTGACCAGCAGCATGGGCCGCGACGACAGCTGAAATACGTACTGACTGACAGAATTTTCGAGAATTGCCTTGAGCCCCTGCAACCCGCGCGAGCCCATCACGATCAGATCGGCATTGACCTCATCAGCCACCTGAATGACCACATCTTTGGGGTCGCCCTCCCGCAGCACGGCGTTGACTCGGCTGGGGTCGAGGTTGAGGTTGGTGATGGCGGTGGCTAGGGTGCGGCCACCGGCCTCCCACCTTGAGGCCATGGCCTCGGCAGACACCTGGGATGGCACTACGTGGAGCACTGTCACTGAAGCCCGCTGCACTAAGGGAATCTCCATTAGTGCTTTCATCATGGCTTCGGTGTTGCCAGTGCCAGAGTCGGCCAAAAGAATTTTTTCGATCATGGTGTCCTCGTTATAGTTGCGCTTGATGGGAGGGATCAATCTAGCTAGTTCGCCAGAAGCAAAGGACTGGTAGCGAGGGTGGTTTCAGATTTGAGGTGCAACAGAACTTAGCGCCTTGCACCCTTCGCCCCAAACCCATCTAGGGGGCCTCTGGCTAAACCTCGACTGCCCGTCTCAAACCATCGGCTCAACGGGGTATAAAACTGAGCTAAGGTGTTCTCAATCATCATAGGCATCGGGTTTGAGCCTATTTTGGCGCGATTCATAATTTGTAGTAGAGTCTGGCTGCTAATTTGGCCTGGCAATAGAGTGGTCTAAATGAAACAGCCTCACTGGTATGAACATCGGGTCACAGTGCAGCCCCACCACACCGATTACGCAGGCGTTGTCTGGCACGGCACCTACATTGCCTGGATGGAAGAAGCCCGGGTGAACTACCTCAGCGACTGCGGGCTCACCTTTGCTGACTGGGTTAAAGCCGGGGTCGATCTGCCTGTGGTGGATTTGGGATTGAAATATCGGCGATCGCTCACCCTCGGCGACACCGCCCTAGTTAAAGCCCGTCTCGAACCTGCTAAGGGAGTCCGCATCTTCTGGCACTACGACATTCAAAACGCCGCCACCCAAGCAACCTGCATCGAGGGCACCGTCACCCTGGCCCCAGTGGACTTCAAAACTCGCCGCATACTGCGCCGCCTGCCCGAGCACTTACAGATTGCTCTGGATTCTATTCTCTAAGGCATTAACTCCCCTGCGGCACAGCCCCAAAAGTTTGTAGGATGAGCACAGCGCAGCGTGCCCATCCAGCCCTAGACCTGAGATTCTATCGGTACGATCTAGCGTCCTCTGCCCACCCTACGGTTGCCTTGGATATGTTGATTCCCCTCCCCCAAGCCTTTGCTGTCGTCTGCGCCCTGGTTGTCATGGTGGCTGGGTGGCTGGGTATTGCCCCCGCTGCCTATGCCCAAGACAACACGGTTGATTACACCCTCACCGACCTCAGCTTTCGTGACTTCTCGGGCAAGCAGCTTTCCGGCACCTCCTTCGCGGCGGCAGAAATGCGGGAGGCCAACTTTGAGAAAGCTGACCTGAGCAAAACCATTCTCACCAAGGCGTCGTTTTTGCGGGCTAACCTGGCTGGGGCCAACCTGACGGGCACCTTTGCCGATCGCGTCATTTTTGACGGGGCCGACCTCTCCAATGCCCTCTTTATCGACGCGCTGCTCACTAGCAGCAGCTTTGGCGATGCCGATATCACCGGGGCCGACTTCTCGGGTGCGATCGTCGATCGCTTTCAGACCGCACAGATGTGCAAGCACGCCGACGGGGTGAATGAGACCACCGGGGTGGCAACTAGGGATAGTTTGGGCTGCCGGTAGAGAAGTAGATGGGTGGATGGGTAGGGAGAAATAGCCGCTGTAGGGTGGGCAGTGCCCACCGTTAGGGAAACAGTTTTCCAGAAGTTGCCTTACACCAAATCCGAATCGCATAACCCCGATTCCAAACAGGTGGCTGGCGTAGGGGCAAACGGTGTTTGCCCAGCCCAACCGGGGGTAGCCAAGGCGGATTCAGTATTAGACTGCGATCGCGCCCACCCCAGCCGAGTCAAAGTGCTTTTGCAGAGTGGCCTTGGGCAAAGGCCCCAGCAGGTGATCCCAGGGCAAGGGTTGATCGAGATCCCAGTCTGCGTGGACGTAGTAGTCTAGGGGTGGAATTTGGCCCTGAAAGTCTTTGAAGGCGCGACGGTAGCTGCCTAAGCTATCGCCATAGTGACGCACCCGTTCGAGCACGGGGCCGAGGCGGCGATCGCCCCGCGAAATCAAGGCTTGAATGACAGACCAGTTGTAGCTCTCGGGCCGAAAGTCAATGCCCTTAGAGCGCAGGTGCTTTTGCAGATACTTAAGCCGCTTTTCGGCTTCGCGGTTAACCCCGCACCACTGAAACGGGGTGTGGGCTTTGGGCACAAAGGTGCTGCACCCAAAGGTGAGCCGCAGACCAGGGGCAGCTTTCTTCAGCCGCAGCATCAGGGCAACGGTCTGCTCCAGGTCAGCCATGGTTTCACCGGGTATGCCCGCCATGCCGTAGAGCTTCATGGCGCTGAGGCCACCAGCTTTGGCATTGACGGCGGCGTGCTCGATGTCGTCGGTTTCGAGCTTTTTATTGACGATCTGGCGCACCCGTTCTGACCCGCTCTCGATCGCAATAGTGATCGAGCGGCTGTCGTGGCGGGTCAGGGTCTCAGCCAGTTTGGGGGTGACGGTGTTGGTGCGCACCGAGGAAAGACTGATTCGCACATCGTCAAACTGAGGCCGATTTAAATAGTCGAGCAGCTGGTCAAATTCGGGATGCTGGGTCACCGAAGCCCCGAGCAATCCCAGCCGGCTGGTGACGGCGAGCCCTCGCTCAATGGCGGGTATCAGGGATGCTTCTAAGCTGGCGGGGCGAAAGGGCAGCGTCAGATAGCTGGCCAGGCAAAAGCGGCACATCTCCGGGCAGCTGCGCACCACCTCCACCATAAAAATGTTTTCCCAGGCGGCGTGGGGGGTGACCACGGTCGAAGCCGACAGCACATTGCCTCGGTAGGTCTGCTTTTGCACCACAGCGGGGATATCGACATCGACTGGGGCGATCGCCCGGACACCCCCAGTCGGCCCATCATAGGTAACCTCGTACAGAGCGGGGACATAAATGCCAGGCACCATCGCTAAGCGGCGCAGGGTTTCAACCCGGGCGGCAGACTTTAGCTCAACTAGGGCATCAAAAAAGTCATCTAATAGAGTCTCGCCATCCCCCAGCAAGATCACGTCAAAAAAGTCGGCGAAGGGCTCAGGGTTGGCGGTGAGCACTGGGCCGCCGCCAAATACTAGGGGGTGGTTGGCGGTGCGATCGCCCGCAAACAGCGGAATATCCAGCTGCTCTAGCAGCGTCAGCAGGTTGGCATAGTCCAACTCCCAAGACAGCGAAAAACCCAGCACATCCACCACCGCAGGTAGCGGCTCATGGCCATCGGTAAACAGCCGACTCACCTGCACATCACCGCGACGGGCTAGAGTGGCCCACACCACCTGATAGCCCAGACTGGTAATGCCCACGCTGTACTCGTTGGGGAAGGCAAACACCACCGCCAGCGCACCCTCCTGGGGGGCAGCGGGCTCAAACAGCAGAGTTTCATCCTGAAGGGGAAGGGAGGGCACGGGCACAGTTACGCAAATTAAGGCTTCTTCAGTGTAGTCAGTGGTAGGCGTCTTCACCCAGCCAGGGAGGGATTGACAAGCAGTCAGTAGAATTACAGGCCGCACAACAACGCTTTATCAAAGCCTCGGGCGACACAGCCACCCATTGACCAAGGGAGGTTAGAAAACGATACGTCTGCTCCTGTAAACCCAGCTTGGCTCAGTTGATTTGCGCAGAAGGTGGGGTATTCCCCAGCAAAGATGTCGTAAAAGCACGGTGTCAACTCAGAGTGTATAAACCTACGATTAAGACAACGCGATCTACCCGACTCTCCCACCGTGAAAACACTTCGTTAAACGCTACCGCAGCAGTGCGGCCTCGGCCTATGACTTCCTCTATACCTCCCATTCGCCCCACCTATATTCTCGTTGACGAGACTACGGTGAGCATGCCCCGCGATCCATCGCTGCTAGCCCAGGCCGAACGCATTGCTGAGGGTTACCAACAGTGTCAGGCGGCGGAAGCTGCGCAGTGGCTCAAGCAGGGGCTCGCCCATCTGCGGCAGGGGCAATACACCCCGGCCCTATCATTATTGCAGCAGGCGCTTCTGAGCTACCGCAACCTGGGCGACAAAGAGCGTCAGGCTAAGGTGCTGTTCACCCTGTCCAGCCTGTATTACCGGGTGGCCGACTACCTGTGGGCGGCCGACTACGGACGGCAGTGCCTGCGTGTTGCCCGCGAACTGGGCGACAATGACCTAATGCAGCAAACGTTGGGTCACCTGGGCAACTGCTACCGCCACCTGGGCAACCTGCAGCGGGCGCTAGAGTATATGGGCCAAAGCCTGACCCTGGCGAAGAAAATGGGCGATCGCCCCGGCGAAATGCGATCGCTCAACAACCTGGCCATGATCTACCGCGCCAAGGGGCTGACCCGCCAGGCCGCCACCCTTTACGAAGCTAGTCTGATGATGGCTACCAGCCTAGGCGACCGCAGCACCAAGCTGCAAATTTTGCAAAACTTGGGCAACACCTACCTCACCCTGCGGGAGTATCCCCAAGCCGTTGACTGCTACGAGCGCTTTTTGGCCATCAGCGAAAGCGGCGAAGGGGCCACTGACAACCGCACCAACCGCCGCATTCTTACCCAGCTCACCCTGGCCAGCATTGCCATGGGCGATCACAACCGGGCGATCGTGCATCTTCAGCACCACCTATCGATCGCCTGCGCCCTGGGCGACACCAAGGGAGCCGCCGTTCTACTCGATGACCTCAAGCGCAGCTATGTTGCCCTCAGCGAAGCGCGGGTAGCGGTGTTGCGGCCAGAGCTGACCTCGATGTAGTTCATCACGCTTAAAATCTCCTCTCTAGAGCACAAAAAAGGGTGGCGCGAGCGCGCCACCCATTTCGTAATGTTTAGGGAATTGAGCTAGCGGAGTCCCGCCGTCTACTTCCAGTTAGCCGCTACCATCTCAGCCAGGTCAACGACGCGCTGGCTATAGCCCCACTCGTTGTCGTACCAGGCCACCACTTTCACCATGTCGCCGCCCATCACCATGGTCAGGCTAGAGTCAACGATGGAAGACTCGTCGGTCTTGCGGTAGTCGCTCGAGACCAGAGGCAGATCGCTGTAGGCCAAAATGCCTTTCATGGGGCCTTCGGCAGCAGACTTTAGCGCCTGGTTGATCTGATCGGCGATCGCAGACTTTTCAACCTGAACCACTAAGTCAACTACCGACACATTGGGAGTGGGGACGCGCAGGGCGATGCCGTTCAGCTTGCCCGCCATTTCAGGAATCACTAGGGCCACAGCCTGAGCCGCCCCGGTGGTGGTGGGCACAATGTTGAGCGCGGCGGCCCGGGCCCGGCGCAGGTCGCGGTGGCTAGCGTCGAGCAGACGCTGGTCACCGGTGTAGCTGTGGGTGGTGGTCATAGTGCCTTTGATGATGCCGAAGTTATCGTTCAGCACCTTGACTACGGGGGCCAGGCAGTTGGTGGTGCAGCTGGCGTTGCTGACCACGTTGTGGCGATCGTGGGTGTACTCTTGGTGGTTAACGCCCATGACATAGGTGCCAATGCCGCCGCCCTTGCCGGGCGCGGTGATCAGTACTTTTTTAGCGCCCGCTTCGATGTGGCGAGAGGCGCCCTCTTCGCTGACAAACACCCCAGTGGACTCAATCACCAAGTCAATATCCCAGGCGGCCCAGGGCAGGTTGTTGGGGTTGCGATCGGAGTAGCATTTAATAGTCTTGCCGTTGACGATCAGCGTGTCTTCTCCGGCACTGACCTCAGCATCTAGCCGACCCAGCATCGAGTCATACTTCAGCAGGTGGGAGTTAGTCTTAGGGTCAGACGTATCGTTAATAGCGACCACCTCAAGCTGGCTGTTCTCGCGCGTCAACCAGCAGCGCAGAAAATTACGGCCAATGCGGCCAAAACCATTAATTGCTACTCTAACCACTGCGTTTAACCCTCTGTTGTAGTCGGACTAGGTATCTATTCTTAGACGACACCATAATATCGCAAAGCATGATCCACTTTATAGGGGTAAGCTATTGAACTGGATCTATTCAGAGTTCAGAATAACCTCCGATTACTCTATGAATAGATGGGAGCGATCGCCCTATCCATCAGCAAACAATGGAGATCAGTTTTCAGCAATAGCATAAGTATTTCTACTTTATCCAATCGTTTTACATAGAAAATTGATATGCCGTCCTGATGGATGCTTTTGTTGGGCGCTTTATATATAGAAAAAGATGGGCCTAAGCGCACCCTATGTCGGCCCCATGCTTCCTTGCTGAGATTAGTAAGCCTGTGGTGAGGCAGCATTTCAGAGGCTAATCAGACTATCGTGCGCAACGCATCCCCCTTGGGGATCACAATTGAAAGCCCGTCAAACGACCGCCCAGCCAGGCTAATACCGATGTTTAGGCCAATTCGGCAATTCTTGCTATGATTACGCCTGACACTTGGTGTGGTGTGGTGTTGTAAGGAGTGTAACGATGCCGATTTCCGTAGATTTTACCGGCAGACCCTTTCATTTCATTGGGATAGGGGGCATTGGCATGTCGGCACTGGCCTACATCTTGACCAAACGCAACCTGCCCGTATCGGGATCCGATCTGCGCTTGACCCACATCACCCGTCGCCTGCAAGAGGCCGGTGCCCACATTTTTTGGCAGCAAGAAGCCGCCAACCTGAGCTATTTTCTCACCACCAACCAGCCAGCCCTCACCGCCGCCAGTCGAACCAGCTCTAGCGTAGCGGTGGCGACGCCAGTTATAGCTTCAGACGCGACTCCCCAAGTGGTTTGTTCCACTGCGATCGACACCCGTAATCCAGAATATCAGGCGGCTTTAGAACTGGGCTGCCCCATTCTGCACCGATCTGACCTGCTAGCCGCACTAATCCGCGAGTACAGCAGCATTGCCGTTGCCGGTACCCACGGCAAAACCACTACCAGCAGCATGATTGGTCACCTGCTGCTAAATGCCAACCTTGACCCCACCATTGTGGTAGGCGGTGAGGTGTCGAGCTGGGGCGGCAATGCCCGCCTGGGCCAAGGGCCCTACCTGGTCGCCGAGGCCGATGAGTCTGACGGCACCCTGGCAAAACTATCGGCCAGCATTGGCGTAGTTACCAACATTGAGCTAGACCACACCGACCACTACCGCGACCTTGAGGACGTGGTGCAGATCTTTCAAACCTTTCAGCACCAGTGCGGTCTGTTGGTCGCTAGCGCTGACTGTGAGGTGGTACGCACCAGCCTCAAGCCCGATGTCACCTATAGCCTCAGCCCCGATAGCGGCGCGACATACCACGTCACCGACTTGCAGTTTGGGGCTGAGGGCACCTCAGCCCTGGTTTGGGAACTGGGTCAGCCCTTGGGTCGCCTCCGCCTGCGAGTGCTAGGCTGCCATAACCTCAGCAACGCCTTGGCTGCTGTGGCCGTCGGGCGGCACCTGGGCATTGCTTTTGATAAAATTGCCGAGGGGCTAGAAAAGTTTTGCGGCGCTCGCCGTCGATTTGAGCACCGGGGCAGCTACAACGGCATTCAGTTTTTTGACGACTATGCCCACCACCCTAGCGAGATTCGCGCCACCCTGGCGGCGGCTCGCATTAAAGCCGATCAGACCTTGCCAGTCGACAGCCGTCAGGATAACCGCCGCGTGGTAGCAGTGTTTCAACCCCACCGCTTTAGCCGTACGGCAGCGCTTCTGAACGATTTTACCGAGGCCTTTGTCGATGCCGACCAGGTAATCATGGCCGACATCTACAGCGCGGGCGAGAAAAACACCTTTGGGGTTTCGGGTCGCCAGTTGGCCGATGCCGTGGGCCACGCTCATCCAAGAGTGTTGTACGGCCACACCCTAGACGACATTCAGGCGGCTCTGGCTCACAGCCTGCGGCCCGGCGATCTAGTGATGTTTATGGGGGCGGGCAACCTCAACCAGATTATTCCTCAGGTGATGGCTTACTATGCCGAGGCCGAGGTGCCCTCGCTACAGGAGGCCTGTTAGGCACCGCGATCGCAAGGGAGTTGACTAGCCTAGGGAACGACTGTTGAGAGCTGGGACCATGAACCAAACCCTTGGAGTCGCTCCTGATTTTGCCTGCTTGAAACCGCAAGTATCGCTACAGTCGCTGACTACCTTTAGAGTGGGTGGCCCAGCGGAGTGGTTGGCGCTGCCGCGCAATCAGAGCGAGCTAGGGCAGGTTTTGGACTGGGCGATCGCTGCTGACCTCAAGATTACTCCCCTAGGGGCGGGTTCAAATTTGCTGATCAGCGATCGCGGCATTCCCGGCCTCGTGCTCTGCACCCGTCGCTGGCGCGGCACTGAATTTGGCGAAGCGGGTCGGGTCACCGTGGCCGCTGGCGAACCGCTACCCACCCTGGCCTGGAAAGCCGCCAAGCGCGGCTGTCGCGGCCTCGAATGGGCGGTGGGCATTCCCGGCACGGTGGGAGGGGCAGTGGTGATGAATGCCGGGGCCCATAGCGGCTGTGCGGCAGACGTGCTGGTCTCGGCCACCGTGCTTGACCCAGAGACTGGCATTGTGATCCTGACGCCCGCTGATTTGGCGTTTCAGTACCGCACCTCGATCCTTCAGGGGGGGCGGCGGGTGGTGCTAGATGCCACCTTTCAGCTAGAGCCGGGGCACGACCCCGAGGCGGTGGTGGCCGACACTTTAGCGGGCCTCAACCAGCGGCGGGCCACCCAGCCCTACGACCTGCCCAACTGCGGCAGCGTGTTTCGCAACCCCTATCCCTACACCGCCGGGACGCTGATTGAGAAAACCGGGCTGAAGGGCTATCGCCTGGGCAATGCCCAGGTATCTGAGCGCCACGCCAACTTTATTGTGAACCTGGGCGGGGCCACCGCCACGGATATTCAACACCTGATTTACCATGTGCAGAATAAGGTAGAAGCCCGCTGGGCCGTACGTCTGCAAACCGAGGTGAAGTTTGTGGGAGAGTTTTCGAGCCTTTAGGATGCCTGGGAAAAGCGATCGAGCGCCATGGCTGCGATCGCCGCATCCGTCTGCCCCACTACCGCCTGGGCAAAGCGCTGGGCGATCGGCGGCAGATACACAAAGGGGGCGCTAAACCCGGCCATCACGTGCAGCCCCTCAACCCCAGGGACAGTTCCCACCAGCGGCAACCCATCGCGGCTAAAGCTGACTCGGCAGCGCCGCCAAGTGCCCGGCACATCGGCCAGAGCAGGAATTTGAGCCGTCAGGGCGGCCCGCAGGGTGCGATCGCTCTCCGCTCCATCCAGCTCTGCATCCAAGTCTGTCAGCGTGCGGCTAATCTGACCCAGGCAGACATGACCGTCTAAAAACTGAATCGCCCCGCTGTCGAGAATAGCGGGGGTCAGCTCATGGCCCGGCTCATCCCACTGCTCGTCGGTATTGGGCTGACTCGCTTTAGCTTCCAGAGTAAAGCGCTGGGTTTGGGCGGGCATAATCAGCGATCGCAGCTTGAGATCGAGCGGCGGCGTTTCGATCAGCTCAGCGTGGGTGTAATAAAGCGGGATATTGACCTGGGCCTGGCGCAGCAGCGATCGGCTAAAGGCCCCCGCCGCCACCAGCACGTGCTTAGCCGGGCAGGCCTGCTCGGTGGTTAACACGCCCGTGACGCGATCTTTGATCCGCACCACATCGACCACAGCCGCAATCATGCGGGTGCCCCCCAGGCGCTGAAACGCCTGATTGTAGGCGCTAACCAGGGCCACCGGGGAAACATGGCCGTGGCGCACGGTGAAGGCTCCAGCGATCGCATTGGGGTTCAGCAACGGTTCCAGCTCCTGGGCCTCGGCAGCCGACACAAACCGGGGCGGCGTGGCACACTTGGCATAGGGCTCCGCAGCCGCCTGGGGATCGCCATCGGCAGCCAGCGTCAGCACCAGATCTAGCTCGCGAAACTGGGTATCGGCCTCCAGTTCTTCGCTGAGCTGGCGCTGTTTGGCGATGCCCTCCTGGCAAAGCCCCTGGGTGAGCGCCGTGCTGCCCGACCAGTAGGGAATGCCGCCATAGCTGTAGCGGGTGGCGTTGCCGGGCTCTAGGGCGCGATTCGCGGAGCGTTCCGTTACGGAATCGATAAGCAGGACAGACAGCCCCTGGCGGGCCAATTCGTAGCTGACCGCCGCCCCCACCAGGCCATTGCCGACCACAATCCAGTCAAAGGTTTGCATAGTTAATGACGAAGGTTAGGGAATCGGGTTTGCGGTTGAAGGGAACAACAGGTTCCTCACCTGAAACCATCGTCCCTACCCCTGAAGCCCTTAGGCATAGATCTGCCCCAGGATAATCCGCAGGCGATCGTAGTCATCCTTCAAAAAGATGCTGAGGGTGCGGCCCGCCTGTACTAGCCAGGCGCGATCGAGCTTGCGGAGCTGGTAGCCCTGGCGCAGCACCGCTGCCACCAGGCTGTCTACCGGAGCGTTACCCATGGCCAGCAGAGTTCTTAGAAAATCGAGCTGCTCGGTGAACTCAATGACTACTTCAGGCGTGCAGGCATACACCGCCTGGTGCACCTGGGGCGGCCGGGGCGGCAGGTGTTGAAAGATCGGCCCCTGGGGTCGCCCCGCCAGGTCAGGGGCGCGAAAGCCCACGATCGCCGCCTTAAACTCGGTCTTGAGCATGGCAAAAATCTGCGGCTGCTGCTGGCGCAAGTCTTCGAGCGACAGCCCCAGCGCCCGCGCCCGGTGCACCGAGTCGATCAGGCTGGTGGTGGCGTGGTAGACCACGCCGTAGACCTGGTTACCCGACTCCTCATCTAGGGCGGTGACCCAGCTACCAAAGGGAGGCATGGCCGAAAACGCCAGTGCCTCAGGCTCTAGGCACTGAGCCAAAAATTCGGTGGTGGCGGTTTCAATCACCTCAGCGATGTGATCGGGCCGCCGCGCTTGGGCCGTGGTCTGGGGCAGGGGTAAGCGCATGGCGGTATCTAGCGCCGTTTGCCAGAGCTAACCGGCTCTAGCTCAGACATTTCAAAGGTGACCAGCTTATCCCAATTGCCGCCCTCAAACAGCACCGCTACCCTGCCGTCGGTAATGCGCTGCACCAAACCCTGAAACCCATAGTAGGTATCGTTGACGTTGATCACCGTAACCGGAGCCCCAGGAAAAATCATGATGACTAATGCTTTTGATCTGCCCCTACAGTTTAAGGCAATGTGCTGAACTGGCCTATTACTGTCAAGGTATTTCGTGATTTAGAGTCGGCTAGCGTCACCGGCCAAGGTCATGCTCGGTTGTTTTTTGGTGCGATCGGGCGGCAGGGTTAAGCCTTTCGCCAGAGCAAGACTTTCCCTGAGGTCTTAGCCTTGCCCTTCGAGCGATCGCCCTCTAGGCTGCCAAACTTGCCTAGGGCTCAGCCTTTCTTAGCTAGAGCGTTATGCTAAGGCTCTAGCCCTGCACTGCCCCATGAGCCAAACCTACAAAGCCACCGGCATCAATCTCAAGGCCATACCCCTGGGGGAAACCGATCGCCTGCTCACCATTCTCACCCCCGATGTCGGGCTGGTGCGGGCGGTGGCACCGGGGTCGCGTAAGCACCAGTCGCGGCTGGGCGGACGCAGCGGGCTATTCGTCATTAACGAATGCCTAGTGGTGAAGGGCAAGCGTCTCGACAAACTCATTCAGGCCGAAACCGTCCGCACCTTTCCAGGGCTGAGTCAACACCTAGGGCGGCTCACCGCCAGCCAGTACCTGGCGGAGGTCGTGCTGCTGATGGCCCTCAGCGGCTCTCCCCAGAGCGACCTATTTCACGTCTTCGTAGAGCATCTAGAGCGGCTTGAAACAGCGTCTCCAGGGACAGTGCTAGCGGCCCTGTGCCACGGGCTATATCATTTGTTAGCTCTGGCGGGGGTAGCCCCCGAAGTGCATCAGTGCACCCTCAGCCGGACTGAAATTGTGCCCAACCTACTCGACCCCACCTGGCGCATAGAATTTAGCTGCGAAGCGGGGGGACTAGTGCAGACAGACGGGGCTACCCAGCTCAGCGAAGGCCAAGCCCACTACGGCAACTCTCCCAAGCGCCCAATACTGCTCACCGCCACCGATGTGGCCCTACTCCAGCAGCTCAGCAAGCCGGAGATTTTGTCTACCCTACCCATGGGGCTAGAGCACCAAGACTCCAAGACCGGAAAAACCCAGCAGCTATGGGCACGAGTCGAGCGGCTTCTGCGAGAATATACTGAGAACTACTTTGAACATCCTATTCGGTCGGCGGCTTTAGTTGATGTCTGTTTAGCTACCCTTTAAACTGCTGGATATTGCGCCGCCCAGTGCCCAGGTTCGTTGGTTACCCCATGCTCCGTGAGTTTGAAGCTAATACAGAGGCCACCGAGGCAAACTATTTGCCCCAGGCAGAGGCTCGGGGGTCTGACCACGGTACCGACCTGGACCCTGGGGCAGACTCCAAAATCCAAACCGCCACTTTGCCCGCTGCTCTTGCCTCTGAGGCCGCTGACCCAGAGACTGAGAATGGGTTTCGGGCCATTTTTCAAAACCGCAATTTTTTAATCTTGTGGACCGGGCAGCTGTTTTCTCAGCTAGCCGACAAAGTCTATTTAGTGCTGATGATTGCCATCATCGCCGCCCGGTTTGAGGCCCCTGGGCAGACCATCAGCGGCTGGGTATCGGCGGTGATGATTGCGTTTACGATACCGGCGGTGCTGTTTGGGGCGATGGCGGGGGTGTTTGTAGACCGCTGGCGCAAGCGCCCAGTGCTGGTGTGGTCTAACCTGCTGCGCGGCGGGCTGGTGATTGCTCTGCCCCTAGGGATTTGGCTAACGGCGGGCTGGGGTACGGTGCTGGGGCTACCCATAGCCTTTTTGCTGCTACTGGTCGTAACGTTTTTGATCTCTACCCTGACCCAGTTTTTTGCCCCGGCAGAGCAGTCGATTATTCCCCTCATTGTGGCTGAGGGAGATTTACTCTCGGCCAACTCGCTCTACACCACCACCATGATGGCCTCGGTGATCGTAGGGTTTGCCGTGGGGGAGCCGGTTCTAGCTCTAGCCGATCGCCTGATGCTGATTTTAGGTATAGCCAACAATGGCCCAGCTATTTTGGTCGGCTTGAGCTACATCGTGGCCGGGCTATGCCTGATGACGATGGATCCTGGAAAAGAAAATTTATCCGCTGCCCACGAAGACTTATCTCATTTTTGGGTCGACATCAAAGATGGATGGCGCTACCTAGGACAGCAGGTGCAGGTGCGGGTAGCCATTATTCAGCTGGTGCTGCTGTCGTCGGTGTTCGCCGCCCTGGCGGTGCTGGCGGTGCGTCTGGCGGAGACGATTCCCGCTCTCAAGGCCTCGCAGTTTGGCTTTTTGCTGGCGGCGGGTGGCCTGGGCCTGGGCCTCGGAGCCGTGCTAGTAGGAAATTTTGGGCCGCGCTTTCCGAGGCGCTACCTGAGCCTGTGGGGTGCCATCGGGATGGGGGTGTGCCTCATTGCCCTGGCTTGGACGACTCAGCAACTGTGGGCCTCAATGGCGATTATTGCCACGCTGGGGCTGTGCGGCGCTTTTGTCGGCATACCAATGCAGACCCTGATCCAAGAAAAAACGCCGGAAGCCATGCGCGGCAAAGTGTTTGGCCTGCAAAACAACATGGTCAACATTGCCCTGAGTTTGCCGCTGGCCTTGGCCAGCGTGGTAGAAGCACACCTGGGTTTAGCTAATGTTTTTGTCGGCATGGGAGCCGTGGTAGGACTAGGGGGAGTTGTAACCTGGTATATTGCCGATACGGCAATGAGAAAGACCCAGGCCCCGGACTAGGTTTCATTTTTTTACCAAAGGATCTGCGGGCTGAGGCTACGGGTTGGGCGATTCCAGAACGGATACTCACTCTGAGTCAGTTCCTGAGCGCTCCGCGAATTGCGGCGGCATTCTGCTGGCGCTAGTTTAGGTTGTTAACGGATAACGCTGAACAGCATGCACATTGCGTGGCTTGGCAAAAAATCGCCCTTTTGCGGCAACGTCACCTATGGCCGAGAGGTCACCAACGCGTTGCTTGAACGCGGTCATCGGGTGACATTTCTCCATTTTGCCCAGTCTCAGGATGGCCACAGCCGGGGAAGTTATGCGGAGCGATCGCAGGAAGTGCCGCTGCCCTTTCTGTTTAAATCGCAGATTCTGACCATTCCTTCGCTGAAGTCAGGCAAGCTGCTGGCAGAGGCGCTAGAGCGCATCCAGCCCGACCTGGTACACGCGTCGCTCACCCTATCGCCGCTCGATTTTCGGCTGCCCGAGATCTGCGCCGAGCTCAATATTCCCCTGGTGGCTACCTTTCACCCCGCCTTCGATCGCCGGGTGCGCAGCCTGACCTCGGGCACCCAGCACCTCACCTACCAGCTCTATGCCCCCTGCCTGGCCCACTACGATCGCGTCATTGTGTTCTCCGACCTCCAGCGCGATTTGCTGACCAAGCTTGGAGTGCCCGACGCAACGCTGGTCGTGATTCCTAACGGGGTCGATACCCGCCGCTACTCGCCGGGGCCGTCGGCGGTTAAGGCCGATCTCTATGCCCGCCAGCTATTTGTCTACCAGGGACGCGTTTCGCTGGAAAAAAATGTGGAGGCCCTGCTACGGGGCTGGCGGCAGGCTGACATGGGGCCAAACTGTAAGCTGGCGATCGTTGGCAGCGGCCCCCTAGAGGCGTCGCTGAAGCGCTACTACGGCGACGAGGACGACATTATCTGGCTGGGCTACCTGGCCAACGAGCAGCGCCGCATCGACATTTTACGGGCGGCAGATGGGTTTATTTTGCCCTCTTTGGTGGAGGGGCTGTCGCTGTCGCTGCTGGAGGCGATGGCCTGCGGCACGGCCTGTATTGCCACCGATGCCGGGGCCGATGGCGAGGTGCTGGCGGAGGGGGCAGGCATTGTGCTTGATACCCAGCGGGTGGCCACTCAGCTACAGACAATTCTGCCCATTCTGCGCGACCATCCTGAAATTACTCAGCTTTTGGGGTATAAGGCCCGCGAGCGGGTGCTCCAGCGCTATACGTTGAAGGACAATATTTCTGCCCTAGAGACTATGTACAGTCAGGTGACGGCGGAACAACGCCTGATGTGTGGGCAGCGGGCCTAAGGGGAGTGGGTTGTAGAAGGGGGGGTAGGGCGATCGCCCTCTCAT
>JANPIO010000212.1:0-5610 GCA_031425055.1 Phormidium sp. VAR_61_metabat_6
AGGAATGGTAGCTCTGTTCGCTTCGAATGGAGCAACTTTGGCGCTGTCTGGCGCTGTGTCTTCTTCTGCCTCTTTTTCAAGTTCTGCTGATGTTGCTACTTCTGTTTCTGTTTCGTCAGGAGATTCTTCCAGTTCTGTCTCGTCAGATTCAAAGTTTTCTGGTGCAGGGGCATAGTTTGCCAATTCTGCTTCGTAGTCATATTTGGCGGTATCTTTAATATCAATTTTCCACCCCGTTAAACGAGCGGCTAGACGCACGTTTTGGCCTTCTTTGCCGATCGCCAAGCTTAGCTGATCTTCTGGCACAAGGACATGCACCTGACGGTCTTCGGTATCGACGAGGCGAACTTCATCGACGCGAGCAGGACTGAGGGCGTTGGCAATATAGGTAGATGGGTCTGGCGACCAGCGAATCACGTCAATTTTTTCGCCCCGCAGCTCGTTGACTACTACCTGAATGCGCGATCCCCGGGCACCAATGCAGGCACCAACTGGATCCACGTCTCGCTCAAGAGTGTCTACGGCGATCTTAGTACGGGGGCCAACAGAGCGCGACGGGGGGTTAGCCTCCCGTGCGACGGCCACAATGCGGACGATTTCGTCCTCAATTTCCGGCACTTCGTTGGTAAATAGCTCGACCACCAGCGCCGCGTCAGCCCTCGACACCAGCAACTGCGGGCCACGGTGAGAGCCTTCAGAGACTTTTTTGAGGGCCACGCGGAAGGTGGCATTGGCCCGGTAATTGTCGTTGGGGAGCTGATCGCGCTTGAGCAGCTCAGCCTCAACCTCGGGTTGGCCTACGCCGCTGACGACCGCCATAATCACCGACTGGCGCTCAAACCGTAGCACCCGCGCCGAGAGAATGCTGCCTTCAAGGTCTTGGAATTCTTCCTGAACCAGCTTGCGCTGCTGGTCGCGCAGCTTTTGGGCCAGCACCTGTTTGGTTTGAATGGCAGCCATACGGCCAAAGTCGCGCTGATCGGGGGTGACATCAAGCACCACGGTGTCACCAGCTTGGGCCTCGGGAGCGACTTCGCGCACTTCTGACAGGGCGATTTCGTGGTCTTGGCTAGTGACTTCGTCAACGATGGTTTTGGTGGCCAGCACCCGAAAGCCTTGGTCGTCGTAGTCGTCGACATCTAGCTCAATGTCAAAGTTATCAAAGTATTCTTCGTCGAAGTGGGTGTCGATTTCGCGGGTGCGGCGGTAGCGCTCATAGCCCTTGAGCAGAGCCTCTCGCAGGGCATTTTCAACCGCGTGCTTGGGCAGGTTGCGCTCGTGGCTAATGACATCGATCATCTCCTGCAGCTTGGGCAAACTTACTAACGACATAACCACTCACCTCGGGACAACAAATCTTCTAACCAATAAATCTGTGACGATCGCAAAACCTCAATACAGCGAGTGTGACCCTTAGTCGGGGCTTTGGTCACTCAGCTCCACTGTCTGTACCAGGTTGCGAGGCAGGGAAATAGATTTTCCTTTTTGGCTGAGCACCACGGCCTCATCATCGCGGCGCACTAACTGGCCCACCCACTGTTTTTTGCCCTTGTGCGCCTCAGTCAGGGCGACTTCGACCATAAACCCCTTAAACACCACAAAGTCGCGATCGGTTTCGAGGGCAGCAGAGACACCTGGGCTTGACACTTCCAGCACGTAGGCATCGGGAATGATGTCGCTGGTATCGAGTACGGCTTCGAGGGCCTGGCTCATTTTTTCGCAGTCATCCAGGCCAGTGTCTTCGTTTTCTAGACTGCGCACGTCAATGCGTAGCACTGGAGGAGACTGGTTGGTGTGAAAAACCGCCTCAACCACTTCTAGCCCTAGTTCTTGGGCAACAGGGGCCACCAGCTCAAGCACCTGGGGAATAAGGGGATGTACCATTTAACCCGCGAAAGAATGCCAATAAAAAAGTGGGCCTCGACCCACCTCCCAAAACATTGCTGCTAAAGGAGCCCAAACCCGGGGGCTTGAGCCTCACCATTCTAGCGGATTGTGGCGGCATTGAGACAAGCGCAGGCCGCGATTGGCCTAGGGAAGGGGTTGCAGGGAGTTTGCCCACACATTTTCGACGGACGCGGGGATCAAGATTAGGGGATGGATTCTGTCTTCTCTGGCAGGCACTGCTCCCCATTACTGGTAAACGCTAGGGGATAGTCTGAGGCCAGTGGGTAGCCCTCTGGCCCAGCTCTAAAGCCGTAGCCCCTCACTATTTCATAGGTTTGCAACACCTGGCCAAATCGGCGCACTTCTAGGGTTGCTGGTGGGTCTACGCGATCGAACATAGCTAGGTGAGTGGGGCAAATGGGGTGCCAGGTTTCGCCCAGCAGTACAGCGTCGCGGCCCTCTAGAGCAGCGGAATCGTACCAAAAGTCGAACTGGTCGAGGCGACCTGAGATCGCTAGTACATCAGGGTTGTTGAGAGCATAGGCCAAGGCCGAGGCCGAGCGGTAGTCGGTGGTGAGCAGCAGGGGATTGTCGAGATCGTCGGCTTGGGTCGCTACGGCTTGGGCAACCTGGGGCCAGCCAAAGAGCGCGGCACCATCAGGATCCACTGAGCCCAAGAACGTGCCAAAGGGGATCACAGTGTAGTAGGCAACCATGGCCGTGGCGGCAAATAGGCCCAAGCCTTGGGCGATCGCCAACTGCCCAGCCCGCGCTGGCTTTGACCACTGGGGTCGATAAAACTGATCGCTCAGCAGCGGGAACAGCAGCGGGTAGGCCAAAATATTCCAATAAAACAGGGCGACAGATACGGTGGACAGGGCTGTAAAAGCCGCGGTGGAAAGGCTAAAGATCCACAGTGCCAAAGCTGGGTAGCAGGAGGCACGAGCCATGGTCGTCTGCCCCCGCTGCCTGAGCAGTCGAATAACGCTCCAGGACTGAATGGGGCCGAGGATAAGACCACACAGGGCCAAAAACACCACGGGCTGAAGCAGGTTGAGGTTAAGACCACCTCCGGCGGTGCGATCGCGGTAGAACCGAAACGAAAAGAAGTCGTGCTGAAGATTCCAAATCAAAATCGGCGAGAGCACCAGCAGGAGCAACCCCAGGGCCAGGTAGAGGCGGCGATCGCGCAGCACCTGCCAGCGCCGTCTATCTGCCAAAATCAGCGCCAAAAATCCTAGCCCGACAAACACCGCGTTGTACTTACACAGCCCAGCTAGGCCGAGAAAGATAGCGGCACCGTAGAGATCTTGCCCGCTGCCCTGGCTGGGATGCTCAACCACGCTATCCACGTAGCGGACGAATAGAAAGCTGCTAACCACCGCCAAAGTCACCAGCCAGTGGTCGTGCCAGGCCAGCCCCAGATACCAAAAAAACAAGGGCGATGACAGCCCCAGCAGGATGACTAACCAAGTGCGATCCCTGGCCTGATCGCCGTAGAGATAGCGACAGATGTGGTAGACCGTGAACCCTAAAAGCCCGCTGCTGATCAGGTTAGGCAGGCGCAGGACAACCGCAGAGCGCCCTAGCCCTGCGGCAAATATCCCCTGCACCCAGGCGTGAAAAGGTGGGTGGTCATAGTAGGAAAAGCTCGGTCGTTGTCCCCACAGCCAGTAGTAGGCTTCGTCGGGGTTGGGGAAAGCCATCAGCCAAAACACGACCCGCAGGGCCAAAAACCCCAGCAAAAACCAGCGTCCCCAAGCCCAAATGGGAGACTGAAAAAGATCCCAACGCTTACTCATCAGGCGATTCTAGGGCGCTGGTGTCAATGTCGTCTAGCTCGGGGATATCGCCAATCTCTAAGGTGCTGAGATCTTCCCCAACCAGTTCAGCCTCAGCCTCTGAAGAGAGTAGTACGGTAGGCAAACCGGCTCCTCGCAGACCTTGAAGAATGTGCCCCGGCGTTTCAGGAAACACCACAAATAGAGGGAGGGTTTTGTCGGTGCCGTCGCTGAGCAGGTGCTCGTAGCGCTGGGGCAGCAGCCACTCGTAGCCGCGATCGACCAAAATCTGCGTGTGCCGCCACCGCATCAGCAAGTCTGAAAAGTCCTCTTGAGGGCGGTGAATGTAGACAAAAATTTCAACCCCAGTCTTGATCTTCCACTCAGGGTCGCACATCAGCAGGGCGACATCGCAGGGCAGGGTCACCACCGAACCGGGGGCAATGCTTTGGCTGTGGGGATTGAGGTGCACCCCGTCACGGACGCGAATATTTGGCAGCGGCAGCGTAATGACACTCTCATCAGGTCGTCGCATGCTGGGCACGGACTCGAGGTAGGGACGATGGTGCTTGAGCAACTCCAAGGCCCCCTCGTGGTCGGTACAGACCGAGAGCAGCGTTTCGTACTGAATAGATTTAATCGCCATGCTGCCTACAGAGAACTATGGGTTAGGGTCAGTATGCCCTGCATTTTATCCAAACCGGGCGGGCGACATGGCAGACTAACCGAACGCTATTCTATGGCTGATCCTAAGCAGCCATAGAGAACCAAAAGAAACCTGTCGCGATCGCGACGTTCACCATTGCCCTTTAGTAGCCTCGGGTTGAGCTGTATTTAGAGTCTAAGGGGCCACGGGTAACCCCGAGCTTGCTTTGCAAGTTGAGGGCGCGCCAGAGCTGGCTCCCGCTGATGTCTCCAGCTAAAAGCTGGCGGTATTGGGCGATCGCCCTCTTGACCTGCTCCGGGTTTTCATCCAAAAATTCCAGCCGAAAGTGCCGCGCCCCAGCCTGCATCAACCGCTGGGCATACTCAGCCCCGGTTTGGGCAACACCGTTAAACACCGTATTGCGGCAGCCCGCATCGGCCAGCAGAACGTGCTCGGCGCCCACTCGATCTCGCAGCTTGACCTGCTGACTCTCGCAGGGACGGCCACAGTCACGAAAGTCTTTGCCCTCGGAGAGAAACGCGCAGAAAACGCAGTGCTCCATGTGAAACATAGGCATGTGCTGGTGCAGGGTAATTTCAAACCACTGAGAAGGGGCCGACTCCAGCAAATCCACTAGTTGGTCGGCGTTGAGGTCGTAGGAGGCGGTAACGCGCTCTAGCCCATAGCGATTTAGAAAGTAGTCTGCCGTCAGGGCGTTGGCCACGTTGAAAGAAAAATCTCCTACGCAGCGCTGGTCGGCAAAATAGGCCAGGTGGTCGTAGTTGCGCACCAGGTAGCCGTCAGCTTCAGAACGCTTTACCTGGTCG
Source organism: Phormidium sp. VAR_61_metabat_6 (assembly GCA_031425055.1). Taxonomy (GTDB): domain Bacteria; phylum Cyanobacteriota; class Cyanobacteriia; order Phormidesmidales; family Phormidesmidaceae; genus Nodosilinea. Next base: position 5,142 of record JANPIO010000212.1, read on the forward strand.
AGAATGTAGGTTTCTAGCGGCTTGGCAATGCGAGGTGGGGCAACCCAGATAGTCTGGGCATCGCTGACCCGATGGCTGCGAAACCAGGCCACAGCGTCGCGGTAGGTGGCAGGATTCTCGAACTCGCAGTAGATAGTCTCGATACCAGCCTCGGTGGCAGCGGCGAGTTGGGGGCGAGTGCGCACGAGGACGGCCAGAGATGGGGGAATGGGGAGTTGGGAAGATAGAGGGGATAGGGAAGCTGGATTTTCGCTGGGGGGCGTCTTTGGGGTGGGCAAAATGTCTTGCAAGATGGCATCGACCTTGAGATGCCAGGGTTGGGGACGCAATCGCAGCTTCTCCAACGCTTCCACCAGCTCTCGCCGCAGCCGATTTAGCTCGCTGACGGGGATCATCACATTCCCCTGGAGATGATTACTGAGGGATTTGAGATGAAACGGGGTGTTGCCTAGACGGCCCAGCTGCTGCT
>JANPIO010000213.1:0-11215 GCA_031425055.1 Phormidium sp. VAR_61_metabat_6
CGTGGAGATCGTCCACCGTGGGTTCCTCGAAGCGGGAGCCGACGTGATTGAAACCGACACCTTTGGCGGCACTGCCATTGTGCTGGCCGAGTACGACCTGGCCGATCGCGCCTACGAACTCAACAAAACCGCCGCCGCCCTGGCCCGCCGCGTCGCCGACGAATACTCTACCCCAGAGAAACCCCGCTTCGTCGCCGGTTCTATGGGGCCAGGCACAAAGCTGCCCACCCTCGGCCACATCGACTTTGACACCCTCAAAGAGTCCTATGTCGATCAGGCGAAGGGACTGATCGACGGCGGCGTGGATCTGATGCTGGTCGAAACCTGCCAGGACGTGCTGCAAATCAAAGCCGCCCTGAATGGGATTGAGGAGGCTTTCACCGCGACCGGCAAGCGCCTGCCCCTGATGGTCTCCGTCACTATGGAGCAGCAGGGCACCATGCTGGTCGGCACCGAAATGGCAGCGGCCCTGACCATTCTCGAACCCTACCCGATCGACATTCTGGGCCTCAACTGCGCCACCGGCCCCGATTTAATGAAAGACCATGTGCGCCACCTGGCCGAGCAGTCGCCCTTTGTGATCTCCTGCATCCCCAACGCCGGTCTGCCCGAGAATGTCGGCGGCAATGCCGTCTACCACCTCACCCCGATGGAGCTGCGCATGTCGCTGATGCACTTCATCGAAGACCTGGGCGTGCAGGTAATCGGCGGCTGCTGCGGCACCAGGCCAGAGCACATTGCCCAGCTGGCAGAGCTGGCGAAGGATCTGCGGCCAAAGGAACGGCCTGTAAGGGGTGGATGGGTCGATGAGTCGATGGGTAATGAAGTCGATACGGCGACCACATCCTCCCACCCATCCACCCTCCCACCCATCTACCCCGCCCCCCGCCCCGCCTTCAACTACACCCCCGCCGCCGCCTCGATCTACAGCCCCCAGCCCTACGACCAAGACAACTCGTTTTTGATCGTGGGGGAACGGCTCAACGCTAGCGGTTCTAAAAAATGCCGCGAGATGCTGAACGCGGAGGATTGGGACGGGCTGGTGGGGCTGGCCAGGGACCAAGTCAAAGAAGGTGCCCACGTCCTCGACGTGAACGTAGACTACGTGGGCCGCGACGGCGAGCGCGACATGCACGAGCTGGTGTCGCGCCTGGTCACCAACGTCACCCTGCCGCTAATGCTCGACTCTACCGAGTGGCAAAAAATGGAGGCGGGCCTGAAGGTGGCCGGGGGCAAGTGCATTCTCAACTCCACCAACTATGAGGACGGCGACGAGCGCTTCTTTAAAGTGCTGGAGCTAGCCAAGAAGTACGGCGCAGGCATTGTCGTCGGCACCATCGATGAAGACGGCATGGCCCGCAGCGCCGAGAAGAAATTCCAAATCGCCCAGCGGGCCTACCGCGACGCCCTGGAGTACGGCCTGCCGGCCCACGAGATCTTCTTCGACACCCTGGCGCTGCCGATTTCGACCGGCATCGAAGAAGACCGGGTGAACGGGCGCGAAACCATCGAGTCGATCCGGCTGATTCGCGAGCACCTGCCCGGCAGCCACATCATGCTGGGGGTGTCGAATGTGTCCTTTGGCCTCAGCCCGGTGGCCCGCGTCACCCTCAACTCGGTGTTTTTGCACGAGGCGATGCAGGTGGGGCTGGATGGGGCGATCGTCAGCGCCGCCAAAATTTTACCCGTGGCCAAAATCGACCCCGACCACCAAAAAGTCTGCCGCGACCTGATCTACGATCGCCGCGAGTTTGACGGCGACATTGTCTCTTATGACCCACTGACCAAGCTCACTACCCTGTTTGAGGGCAAGAGCCTAAAGAAAAAGGAGGCGATCGCCAAAGACCTGCCCATCAACGAGCAGCTCAAGCAGCACATCATCGACGGCGAGCTCATCGGCCTCGACGACGCCCTGGCCAAAGCGCTCGAAACCTACCCGCCGCTGGAAATCATCAACACCTTCCTGCTCGACGGCATGAAGGTAGTCGGCGAACTGTTTGGCTCCGGGCAAATGCAGCTGCCCTTTGTGCTGCAATCGGCCCAGACCATGAAAGCCGCCGTCGCCTACCTCGAACCCTACATGGAGAAATCTGACAGCGACGGCTCCGGCAAGGGCACCTTTATCATCGCCACGGTCAAGGGCGATGTGCACGACATCGGCAAAAACCTAGTCGATATCATTCTGTCGAACAATGGTTACAAGGTGGTCAACCTGGGCATCAAACAGCCCGTGGACGCCATCATCCAGGCCTACCGCGAGCACCACGCCGACTGCATCGCCATGAGCGGCCTGCTGGTTAAATCGACCGCCTTCATGAAAGACAACCTAGAGACTTTCAACCAGGAGGGCATCACCGTCCCGGTCATTCTCGGCGGCGCGGCGTTGACGCCAAAATTTGTCCACGAAGACTGCCAGAAAACCTACAAAGGCAAGGTCGTCTACGGCAAAGATGCCTTCTCTGACCTGCACTTTATGGACAAGCTGATGCCCGCCAAGGCGGCGGGGAGCTGGGATGACTTGAGCGGGTTTTTGGATGAAGTTGAGGTAGTGGTGAGTGATGGAGTGACGGAGTTGGGGAGTGATGGAGTGACCCCATCACCCGATTACCCGATCACCCCATCACTCGATCACCCCACTACCCCACCACCCCTCGACACCACCCGCTCCGAAGCCGTAGATCCTGCCATTCCCCGGCCCAACCCGCCTTTTTGGGGCACCCGTGTGCTCACCCCGGCAGACATTTCTCTAGAGGAGGTGTTTGGCTATTTAGACTTGCAGGCCCTGTTTGTGGGTCAGTGGCAGTTTCGCAAGCCCCAAGAGCAATCTCGGGAAGAGTACGATGCGTTTTTGAAAGAGACCGTCCACCCCATTCTGGACACCTGGAAAGCTCGAATTCTTTCAGAAAATCTGCTCCATCCCCAACTCGTCTACGGCTACTTCCCCTGCTTAGCCGAAGGTAATTCCCTACACATCTACGACCCTGCGGTAATAGAGAATCTCGATGTAGGGGCGAATGGCCCTTTGCCCCTACCGGAACCTGTGGCAACATTCACCTTTCCTCGGCAGAAATCTCTGCGGCGGTTGTGCATTGCCGACTTCTTCTTGCCCAAGGAGCTGGCGAAGCCCGGCGAATTTGATGTCTTCCCCATGCAGGCGGTGACGATGGGCGAAGTGGCTACGGAGTTTGCCCAGGGCCTCTTTAAGGCCGACCAATATACCGACTATCTCTACTACTACGGTCTGTCGGTGCAGACGGCGGAAGCCCTGGCGGAGTGGGGCCACGCCCGCATTCGCCGCGAGCTGGGCTTTGGGGAGCTGGAGCCTGCCACCCTGCGAGAGGTGCTTCAGCAGCGCTATCAGGGGTCGCGCTATAGCTTTGGCTACCCGGCCTGCCCCAATATGGCTGACCAGCCGGTGCAGCTGGAACTGCTCAAGGCTGAGCAGATTGGCCTGACCATCGACGAGAGCGAGCAGCTGCATCCTGAACAGTCAACCACGGCGATCGTGGCCTACCACCCGGCGGCGAAGTACTTTAGTGCCTAGAGACAGCTGTTCTGCTGTCTGCCTTACTGCTGCATCATCCTCTGCGCTCTCTTACAATGGCAGTGCAGGTTTATCACAACTGTCGCTATGTCGCCTCAAACTGCTGCCCTGGCTGCGCTAGCCAATCTCTATGAGCAAGACTATGCTCTGTGGCTCGACACTACGGGCCAGCTGCTCAAAGCAGGTAGACTTGCGGAAGTAGATATTGCCAACTTACTCGAAGAACTAAACGACATGGGGCGCAGCGAAAAACAGGCCTTGACCAGCAATCTGATTGTGGTGCTGATGCAGTTGCTCAAATATGCCTACCAGCCTGGACAGCGTTCTAACAGCTGGCGGTTTACTCTCAAAGAGCATCGTCGCCGGTTACAGGAAGCGCTGGACATCAGTCCCAGTCTAAGGCCCTATTTTGAGCAAATCTTGGCCGACTGCTACCAGGAGGCTCGCGACCTCACCGCCACCGAAACTGGGGTGGGCCTGGAAAATTTTCCCATTGAGAATCCATTCACCCAGGAGCAGGTGCTCGATCGCAAATATCTACCCCAGTAGGCTAGGGGCCTAGGCGTTCTCCCACCCCAGCGCCTAGGGGTACCGGCAGCCCATCGGCAAAGAGCGCCAGGGCCGGGTCAAACTCGGCCTCCAAATCGGTGGCGATCGCATTCCCCTCCCCATCGTCAGTCGGCACAATCTGCGCTGACTCTAACCCGCCAAAGTCGAATAGGGCCGGGTCAGCTAGCTGCGACGGATCAACATTTTGCAGGCTGCGAAACAGGGTTTCGGTGCGGCCTGGCCACTGTTTTTCCCAAGTTTGCAGCATTTCCTTTAGTTGGGCGCGTTGCAGGTTGGCCTGCGACCCACACAGCGTGCAGGGAATGATCGGAAACTCGCGGTAGCGGGCGTAGCGGGCGATGTCGGCCTCAGGGCAGTAGGCCAGGGGGCGAATGACAATGTGGCGGCGATCGTTAGTCAGCAGCTTGGGGGGCATGGCCTTGAGCCTGCCGCCGTGGAACAGATTTAAAAACAGGGTCTCGACCATATCGTCGCGGTGGTGGCCGAGGGCGATTTTGGTGGCTCCCTCTTCGGCGGCAACCCGGTAGAGCACGCCCCGGCGCAGCCGTGAGCACAGGCTGCACATGGTTTTGCCTTCTGGAATCACGCGCTTGACGGTGCTGTAGGTGTCTTGCTCGACAATGCGGTAGGGCACACCGATCGCCTCAAAATACTCCGGCAGCACCTGGGCGGGAAAGCCCGGCTGCTTTTGATCGAGATTCACCGCCAGAATATCAAAGTGGATGGGAGCGTGGCGCTGGAGGTGGCGGAGGATATCGAGCAGGGTGTGGGAGTCTTTGCCGCCCGAGACGCAGACCATGACGCGATCGCCCTCATGGATCATGCCGTAGTCGGCGATCGCCTGGCCAACGCGCGATCGCAAAAACCCCTGGAGCTTCTTAAAGCTGTTGGAAGTGGGCTGCTTAACTCCGGCCATGGGCCTGCTCTCCTGCGATGCTTGACGTCTAAAATTCCCCACCCTCAAGCGTTCTATTTTAAAGCGTCGAGGGCACCACCCCGCCGCCGGTTAGGAACGATGGGCCAGACCTTTAAGACAAGGCCTATATGAAGCTTGTGCAAAGACCCGGTCGCTTAAAGCACTTTTAAACAGCCCTTTACCGACTGCCGCTGCCCCTCTGATAGTCTGTTTATGTGAAAACACTGACATTCCAGACCCGCTTAATGACGTTTCTGGGAACAAGTTTTGGAGCCTCAATGCCTGCCTAGAGAATAGCTAATTGGGACTTCGCCTAGGGCAAAGTTCACTGTTAGGCTGACCTAAATTTGTCTTCTATAGGTCAGTCTATAGCGCTCTGCTGTTCAGATCGCCAAGGATTTAGAAGGCGTAGAAACCTGTATGAAATCCAAACTCCATGCTCTATGGGGTCGGTTTTGTGCGGCTAAAAACTGGTTTTTTGGAGTAATTGGTTCCCATGGCAACTTCAGTTTTTATTAGCGAATTTCATTACGACAACACCGGCACCGATATCGGCGAATTTGTTGAAATCACGGCCCCCATGGGCACCGATTTAACTGGCTACAGCCTGGTGCTCTACAACGGCAATGGCGGCACAGTCTACGGCACCGTTGCCCTCAGCGGTGTGGTGGCCAACCAGAGCGATGGTTGGGGCACGATTGTGCTCGATTTTCCCGTCAACGGCCTTCAGAACGGGGCCCCCGACGGGGTGGCCCTGGTCGATGCCGAGGGCAATGTGCTGGAATTTCTCAGCTATGAGGGGTCGTTCACGGCGGTGGGTGGCCCTGCCGACGGCCTGAGCAGTGTGGATATTGGCGTCGCGGAAGATGGCAACACCCCCATTGGCCAATCGCTACAGCTGATTGACGGGGTCTGGACTGGCCCCCTGGCCGCCACCAAAGGGACAGTCAACAGCGCAGATAACGGCGGCGGTGACGGCGGCGATTTAGAGCCGACAGCAATTTACACCATCCAGGGGGCTGGGCACAGCTCAGCGCTGGTGGGCCAGGCGGTATCGACCATGGGTCTTGTCACCGCTGTAGATACCAACGGTTTTTACCTGCAAGACGCCACGGGCGACGGCAACATTGCCACCTCCGATGCGATTTTTGTCTTCACCGGCAGCGCCCCCACCGTGGCGGTAGGCCATGAGCTTCAGGTCACTGGCACCGTGTCTGAGTTTACCCCCGGCGGTGCCTCTACCCGCAACCTATCTACCACCCAGCTCAGTGGTAGCCTCACCATTACTACGCTCAGCACTGGCAATGAGCTGCCTGCGGCGGTGGTTTTGGGCCAGGGTGGTCGGGTGCCCCCCACCGAAAACATCGACGACGACGCCTTTGGTAGCTTTGACCCGATCACCGACGGCATCGACTTTTTTGAGTCGCTAGAGGGCATGCGCGTGACCGCTCAAGATCTGCGGGTGGTGAATGGCACCAACGGCTTTGGCGAAATCTTTGGGGTGGTAGACAACGGTGCGGGCGCTACGGGCCTGAGCGATCGCGGCACTCTCAACCTCAGCCCTGACGACTTTAACCCCGAGCGGGTGCAGGTGCAGTTTGACAGCGGCGTGTTTGACTTCGCCTTCCCCGACGTAAATGTGGGCGACAACCTGGGGGATGTCACTGGCGTAGTCAACTACGACTTCGGCAACTTTCAGATTGTGGCGACCGCAGACTTTACGGGCAACATTCAGGCGGCAGGGCTACAGCCAGAGGTCAGCGCCCTGACCAGCAGCAACGACCAGCTCACCGTGGCCAGCTACAACGTGCTCAACCTCGACCCCAACGATGGCGATGGTGACGCCGACATTGCCAATGGGCAGTTTGATGCGATCGCCCAGCAGATCGTCAACAACCTCAAGGCCCCCGACATCATTGCCCTGCAAGAGGTGCAGGACAATTCGGGCAGCGCCAACGACGGGACGACGGCGGCCAATGTCACCTTGCAGACCCTGGTAGAGGCGATCGCCGCTGCCGGTGGCCCCACCTACGCCTTCATCGACAACCCGTTTATTCTCAACAACGCCAGCGGGGGCCAGCCGGGGGCCAACATTCGCACCGCCTACCTCTACAACCCCAGCCGAGTTGACCTGGTAGAGGGGTCAGTGGCCACCATTGGCGGTCAGGCCCAGGGCGAAACCTTTGCCGGTGCTCGTCTGCCCCTGGTAGCCGACTTTGAGTTTAACGGCGAGACCGTGACCCTGGTGAACAACCACTTCTCGTCGAAGGGCGGCAGCGCCCCGATTTTGGGCACGGCCCAACCCTTTGAAGGCCGCCAGGAAGACCCCACGGTCAATGGCTCCCTCGACGAGCGCCAGGCTCAGTCAGAGGCGGTGCAGGGCTACGTTAGCGGCCTGTTGGGCAGCGACCCCAGCGCCAATGTGGTGGTGCTGGGCGACCTGAACGAGTTTGAGTTTGTCTCGCCGTTGACGGGGCTAGAGAGCGCTGGGCTGACTAACCTGACCAACAGCCTCGACCCCAACGAGCGCTATTCCTACATTTTTCAGGGCAATTCCCAGACCCTCGACCACATTTTGGTCAGCGACAGCCTGGCTGCCACCGCCGAGTACGACGCAGTGCATGTCAACGCTGAGTTTGCCGAGGCGCTCCAGGCCAGCGACCACGACCCGGTGCTGGCCCGGTTTACCATCGAGGCTCCGAACGTGATCGCAGGTACGCCCCAGCGAGACGTGCTCACGGGCAGCGATCGCCGCGACATCTTCCTGGCCAGCGGTGGCCCCGACCTGATTACCACCGGCGGCGGTCGCGACCAGATTGTCTACACCAGCACCGCGCAAACCGGGGCTACCCTCACCGACTTTGAGGTGGGGTCTGACCAGCTCGTGTTGAGCGATCTGCTGGCCAGCGTGGGCTACACCGGCAGCGACCCGCTAGCCGATGGCCTGGTGCAGATTCGCAGCCTGGGCAACAGCGATCGCACCCAGCTCTCCCTGGAGCTAGATCGCATGGGCGGCGGTCGCACCCAGTTCACCAACTTCATCACCTTCCAGGGGGTGGATGCGGCAGCGCTGAACAACGCCGAGAACTTTGTGTTCTAGGATGAGCTGCTTTTAGCGGCAAATCCCAGGGTTCTTGAAGAACCCTGGGATTTTTTTTACCGGGCAGGCCACACCAGGGTGGCGGTGTTGTCGATCGCCTGGGGGTTGCCGTCGCTATCGACCGAGTTAAAGTGGGCCAGCCGCGCCTGCACATCGGGGGGCAGGTGCGAAAAGTCGATCTGGGGGTCGCCTGCGGCAATGCTGGCCCAAAAGGTTTTGAGGGTGGGGGCAATAGCGGCGGCCTCGTGCTCGGCCAGCCCCACGGGCGGGCTAATCAGAAACTTGGTCATAAACCCCTCGGCGCGATCGCACATCCACTGGTGCGACATGGTCTGCAAGTCATCCCAGGGGCCAACGGCGGTGAGACGGCGCGATCGCACCGCCATCTGCAACTCGTCATCGCCATGCTCAATCTCTACAATGCGGTAGGGGTGGGGGTAGCTGACCAGCGACCCGGTCAGCACCTCGCACAGGTCGCCCCGCCGCGCCACATCCTGCACATGCAGGTGGCCCGTAAACATCAGCCGCACCCTCGCCGCCTCTAGCCGCTGGATGATTGCCTCGGCATTGCTGACCATGTAGCGCTGGCCCAACGGACTGTTGGACTGCCCCGGCAGGTGTTCCAGCACGTTGTGGTGTAGCATCACCAAGATCAGGTCATCCGAAAATTCTGCCAGCGTGGCTTCTAGCCAGTCGAGCTGGGCGTCATCGACATAGCCCACCCGAAGCTGCTCGCCATTCGGCTCAAAGGCGTTGGAGTTGAGCGCCACCAGCCGCACGCCGGGGAGAATTTCGCGGTGGTAGTGCAGGGTTTTGCCGTCGCTGTAGCCAAAGTCTTGATACAGCCGAGGAAAGTCATGAAGGCCAATGGCGCGATCCGTCGCATCCCGCGCAATCACATCGTGGTTCCCCGGCACCACATAGGCCGGGAAGGGCAGTCGCTTCAGCCGTTCTATGAGCCAGTGGTGGTTGACCCATTCGCCATGCTGGGTCAGGTCGCCGGGCAGCAGCAAGAAATCTAGATCTAGCGTTTCTAAATGGTCAAAAATTTGCTCAATGCCCGGAATGCTGACTTCGACTAAATGGAAGCGATTGGGGCCATGGTAGATCGTCTCGGGTCGAGCAATGTGAGGGTCGCTGACGATAGCGAAACGAAAACGCTGTCCCATGGAATTAAAACGTTGATTTTTAGGCATGTCCCTAACAGCCTAGCCTTTAGGTGCCCAATTGGCCCAGGCAAAGTGGCATGATAGAAAGCCGTGATTCCAGCGAGGTCTAGGCTGTGGCAGTTGTTCGGGTGCGTCAGCACGTTAACCCCCTAAGCGACAAATACCAGGCGACCGTTGACGTTCCCAACTGGAGCGAGGCCTTTGCCAACCCCCAACAGCCCCTACACATCGACATTGGCTGCGCTAAGGGCGTGTTTGTGCTGCAAATGGCTCAGCTTCAGCCCGAGTGGAATTTTTTGGGCCTCGAAATTCGCATGCCGGTGGTTGAGTCGGCCCAAAAGCGCCAGCAGGAGACGGGGCTGACCAATCTGCATTTTATGTACTGCAACGTCAATATCTCTTTGCGATCGCTGCTAGAGAGCTGGGGCGACCAGAACCCGTTGCAGCAGGTGTCGATTCAGTTTCCTGACCCGTGGTTTAAGAAGCGCCACCAAAAGCGGCGGGTGCTGCAACCTGAGTTGGTGGGCACTCTGGCGGAGTTTTTGCCCTCGGGCGGGCGGCTGGTGGTGCAGTCGGATGTGGAGGAGGTGGCGGTGGATATGTGCGATCGCATTGCCGAAAACCCCCACTTTCTGCGTCAGGGCGAAGGCTGGCTGCCCGAGAGCCCTTTCCCGGCTCAAACCGATCGCGAGCGGGTCACGCTAGAGCAGGGCTTGCCCGTCCATCGCGCGATCTTTACTCGGGCTTAGCCTTGCCCCCAGGCCAGAGTGTAGAATGGCCAAAGACCTGGGGTTGTAGCTCAGCAGGATAGAGCGGCCGCCTCCTAAGCGGCAGGTCGTGGGTTCGAATCCCGCCAACCCTGTTTTTATCTCGACGCTTAGTTTCTTGTAAAACCATTGTTACAAGGGACTCAGAGAGAGTATCCAGAGAATCTTGGCTCTTAAACCTAATTGTCTGACCCAAAAGGCTCCCAATTTTGACAAATGAGTATGAAGAGTTTGAAGCGGTGCAGCGATCGCTGTTTGACTCGGGCGGGGCTACCTACAATGTGGAGGAGCTGCGGGTTTTCATAACGTGTACAGGCTATCCTAGAAACTAGTTCATATGAATTAATAGCCATGGCCACTAAATCGAAAATTGAATGGACTGAGGCCACCTGGAACCCTGTAGCTGGCTGTTCACCTGTATCAGCAGGGTGTCACAATTGCTATGCCGCTCGGTTAGCGCTTCGGTTAGAAAAAATGGGGAATGCCGTCGGTACCAAATACCAAGGGCTTGCAAAGATTAGCTCCAAGGGTCTTCCTGTATTTACGGGAACTCTAAAATGTGATTATAGTGCTTTGGAGCAGCCATTTCGATGGAGGAAGCCCCGTCTAGTTTTTGTCAACTCTATGAGTGATCTCTTCCACGAAGAAGTCCCAACTTCCTTCATTGAGAAAATATTCGAAGTGATGAACAACTGTAGTTCTCATCACTTTCAGATACTTACTAAAAGGCCGAAACGTGTACTTGAGATAGCTTCAAAACTGCACTGGGGACCAAACATTTGGTTAGGTGTGAGTGTTGAGGACGAAATGGTAATTGACCGAATAGGTTATTTGGCTGAGATCCCGGCTCAAGTTCGTTTTCTTTCCTGTGAGCCATTAATTGGCCCTCTAAGTAATTTACCGTTACAACACATTGATTGGGTCATTGTAGGAGGTGAGTCAGGCCCTAACTCTAGACCAATGGCTGAGTCGTGGGTTCACTCAATTAAGGATCAATGCCTGGAAAGTAATGTTGCCTTCTTCTTTAAGCAGTGGGGAGGGACAAATAAGAAAGCCGCTGGGCGAGAACTTAGTGGTCGAACATGGAATGACATGCCAGCAGCTTACTCGACGCACAAACAGGATGAGTTAAATGAGCAAGAACGATCG
>JANPIO010000214.1:0-4154 GCA_031425055.1 Phormidium sp. VAR_61_metabat_6
GGCTGCTCACCCAGGCGCTGGTGTTCTTTAGCTGGCTGTTCTTTCGGCTGACTGAGCCCGATCGCTACAACCTGGCCCTGCAACGACTTTGTGGCACCCCGTCAGATGCGCAGTTTAGTCAGCTGGTCTATTTAGAATCGCTGGGCTTTACCTTTACGCAACTGCTGCTGCTGCTCTGGGGCGTGGGGGGGCTGATGGCGGGGGCCTACGTGATCAAGCGGGGGCTAAAGCTAGAGCTGAGCTGGCCGGTAAAGCTGCTGCTGGTGCCGTTGTTTAGTGTGCTGGCTTGGCTGCTGGCTCCGGCGGAGACGTTGCCGTATATTTATTTCGACTTCTAGATGGGTGGGGAGTAGGGAGTTGGGGGTAGGGGGTGGAGTTGATGCCGCTTGCTGGGGGTTGAGTGGAGCGGTGACTGTCCTGCCTAGAGCTTATGGATTTACCAGCTGAGCAGCCAGTTTTATATACGTCGCGGTTGGTGCTGAGGCCGTTTGTGCTGGCGGATGGGTTGGCGGTGGTGGCGCTGGCGGGCGATCGCGCCGTGGCAGAAAACACCCTCTCCATCCCTCATCCCTATAATGAAGCGGATGCGGAGGAGTGGATTAACCAGCGGCCAGCGGATTGGGCAGAGAAGAAAGCGATTAACTACGCTATTGTGCTGCCTGATGGCAGTCTCTGCGGTTCGGTGGGGCTGGGCTTGTACCCGGCTTATAACATGGCAGAGCTGGGCTATTGGATAGGGCAGCCTTATTGGGGTCAGAGCTATGCGACGGAAGCGGGGGCGGCTGTTGTGGACTTTGGGTTTAGCACCTTGGGGCTGAACCGCATTAATGCTATACGTTTTGGCGATAACCTTGCCTCGGGCCGGGTGCTGGAAAAGCTGGGTCTGGCGCAGGAGGGCTATCGGCGGCGGCAAACACCGAAGTGGGGCGTGTATCGCGATGTGGCCCTCTACGGCCTGCTGCGAGAGGATTGGGAGAGAGGTAGGGATAGTTGACGCCAATGTAGGGGCGCATGGCATGCGCCCTGCGGGGTATCTGGTTTGACGACCTTAGACTGGGCGGGGCAAGCGCCGTTTGCCCCTACGGGGTAGTTGTTGACGAATCAAATGAGGCTGGTGGATTTGCCCCTACATAGCGGCTTCGGCGGGGGCTTTTTTGCGGGGCTGGCGCTCGAAGCGCTGGCCTAGATCTTCGACTAGGGCGTCGAGGCCGCTGCCGTCGCCGTGGGCTTTGGCGTGGCGGTAGACCTGAAGGGCGGCGGTAAAGGCGTCGCTGCCGACGGCGGCGAGGGTGTCGTCGAAGTCGGCCTGGAGCTGGGCGATCGCCTCGGTCGAAAACTTCTTAGCCAGCTCCCCAGCTGCCGAGTCGATAAATTTTTGAAAGGCCAGGGATGCGATCGCGCTGGCGGTAATGGTCGTAACGGGGTCAGTCATACCAGGTTCCTGCCAGTTCTGTACTCTGTCTTCAACCCCGGAAATTGAGATTCCGAGGAATTTACCCCAAGTGTCGAGTAATTTTCTCGAAACGTCGAGTTATTTTCTCCAGATGCCGAGTTATTTTCTCGAAGCACCGAGTTATTTCCTCGGCACGCCGAGCAATCTGCTCTACTCTCCGAGTAATTTTCTCGGAAGGCCGAGTCTTTTTCTCAGAAGGTTGAGTAATTTTCTTGGAACACCGAGTGATTTATTCAAAAGGCCAAGTCCTTTTGCTGAAACAGCCTAAAAGTAGCTGCGATCGCCCCACTCAACTCGCCGCGAAGCTATCAGGCAAATCCTTTAGCGCCTTGCCATGCTCCACCAGCAGGGCATCTAGCGCCTTCATTTGGGCAATGGTAAACGACGGCACGCTGTCGCCAGTCTCCCATCGGCTAATAGTACGGGCCGAGGTGCCGATTCTACGGGCTAAGTCTTCCTGAGACATGCCCATTTCTTCCCGCAATTTCTTGAGTGGCGATTCTTCCATGTCAGCCGCAGGTTGCCTTGTCATCCAGTGAGAGAACAAGACAAGCTGTCTAGACAGCTTGACAAATAGACGAACTGTCTAGACAATGTGTCTAGTTGCTGGTTAGCAGAGAAGCCGATAGTTCCCATTGCTAGAGGTTTTCAGGCTCTCTGCTGTCGTGCCCATTCTACCGTTACCCATCATGTTCTTTTGCCATCTGCGATCGCGGGGGCTAGTTTTTGCTGCCCATGCGATCTGTTAAAAGGCTGTGACCCTGGGTGGTGGGCAGTGCTCACCCTACGCTTCGTTCTGCCGTTGAGGACTTTCTAAATGCTGCAAACTCAATCTTTTTTGCCGCCCTACCCACTGGGGGCGGCACAGACTCCGCTGCCTACAATTCCTATACCCGTGGTGCCGCACCGCCGACTGCGGCACTACCTAGTCGGCTCCCCCGACGACACCCAGCACGCCATCGATCGCCTGCACCTGCTCGGTTACCTAGAGCGCGTCAGCTGGAGCCATGCGATCGACATTCCCGCCAACGGCCTGATCATTCGCCCCGACGCTGGCGATGTCTTGCGCTACAGCCAGCGCGACCGCCCCACCACCTAAGCTAAAACGGCACAGCAGAGCCTAGGTTAATCGCATCCTTCCTATGAGGATGAACAAATTGCAGCCTTTGAGCGTGCAGGTGCAGCCGCTGCCCCGGCTCACTCTGGCCATAGAGGCGATCGCCCCAAATCGGCGCATTCAGTCCATAGGCCGCATGCACCCGCAGCTGATGAGTGCGCCCCGTCAACGGATAGAAGGCGATCCGCGTCAGCTCTCCCTCACGACTCAGCACCTCAAACTTGGTTTGGCTGGGTTTGCCGTGCTGCCAATTCACCTGCTGCCGGGGCCGCTGCGTCGGGTCGCCCCAGAGCGGCAAGTCAATGATCCCCGACGATTCAGCAACATGCCCCACCACGATCGCCTGGTAGATCTTCTGCACCTGGCGCTGCTCAAACTGCTGGCAGAGCTGGCGGTGGGTTTCAGCATCGAGCGCCAGCACCAGCACCCCAGAGGTGTCTTGGTCGAGCCGATGCACGGGTTGCAAAAACGCTCCGTCAGGCAGGGCCGATTCGCGAAGCGTTCGGGAACCGACTCGGAACGAGTATCCCAAGGGGAATCGCAGGCGGGTAAGCACGCTGTCTTGGCGATCGCTGTAGCGCCCCGGCACCGACAGCAGCCCCGCAGGTTTATTCACCGCGATCATCCATGGGTCTTGATATATAACGCGGAGAGAAGTTGGTTGGGGGCTGGAGTTGGGTAAGGGCAAACCGCCGTTTGCCCCTACGGGGATATCTGCTGAGGCCAACACCTGGGCCGACAACCCCGACAGCAGAAACCCCATCATCGGCTGACAGCGATCGGCGCAGGCTCCGTAAAACTCGCCGGGCTGCTTGTCGCCCTGGGCAACCCCCCACCAAAACTCAGCCAGGGCCAGGGGCTCAAAGCCAAGCTGAGCCGCTGCGTGCAGCAATTTGGGGGCACAGCAGTCGCCCGTGCCCGTGGGCAGGTTGCTGTGCCCCGCTAAATCTTGAATGGCCACCGATTCACCGGCAAAGTTGGTGACGGTATAAGCGGCGTGCATATCGGCCTGGAGCTGGCGGGATAGGGTGCGGCGCTGCTGCCTGAGGGCGGCAATTTCGGCATCGGTAGATTGAACTAGGGTTTCTAAAGGGGCGAGGCGATCGCGCCACCGCTGCTTAAACTGCCGCAGCTCCGCCTTATCGCCCCGACTCTCCTGATCCAGAGCCACTAAGGCATCCGTAAGCGCATCTCCGGTGAGGGTACTGGCCAGGGTTTCGCGCTGGCGATCGCGGGCTTGTTTGCGATCGCGGTGCTGCTGGTTGAGCCGGGTGCGATCGCTGGCTTGCTCCTCCTGCAACCGAGCGTAGGCCTCCCGCTCGGGCAACCGCTGCAACACCAGCAGACGGTCCTTAATCGCCCCCAGCGCACTGAGGGTGCAGGCCTCTTGCAGCGCTACCTCATGTCTCCCCGGTATCGGCGGCACCCAGCCGGGCACCCGCTCTTGCCCCTGCCACAGCCCCGAAAACGCCTTGAGCACCCCAAGCTCCCCGGCTAGCGATTGCACCACTAGCACCCCAAACATTTTGCCCTCGGTTGGGTAGGTGTCGCCGAGCTGGGCCATCAGTGCTTGGGCGATCGCCC
>JANPIO010000215.1:0-4986 GCA_031425055.1 Phormidium sp. VAR_61_metabat_6
CGCGATCGTCACCGCTTTGGTCCATCCGGCCCACAAAAGACTGGTCAATTTTCAGGGTGTCTGTAGGGAAACGATGTAGGTAGCTGAGCGATGAATAGCCGGTGCCAAAGTCGTCGATAGCTAGATTTAAGCCTAGCTGCTTGAGCCGGTGCATCAGCTCTGTCGCTCCATCCACGTCCCGCATGATCATGCTTTCAGTAATTTCGAGCTGCACCTGCTTGCCTGCCAAATTGAGCTCATGCAGACAGGCCCCAAACTGATCTACCAGATCAACTTGATGCAGCTGCCGCCGCGATAGATTAATGCTCATGGTCAAGGGATGGTTGGGAAACTGCTGCTGCCAGGCTTTGAGCTGGGCGCAGGCGGCTCGAAAGATCCACTGGCCCAGGTGCACAATCAGCCCGGTTTCCTCGGTCACCTGAATGAACTGCCCCGGCGACACAAAGCCCTCCTCGGGGCGATACCACCGCACCAGGGCCTCAAAGCCGACAATGCCACCGCTCTGTAGACACACAATCGGCTGGTAGTGGAGCAAAAACTCGTTGTTTTCAAAGGCGCTGAGCAGGTGGCTTTCCAGCTCTAAGCGACGCACCGCCTCTTCGTGCATGGTGCTGGCAAACACTTCATAGCGGTACTCATTTAACGCCTTGGCCCGATACATGGCGGTGTGGGCGTCGCGCAGCAGGTCTTGGGGGCTGGGGGGATGTTCGCCGTGGGCCATGGCTACCCCCATCGAGCTGGTTACCGAGAGTCGTCGCCGCGCGATCGAGAATGGCTCCGACAGCTCGGTTTGCAGACGGGTGAGCCACTGGTCTACGGTGGGCTGGTCGTGCACCGGCAGCAAAAAGGCAAACTCGTCGCCCCCTACCCGCGACAGCTGAGCCGACGGGGGCAAGAACTGACGTAGCCGTTGACCCAGGGTTTGCAAGACGCGATCGCCCACCACATGCCCAAAGGACTGGTTGATCAGCTTAAAGCGATCGATGTCGAGAAAGACCACCGTCACCGCACTGGCGGGTTTTTGGCAGAGAGCTCGCTGCACTTGCAGCAAAAACATATCGCGACCGGGCAGCAGGGTGAGCTGGTCGTAGCTGCTGCGGTACAGCACCTTTTGGGTCAGCACCAGCCCCAGAGCCAGCAAAAAGGCCGCCACGGGTTCTACCGTGGGTACCCACAGCATGTTGGCCAGGGCCAGGCCGCTCAGACCCCAAATGCTCAAAACCATGCTGCCGCTGAGCAACAGCAGCATAGCCGGTCGGCGCACTTGCCAGCCCACTACCCCAGCCATCAGGGTCCAGCCCAGCAGCCAGAAAAACTCGCCCCACTGGGGCAAAAACCGGTAGAGGGCGGGTTCTCCTGCGATCACATCAAGCAGCTGGCTGATGCTCTGGGCGTGCACCTGTACCCCAGCCATCACAAACGGGGCTGAGCGCTCATGGCTAAAGGGCGTATAGAATTCATCTTTCAGGCTAGAGGCGGTGGAACCGATCAGCACAATCTTGCCGCGCACCCAGTCGGGGGGCACTGCCCCGGCCAGCACCTGGGTAATGGTTAAGGTGGGGGCCGGTTCGTAGGGAGTGCGGTACTTCATCAGCACCTGAAAGCCCCGGTCATCAATGTTGGCGTAGCCACCATTTCTGGCCAACAGGGCTGGAAACTCAGCCTCCCCAATGCGTAGCAGATCGTTGTCGCGGTCTACCTGAAAATCTAAGTCAGCCTGGTAGGCCAGCACCATCCGCAGCGGAAACGAGTAGGCAGGATTGTCGGGGGTGGCTACATACAGCAGGTTGCGGCGCAGCACCCCGTCGGGATCAATGGCCAGGTCGTTAAACCCCACCTGGTCGGTGGGCCAGGTAGCGGGAGCAGGCACCTCAATACCGTTTCCCTGCTTGCCCACATTAAAGATGCCGATCACCTGGGAAGACTCTTGAAAAGCTTGGGCCAGAGCTGCCTGACCGGGCATGTCTTGGGGCGTGTTGCGGTACAGATCGAGCCCCACCACTGCCGGATCGTGGCGCTGCACCTCGGCAATAATATTGGCCACCACTTGGTCAGACAGGGGCCAGCCGTAGGCTTCTAGATCGGCCTCGGTCACTTCTACAATCAGCAGCCGTGGGTCTGAGGCCTGCTGAATCAACAGCCGGGTCAGCAGGTCAAAGCTAGAGGTCTCTAAGGATTCAAACAGCTGTAGCCGCTTGCCCGCAGACACGATGGTCAGGGCGAGCAGGCTAGCAACCAGCACCGCTCGACTGCCAAAATTAATGGGTTTAGAAAAACGCGAGGCCCACTGTTGGAGCTGCGGCCTAAACGGCCAGACCCGAAAATGCACCATGGATTAAACCGACAATGGTAGGAGCGGCAATGGCAGGCATTGACTCGTTATTCCCTGAATACAGAGATATACAGGGAATAACAGGGCTGTCCGGAAATCGCTGAGAGCCAGATTGGCCCCCTGTACCCCGTGGAATCGTCAGCCTGCTAGGCCACAGCCTTAAGCCATAGTGTCATTGTGTTGGTCGTTAACCCAGTGGGTGCCGCCCCCCCTCCGCTGACCCGGAAACTCATCTCGGTTGCCGCTGGCCTGCTGCTCAATCTCAAAACTGGGCCAGTGAAGAAGTAGCAAACTTAACATGCTCAATCCCACCAGTAGTGCGGCCCCACTGGGCCAAATAAAGACTCGAATCAGCGTTGCCTTCATAGCTAGAATTCAACCTAGAGTTGTGACAGAACCCCTGCCCTCCCACTGACAAAGGCTCGTTTTAACGAACGTTTCCCACTGCGGATGCATAGTGTGATTCTTCACATCTAAGGTTTTATTTGATACTTGGCTGGCTGGGCTTTTACTGAAGCTTTATGGAGTGGTAAAGCTCGGTTAGCTCGAGCTAGTTCAGCATCTAAGCTGAGGCAAGGGCGTGGGTTATTGGCAATTTCTGGCGATCGCTCCACCGGGAGCCTTAAAAACTTGTTAAGGGAAGGCCCTACTCAGCCATTCCACGGATATGCTGGACGCAAGATACCTCCTAACTGCGTCTCCAGCCTCGTCTGACTCCCTCTGTTGGTGTCGTTTTGACGGGGCTGCTACTTTTGGTAGCCACTTTGGGCCGCTACTGAGCGGATTGTCGGCAACGCTTTGAGGTCAGCATTGGGGCGCGATCGCCCCTTAAAGGTGTTTTCTCAACCCCGTCGAGCTACTCTGCACAGAATTGAGGGCGATCGCAGAAATCTCTATTGCCCGTGTGCCTGAGCGGCAGCTCACACCTCTGGCTATGGGAAGAAATTGTTCTCTACCCGTAGCAAAGTTTTTGCGTAGCCTAAAGAACGCTACCGGAGTGTGATTGCAGATACAAATTTTAGGTGATAGGCTAAAAAACTAGTCGCAATCTTGCGAATAGACGTTTTACACCCTAAAAAACCAGTTTTTTGCCTAGTTGCTCAGCAAGCGCAACACCTGAGGCGGTTGTCTATCTTGCCCGTGGCCCCAGCTTGCGGCTGATTTCATCGTTAGGTGAAATCGGTGAGGGGCTAGGGCGTCGCTTTCTGCACACGCATAAATGACGCTATTTGGACTTTTCTGGGCTGCATTTTTACCGCATTATTTCAACCCGCTTAACCCATTTGGCTCTTTAGCGCTGCCGGTTAATTCCAGCGCAGCGGCTCAATCACAGCGTTTGCCTGCGGTAGATCTAAGCGCCACGCATTATTCTCCTTTGCATTTGCAAGCTGACATCTACAAGCCCCTTCAGTTGTTTCCTCAGCTAGGTTGGCCGCAGGCAGCGGTTGTAGACTGGCGACTCTGGAGGGCTACTGCCGCCGTGGCTGTAGTCGGCCAGGGCACAAACGCCCATATGAGCAGCGGGGTGACCCAAGTTGCCTCTACTCCTGCGTCTTGTGGCAGGCTAGCTGCGGCAAACGCGAAGGCCTCAGCTAAAGGGTTTACCATTCGAGTTAAAAATGTGGCGATTGGCCAAGTGCCATCTCGTCCGGCGGCAGATCAAGTCGCTCGCCAAATTCGCCAGGCGGTGCCCGAGCTGGAGGCTAACCCTAACGGGCTGACCCCTCAATTAGGCGAGGCCCTGGCCGCCGCGCAGGTCGATGGCAAAACCGTGTTTGTGCTGCCTGATGTAGGGGCTGCTCAGCCTAAGTCGGCTGAGGCATCCCACCCCAGCCAGACTGCCCTCCAGGCGATCGCCTGGGTCAACAATTTGCGCTTGGCCTTTGGGGGTTCGCCCCTAGAGCCCAGTCAGGTGCAGATGGTGGCCTACGGCCTAGGTGAAACCCGCAAGACGTTTAACGGCACAGCGTCTTGGTACGGGCCTTATTTTCACGGACGGCAGACGGCCACGGGGGAAGTTTTCAACCAAAATGATCTGACGGCGGCCCACAAGACTTTGCCCTTTGGCACCTACCTCAAGGTGCGCAACCAGCTCAACGGCAAGAGCGTTGTCGTGCGCATCAACGATCGCGGCCCATACATCGGCGATCGCTCCCTTGATCTGTCCTACGCTGCTGCGCAGTGCTTGGGCAGCGCTCAGGTTGGGTTAATTCCCTATCAGGCGACGATTCTAGCACCGGGAGTTCCCCAGGCTTGGCGCTCTGATGTCGTCGCCGCACTACCCTAGGGAGATGATGGCAAGGTTAGGGTTGAATGTGAGCCCGACAGCCTTGAACCTCGATTAGGCCCGCCACTTAAGCAGCTGGGTTTTGACAGGGGTAACAAACTCACGGGCTTCGGCCTGGGAGCGCTGGAACTCTTTTTTAAGCTGGTAGTACCACCGGGCCAGGGTGTCAGAGTCTTTGATCAGCCGCAGCACTGTTTCGTGCTTGAGACCTTCCTGCTGCTTGATCACCACGTCACGGTCTTGGCCCAAAAATGAGCGAATCATCAGGGGTAAAATTGGCTTGAGCAAAGCACCCCAGGGCAGATCCCAGTACAGCTCAAAGGTGACGTCGGTTTGGTCGTCAGTTAGCGGCGTGACAGTGGTCAAG
>JANPIO010000216.1:0-36218 GCA_031425055.1 Phormidium sp. VAR_61_metabat_6
ACGCACGCTGTAAGCTGGCGTCTGTCTACCCTAAAATTAAGTCTTGACGCTGCACTAGGCTCAATTTTGGCCACCCCCGCCAGTGCCCCCGCCGTAATCGCAATACCCAAGTCGAGCAGTGTGGGCTGGGTGCGAGCCATCACCTCGCTGCCAAACTGGGCCACTCCGGTGACTGCGCCTAGCAGAGCGGCGATCACCACCGATAACACAGAGCCTATAGCCAGGGCCAAAAGGCTAGCCCGAATCAGGGGGCGATCGGCCTCTAAAATGCCAAAGGCAGCGCCCCGAATGGGCAGCATCAGCGGCGCAATTAGCATCGCTCCAATGATGGCAGCCGCACTATTGGTAAGCAGCCCCAGGGTCGCAATGATGCAGGCTCCCACCACTAGCACCAGGTAGTGCCAGCTCAGCCGCGATTCGTCCAGTAAATCTTGCCGTAGTCGAGTTAGGTCATCGGCGGCTACCGATCGCCGCATTGAGGCGATCGCGCTCTTGGCCCAGGCTACTGCATCCAGCGTGAGTTCCCAGAGGGAGGACTGGGCCTGAGTCCAACCCTGGTGGCCACGCTGCATTAAACGCTGAACTTGCTGCCAAAACTTGGATTGATTAAACCTCAAAACTCAACCCCCATAGCGATCGCAGCGATGGTTATAATCCAGACATGACGCACAGTTAAAGCCGTCATACCCGATCGGGAGAACCGCTCCCATCACTGATGAATACTGCCATCAGGCATGGTAGTCCCCGCTAGCGTAACGTTGACTAGGGTGGTGCTACTAATTTCGGCCCGCTCTAAAATAGCCTCGCTCAGGTCAGCATCGGTGAGATCGGCCCGGCCTAAATAAGCCTCAACCAGCAGAGCTTTAGTGAGAATAGACCGGCGTAAACTTACCCGAGACAGGTCAGAGCGACTAAAGCGAGCATTGGCCAGGTTGCAGTCATCCATCTGAGCCAGGGCCATTGTAGCTTCAGTAAAGTCGACCCCTTTGGCGCTGACACGGTTAAGGTTAGCGTGGCTGAGGTTGCTACGAGGCAAGCGGCACTGGGTGAGATCGGCAGATTCTAAACAGCTGTGGCTCAGGTCAACATCGCTGAGGTTGGCATTGCACAACAGCGCCCCCTGCAAATTGGCTCCCTTGAGATTGGCATCGCGCAGCACTGCCTCACTGAGATTAGCGCCGCTGAGGTCAACATAGGCCAAATCGGCCCCCGAGAGATTGGTACCTCGCAGGTCGGCTAGGTGCAGCTTGGCCCCCCGCAAATTGGTGGCATACTTGCGGTTTTCTTGGCGCAGGTTGGCGCCGCGCAGGCAGGCTCCGGTGAGGTTAGCGCCGCTGAGATCGGCGTTGCGCAAGTCGGCTCCGGTGAGATTAGCATCGAGCAGATCGGCTAGGGTCATGTTGGCGCTGCGCAGATCAGCCCCTTGTAAACTGGCCCCGTGCAGATCAGCATCGCGTAGCATGGCAGCCGACAAATCGGCCTGGTTGAGGTTGGCTCCCCCCAGGCGTGCCCGCGACAAATTGGCTTGGCGAAAGCGCACCCGCGTCAAAAATGCCAGCATGAGGTTGGCATTCTCGAGATCTGCCTGCACCATATTGGCCCCAATCAAATCAGCCCCGGCAAGGTCGATGCCCACCAGGGTCTTACCCTTAAAGTCCATATCGCCACGGGCATAGGCGTCGAGCAGTTCGCGGGCATTCATATCGAAGACCAAGGGGCTTAGGCAGAACGGGCGGATACAGGGGTCGCCACAGCGGAGCGATCGCCAGCATTAGCCAACTCAGAAACAACTTCAAGATGGGTCATTGTGCCGGCTACTGCCTCTGCCGGCTCCAACAGACCATTGGGGTCTTGGGGATAGTAGGCGCGCATCGCCTGAGCGATGGCGCTGGCCACCTGCCCCCCGTCGCCGACCCGGCCCAGGCAGTGAGCAATAATGGATAGCTTACTGTCTAAGTCGGAGTAGGTGGGACAGTATTCAAAGGTTTGCTGCAATAAGTCGTCAAGGGTGCGTCGGCTGAGATTCGACCAGTCTTGGGTTGTGTAGCCAAAGGGGCCGTGGAGACAGGAGTACAGCAAAATTTTGGCCCGCAGCGGATTAGCATACTGAATAATATCGCCTCGCAGGTCAAATAGGGACGAGCGATCGCGCCTCGGGCCGCTGAACTCAGACCCGCTATTTATGGGGTTAGAGAGGGTGCCGTGAAGGGTGGTCAAATCGGCTGGCTGGTCGTAGCCGCTGCTGGCGAGGGTTGTGTAGACTTCCGCGATCGGACTGGAGGGGCCAGAGGGGTCAGCCAGGACGGTGGCCTCGGCCAAAACCGTTTGTTCTACTAGAGCCGTGGCCTCGGCTAGGGCCTCAGGCTGGGTTTGGTAGAGGGGCTGGAACCCTACCATGATCTGGTTGGCCAAGCGGGTGTACTGCTGGCGGCGGTTGAGATACTTGACAATGCGGCTCAACCGGTAGCGCAGGTCTTGGGGCCGAGGTGCCAGGGTAAGCGTCTGCTGAATTAGCCCCGGCAAATAGGTCTCGCTGAGACGGTTGGGGTCGTTCTCCCAGCCCCCGTGACAGAGACAGTGCAGCAGCTTGCGCAGTCGCAGAGCATCGGGGCTTTGGTCAAACTGGTCGGCAATCGCCTGGCAGCGCTCTTCTAGAGAACGCACGGTGAGCTGGGTGAAAACTTCGGAGGTAGCCTCAGGGTTTTGAAACAGCGATCGCCCGTACCAGGGCTGGAGCTGTTTGACGATGGTTTCGGCGATTTCACCGTAGAGATCTTGGCGGTTGAGCCCGGCCACCACCCGCTTGAGCTGATCTTCAAATTCAGTTAGGGTCGGGTAGCGATCGCGCAGCGACAGCAGCAGCGATCGGAGGTCAAATTGATCGAGCACCGCCGGGTCATTTTCCCAGGCCTGCTGATAGGTGGCAAACACCAGTTTTTTGATGCGCAGGCTGTGGGTGTGGGTGCTCAGGTGGCGTAGGGCGTTGGCCAGCAGCCCCTCCGAGGTCATGGGTAAGGTGCAGGTATGCTCTTCAGAGCCCTGGGGGCCAGACTCGGTATCCTCAGCGTGGAGGGCTAGCTGGTAGGCGGGTACCGGCTCCTCAATATTTTTGAGTTGCAGGGGGCCTAAAAAGGTCGCGTGAAGATTGAGCCGCGCCTTGACCACATCGTAGATGGTTCGCGATACGCACAGACCTCGGGGTTTAGCAAAGGTTTGCAGGCGGGCGGTGATGTTAACCCCGTTGCCCATGACATCCTGCTCACTGACCAAGATGTCGCCCAGGTGCACGCCAATGCGGTGATCGAGATACTGGTTGGGCTCTAGGCCCTCGGCTAGATCAACCAGCCGCCGCTGCATCTCTAACCCACAGGAGACCGCCTCGACAGCACTGAGAAAGTAAATTAGCAGACCGTCGCCGGTCGATTTGAGCACGGTGCCGCCAAACTCTCGGCAGATATCACCGATCAGCGTCAGATCGCGATCGATCAACTGTAGAGTGCATTCTTCATCGGTTGACATGCGGGTGCTAAAGCCCACCGCATCGGTGATCATGATGGCGGCTAGCAGGCGTTGCCCCTGGGATAGCGATGACACTCGACGTTCCATGGCGACTCGCGATGGTGCATGTTAGGGATCGGCTGCCTCTAGAGCGGGGATCTACCTCTAGAGATTCATACCTTACATATTGCCCGTCTAGACCCCAAGATGCGCTAAATGGAGGCCGGAAGTCGAACGGTTCACCCAGTCTTCATATCGGCGATCGCCCCTCGGGCCATGGAAGCAATGGCCTGATCAGTGGCTTTTGGCAATTGGTAGTAGCGGCCTCCGGCAGTCTTGGCCAACTCTTTACCGAACCCAGTCGAGACAAACTTGCGCTCGGTGTCAATAATCAGCAGTTGATAGCCCACACCGCGAATGCGCCCGGCAATCTCTAGCAGTTCCTGCTTGATGTCGGGCTTGGGGGCATCCGGCTCGGGCAGGTCGCCCAGGGAGCGCGACAGTGGCACATTGCCGCGACCGTCGGTAATCGCCACAATCACTACGCTGCCCACATCCCCCGATTGCTGAGCGTTGATGCCCACCCGCACCGCCTGAGTGAGACCGTGGGCTAAGGGCGAGCCGCCGCCGCAGGGCATGCGCTCTAGCCGCCGCCGCGCCATGGCGATCGAGCGCGTCGGCGGCAACAGCACCTCCGCCTGCTCGCCCCGAAAGGGAATCAGCGCCACCTGGTCGCGGTTTTGGTAGGCTTCGGTGAGCAGCTCTAGCACTGCCCCCTTAGCACTCTGCATGCGGTTCAGCGCCATAGAGCCCGAGGCATCGACCACAAAAATAATCAGCGAACCAGCCTTGCGGGCCAGTCGCTTGGCGCGAATATCCCCCTGTTCGACAATCACTCGGCGACCGGGCTCGCGCTCGCGGCGGGCCTTTTGGTAAGGGGCGGCGGCCCGCAGGGTGGCATCTACCGCAATGCGGCGCACCGGCCCCTGGGGCAAGAAGGGTTTGATGTAGCGGCCCCGTTCTTCAGAAAAAATCAGGTTGGCATTGCCCGACTTGCCCTGGCGACCCATAGTCTGGGCAAACAGCAGCATTGAGGGGTCAATGATCACGCCCTCGGGGTCAAAGATAAACTCCTCTGGAATGCTGGGGGGGCTGTCGTCCTCGTCGGGGGTATCGTCCTCCTCCTCCTCTTCGTCCTTGTCTTGGTCTTCTGTATTGTCCTGGGGCTCGTCTTGATCCTGATTGGAGGGCGGCGGTGGTGGCGGTGGCGGCGGCTCTTCGGGCATGTCTTGCGGCAGCAGAGAGCGGGGCACGATCACCAGCTCCACCGCCACCCGCAGGTCGTCGGCATTGACCTCGGCGCGGCCCTCTAGGGCGGCGTGGGCCTTGGCCACCCGCACCGCAAACAGCTCGGCCCGGTGGCCCTGAATGCCGCCCCGCAGCGCCTCGGTCACCAGATACTGGATCTGCTCACGGCTGATGGTGACCTCTTTGAGCCACTCGCGGGCCAAAATAATTTGGGTTCTGAGGGCGTCGATTTCGTCGGCATAGGCGGCAATCACCGCCTGAGGATCGTTGGCGAACTGGGTGGATTGCTCTACGGCAGCCACCCGATCTTCGAGGGCCAGGTTGCTGTCTGCCGACAGGGCGATCGCAATTCGGTCTAACAAATGCTGCCGCAGCGGCCCCGCCTCTGGGTTGTAGGTGGCGATCAGCAAAGGCTCGCAGGGATGCTGAAAGCTCAGGCCTTCGCGCTCGATCTGGTTGCGGCGGGCAGTGAGGGCGGCCAGCAGCAGGTTGGCCACCTGGTCATCGAGCAGGTTGATGTCATCGACATAGAGCACACCCCGATTAGAGGCAGCCAATAGTCCCGGCTGAAACACGCTCTCCCCCGCCTGAATCGAGCGAGCCACATCCACGGAGCCCAGCAGCCGGTCTTCGGTCACCCCCAGGGGAATTTGCACAAAGGGGGCTGGCACCACGCGGGTGGGCAGATCGGGGTAATGATTAGTAGAGTCGCCAAAGCGATCGCGGGTTTGGTCATCCCACAGCTGGGGGGCAGTGGGGTCAGCGTTGCAGCAGGAACCCTCGACCACTTCAATGGGGGGCAACAGCTGGTGCAGCGCTCGCGCCATGACCGATTTGGCGGTGCCGCGTCGTCCGGCAATCACGACCCCGCCCAGACTAGGGTCTACCGCCGCCAGCAACAGGGCCATTTTGATTGCCCCCTGCTCGACCACCGCCGCCAGGGGAAATACAACCGGAATTGGGGAATCTACTGTGGCCATCATGGCGTGGTCAACGTACTCAGAAGGGGCAACGGTTCAGTCTTTCACCATATCAGGAATTGCCAAACCCTAGCCCGGTATGACTTACCAATGGTGCAGTAGGCCGCCCTGAGGCGCGATCGCCCCCCTGCCACTACCGCCGATTTGTGTTGCAGTTTGTTACAAATTGCAAAAAGCCTCCGTATTTTCCCCTGTCGATGCTTTTCATAGATCAGCAAAACCTCCGTTATTTCAACATTGGGAAAATACTGACCATCCCCCATGCTGTTGGTTAACCTACTGTGTTACTGGGGTCATGCTCCAGTAACGGCCCCACCCACTGCAACTTCTACTGCCCTATGAGCGTTTCCCCTCGCCTCGATCAGGTTTCTCTGGCCCCCGCCCCGGCCATGGCCTGCAAGCTGCTGTTTGACCGCGACCTGTACACCCCCTGCCACGTTCGAGTGCCCGATGTCGACCATCGGCTGTCGGCGATCTACGTCGACAACCAGTTCTACAGTTTTCTCAAGATTGTGCCTGAGGCTCGCAAGGCGCTAAATGTGGTGGCCCGTCTGGGGAAGCGAGACCACACGGCAGCGATTACTCAAACTCGGCAAGGCTATGCTGTGTGGGCTCACGAGCCTGCGGCTGTCTACGCCGCCCCAGCCAGAAAGCCGGGCTACACGATTCGCCCCGTGTTTGGGCCCCAGGCCTGCCTGGTGGTGACCGACGAAACCACCTATCAGACCTGTCGGTTGCAGGTGCCCGATGTGACTAAACCGCTAATGGCGCTCACTCACAACGATCGCTACTACAGCTTCTTTAAGCAAGACATCGATGCGGCGAAGGTGCTCGATATCGCCGCTAAACTGGCCCGTCGCGGCGATGAAACCCTGTTGGTGATTGAGCCGCCTACCTTCACGCTGGCGCTGCTAGAGCCCAGTGGCCGACTGGTTTAGTTGAGCGGTGGTGGACTGTATACAAAAAACTGTGTTGGGGGTGGCGTGATCCTCTAAGGTGATAACTTGAGAACCTTTTCACGCTATCTCCGGCACTGGAATGCTCGCCATGACTGACAATACCGAAAGCATTACAATCTTTATTTGTGGTTCGGCCCTGCGCGGTCAGCCCGACAACCAAAACCTCCAGGATGCAGACTTTCTCGGAGCAGCGGCAACAGCTCCTATCTATCGGTTGCATGCAGTAAAGGATGGCTGGCACCCAGGGATTTACGAAGTCGAGTCGGGGGGGATTTCGATTCCCGGTGAGCTGTACGCGATGACCCCAGAGCAGTATGCCTATCTGAAAGACAATGAGCCGCCGCACATGTATCCCCACGAGGTGCAGCTGGCGGCTGGGGGCACGGCGATCGCATTTCTCTACCCCAAAGATTTGATTGACGTGCATGGCTGGCCCGATATCTCATCCTACGGCGGGTGGGCTGCCTACAAAGCCAAAATGGCTTAGGTAATTGAGCCTATAGGGCTACGGTCTTGCCCATGCAATTTTTTTGGTGCTGTGCCCCGGCGGAGGTTTATCTCCGCCGGGGTATTTCTTTGCCAATGGCTAAATCAATCTAGTCTAAATTTTGCCCCTTAGAGCAGAAGAGGCATTTTGTCTCAAACAAAGAGCCTTAACAGCGCAAATCAGGTTTGGAAATTGGCTGAAGGCTTGCACCCTGACGCTAAAATTTTGTGGATTATTGTGAACCGCCAGCGGCCACACAAAACAGATGAATGTTGACTGGGAATTCTTTAGATAACCAAGTTACGCATTTCAAGTCACGTACTTCTTATCTACCCAAAGCCTTAGCCTTCTTGTTTAAAGCTGCTCAAATTTTATTTTAAATCTTTTAACTTTTTTGCTTGCAACCTGGAAATCATATTAATTTTTTCCCTTAAATCTTGCTCTATCTTAAAAGCAAGCTCTGACTTACGATCTCAGCATACTCTCAACGGTTTAGTGTCTCTGTAATCTAGCTATAATTTAGTCATTAAATTTAGTCATTAAATTTAGTACATTCATAATCTGGCTCTTAAGCTTGGAGGATTAAAATCTACACATTTGTTCTCAACAATTTACTCGGTCAGATTTTAGGATTATTTAGGTATGCTTCAACTCAATAGCGCGATCGCACCGCAATATGTGCAGCTAGCCAAATGCCCAACCGGCATTCAGGGGCTCGACGAGATCACCGATGGCGGGTTGCCCCAGGGTCGCCCCACCCTGGTGTGCGGCTCGGCGGGCTGTGGCAAAACCCTGCTGGCCATGGAGTTTTTGGTGCGGGGCGCAACCCAGTACGGCGAACCGGGCGTGTTTATCGCCTTCGAAGAAACGGCTGAAGAACTAGCTCAAAACGTGGCCTCTCTGGGGTGGGATCTCAATCAACTGATCGCCGACAACCAGATCGCCATCGACTGTTTTTACATTGACCCCACCGAGATTCAAGAGACCGGCGACTACGATCTAGAGGGCATTTTTATTCGCCTGGGCCTGGCGATCGATCGCATTGGGGCCAAGCGGGTGGTGCTCGACACCATTGAGGTGCTGTTTGCGGGGCTGTCAAATGCGACCATTGTGCGGGCCGAGCTGCGCCGTTTGTTTCACTGGCTCAAGGCCAAGGGGGTGACGGCCATTATTACCGGCGAGCGGGGCGAGAGCAGCCTCACCCGTCAGGGGCTCGAAGAATATGTCTCTGACTGCGTGATTCGCCTTGACCAGCGCACCCACGACGAGCTCTCGACCCGACGGCTGCAAATTGTCAAATATCGCGGCTCGCACCACGGCAGCAACGAATATCCATTTTTGATTGACCAAGATGGCGTTTCAGTGCTGCCGATTACCTCGGTGGGGCTCAACCACGAGGTGTCTAGCGATCGCGTTCCCACCGGCATTGCCCAGCTCGATACCATGCTGGAAGGGAAAGGGTACTATCGCGGCAGCAGCGTCTTGATTACCGGCATGGCGGGCACCGGCAAGAGCACCATTGCCGCGCATTTTGCCGCCGCCACCTGCCAGCGGGGCGATCGCTGTCTCTATATCGCTTTTGAAGAGGCACCCCAGCAAATTTTGCGCAATATGCGATCGGTGGGGCTCGATTTAGAGCCCTATATTCAGCGGGGGTTGCTGCAAATTCAGGCGCTGCGACCCACCACCCACAGCCTAGAGCAGCATTTGGTGCAGATTTATCGCTGGCTCAGCACCTGGCACCCCACCACCATAGTGATTGACCCGATTAGCAATCTGATTTCGACCGGCAACCTGCTGCAGACAAAATCGTTTCTTATGCGGCTGATTGACCACCTCAAGGCCCAGCAAATTACCGTATTAATGACCAATCTCATCGCCACCGGCACGCCGATGGAGCCTGCTGAGCTCGGCATCTCATCGCTGATGGATACCTGGCTAGAGGTGCGCTCCGTTGAGCACAATGGCGAGCGCAATCGGCTGCTGCAACTGCTCAAATCTCGCGGCATGAGCCACTCTAACCAAGTGCGTGAGTTTCGCCTCACTAGCCAGGGCATTGACCTGGTCAGCGTCTATTTGGGCCAGGGGCAGATCTTAATGGGCACGGCGCGGGCCATGCAGGAGGCCGCCGATGACAAGGCGCGGGTCGATCGGCAGCAGCAGGTGGCCGCGCAGCGGCGACAGCTTGAGCAGCAGCGCCAGGCCACCCAGGCTCAGCTAGCCACTCTCCAGATCCAGCTGGAGGCAGAAGCCGTTGAGTTTGCCCGCCTTTTAGAAGAAGAGCGCCTCTACGAAGCCGGGGCGCTGCAAGATCAAGCGACAATCGCCCAGCTACGTCAGGCTGATTAGCCTTACTCACTTCGTTTAAACCCTCTGCTGCCCCTATCGAAACCCTGAGTGCCCCCACCATGACCCAAGCTAATGAACCAACCGAGGCAAACTCTAAACTCTGGCAGCTGCGCTTATATGTTGCCGGGCAAACCCCCAAATCGGTGACGGCCTTTGCCAATCTAAAGCGGCTGTGTGAGGAATATATGCCGAATCAATACCGGATTGAAATTGTTGATCTTTTGCAGCACCCAGAGCTGGCTCTGCAAGACCAAATTTTTGCGATTCCTACCCTGGTGCGGCAGCTGCCTCGTCCGATTCGGCAAATTATTGGCGATTTGTCTAATCGAGAAAAGGTGATTGTGGGGCTGGACATTAGACCGATAGAAAACAAAGAGATTATTGATAGTAGCAACCCTTAAATGTGAATGTTATGGTGAACGACTCGTTCCAAGACCCCATGAACAAACCACCCCCAGAGCAGGCTGTGTCGCCAGCAGAGAGTGACGCCCTAATGGCTAGTTTTGAGCAGGGGCTTACCCAGGATGATCGGCAGCACTACCGCCTGCGGCTGTTTGTGGCCGGGGCCACCCCGCGATCGATTCAGGCCCTAGAGCGGCTCAAGCGACTGTGTGAAACCCATTTGCAGGGGCGCTACGAGCTGGAGGTGATTGATATCTACCAGTCGCCGTCAGCACTCGGAGTAGATCATGTAGTAGCTATTCCCACCCTGGTCAAGCAGTTGCCCTTGCCCCTGCGGCACATTGTGGGCGACCTGTCTGACACCGAAAAAGTCTTGAAGGGGCTAGACCTGGTGCCCACAGAATAATAATTCAGGGGCTGCTCAGTGCAATCATTTCCCATTAACTATGGGCTGTAGGTTAATTGTGAACAATGCTGAAGATAGTCACAAAACTAAACTAGAGCTGTTGACAGAGATTCAAGCCCTGCGCGAGCGCCTGACCACCAGCGAAGAAACCCTGCGGGCAATCCAGGACGGCGAAGTCGATGCCCTGGTGGTTTCGACCCCCGATGGGCCGCGCATTTTTACCCTGCAAACCGCCGATCAATCCTATCGGCTGCTGGTGGAAACAATGCAGCAGGGCGCAGCCATTCTCTCTGCTGAAGGGTTGATTTTATACGGCAATCAAAGCCTGGCCAACTTGTTGAATCTGCCTTTAGAGCAACTGATCGGCACTTATTTTCAGCAGTTTTTATCGATGCATGATGCCTTCCCGTTTCAATCGCAGATGGGGGCGATCGGTCAGGGCCAATCCCAGGTCATAGAGCTGTTTTTGATGGCTGCCGATGGGGCAGAAATCCCCATTTATATGACCATTAGCTTGCTCAAAATCAATGCTGTGGTGATGACCTGTGTGATCATTACCGACCTCACCCAGCAAAGACAGTACGAAGCAACCCTGGCCTCTGAGCGGCTGGCCCGGCTCATGCTAGAGCAGGCGGGCGAAGCGATTTTAGTCTGCGATGCCGATGGCATGATTGTGCGGGCGAGTCAGGTGGCCTGTGAGATCTGGGGGCAAAAGCTGCTCGGGCAACCCTTTGATGAATTAGGTCTTGTGCCTGCTGTCGCCCCGGCACCGCTAGAACCTGTCCAGGCTGAGCCATCCCCTGAGGGCAACAATCCATTGGCGATCGCCTCTATTTTAAAGGGAAGAGGCGTTCAAGGCCTTGAGGTAGAGCTTGAAGACTCGCGGGGGCAGCGGTTAAATCTGATTCTCAGCGCGCGTCCGCTGGCCGATGCAGACAGCCAAAAGCTGGGGGCTGTGGTGCTATTGACCGACATTACCCCCCGCAAACGCATCGAAACCCAGCGCTTGCAGTCCCTGGCTGACCTCAGCCGGGCCAAGGCCGAGCTCGAGCAGCGGGTGGCCGATCGCACCGCCGAACTGCGCCAGCTCAACGATGATTTGCAGCAGAGCGAGTCGACCCTGCGCAGCTTTTTTGACAGTGCCCCGATGCCCATGGGCATTGTCGAGCTGCATGAGGGCGATATTTTGCACCTGTCTGACAATGGGGCCGCCGCCGCGTTTTTTGGCACCACGCCCCAGGCTATGCAAAATCAACTTTCCAGCGACCTGGGAGCGTCTGCGCCCACCCTCCAGCGCTGGACCGCCTACTACCGCGAGGCCGAGCGCACCCAGGCCCCGGTGCGCTTTGAATATTTTCACGACGAACCAACCGGGGCGGGCTGGCTGTCGGGGAGCGTGTGCTCGATTGCGGTCAGCCCCAGCGGGCGATCGCGGTTTTCGTACATTGTCGAAGACATTACCGAGCGCAAGCAGGCCGAAGCGACCATTGCTCGCCGCGAAGAACAATTGCGGCTCACCCTCGACTTTACCCACATCGGCACCTGGGACTGGGATCTCCAGCAGGGTAGTGTGATTTGGAATGACAACCACTTTACGCTGCTGGGCCTCGACCCTGCTACTACCACTGACCCCTATCAGAGCTGGCGCAATGCCATTCACCCCGACGATTTAGATAGCGTAGAGCAGGCTCTGCAAGATGCCTTACACCAGCACACCGACTATGAAAAAGAATATCGGGTGATTTACCCCGATGGCACCCTGCACTGGCTCGTGGGCCGAGGGCGCGGCGTCTATAACGCCACCCGTGAGCCCACACGCATGCTAGGGGTGGTGATTGACATTAGCGATCGCAAACAGGCCGAGCAAATTCAAGAATTTCAGGCGGTGATTACCCGCAACATGGCCGAGGGCATTTGCGTGGTCAGGGCCGACAACGGCATGATTGCCTACGCCAATCGCAAGTTTGAGCAAATGTTTGGCTACGACCCCGGCGAGCTAGACGGGCAGCATGTGTCGATCGTCAACTATGCCACCGACACGGTCAGTGCTGAGGCCGTTGTCCAGACCATTCGTCGGGCGGTTTTAGACGACCAAGAGGCCACCTACGAAGTGCACAACGTCAAAAAAGACGGCACCCCGTTTTGGTGCAGCGCCACCACCTCAGTCTTTACCCACCCGGAGTATGGCGTAGTGCTGGTGGCCGTGCAGCAAGACATTAGCGATCGCAAAGAGTCTGAGGCCAAGCTCCAGGCCTCACTCAAAGAAAAAGAGCTGCTGCTCAAAGAGATCTATCACCGGGTCAAAAATAACCTCCAGGTGATCTACAGCCTGCTCAATCTCCAGTCTCGCAAAGTGGCTGACCCGGCAGCCCTATCGGTGCTGCGCGATAGCCAAAGCCGGGTTAGGGCCATGGCCCTGGTGCACGAAAAACTCTACAAATCTCCAGACTTAGCCCGCATCGATCTGGCCGACTATATTCACAGCTTGGCCTATAGCCTGCTGGAAACCTATCGCGCCGGTAGCCATCGCATTGCCCTGCGGCTAGAGATTGAGCCCTGTAGCTTAGACATTGAAACCGCCCTGCCCTGCGGCCTCATGCTCACCGAGCTGCTGTCAAATTCGCTTAAATATGCCTTTCCTAACGATAGACCTGGCGAAATTGCCATTCTCTCCTCGGTCGGGCCCGACCACCAGATTGCTCTGCGGGTGCAAGACAATGGCGTGGGCCTCCCCGACGACTTTGATTTGCAGCATATGTCCTCTTTGGGGCTAAGCCTGGTGCAAAATCTCTCTAAACAGATCAAAGGAGATGTGGTCGTTTCACCCCAGGCCGTCGGCTCTGCTTTTCAAATCACCTTTCCTACGTAGGCTCCCATGGAGAAAAAAAACATTCTGGTTGTCGAAGATGAAGTTGTCATCGCCATGGACTTGCAGGCGACCCTGATCGATCT
Source organism: Phormidium sp. VAR_61_metabat_6 (assembly GCA_031425055.1). Classification (GTDB taxonomy): domain Bacteria; phylum Cyanobacteriota; class Cyanobacteriia; order Phormidesmidales; family Phormidesmidaceae; genus Nodosilinea. Next base: position 13,342 of record JANPIO010000216.1, read on the forward strand.
GGGTCACGATGTGCCTGAGATTGTCACCTCGGGCGAGGCCGCCATTCAAACCGCCCTGGCGCTGCACCCCGATCTGATCTTGATGGATATTCACCTCAGTGAGACCCTAGACGGCATTGATGCCGCCGCTGCCATCATGGAAGTGCTGGATATTCCAGTGATTTATCTGACCGCCTATGCCGATGAAGAAACCCTCAAACGGGCTAGTTTTACGGCTCCCTTTGGCTATATCCTCAAACCCTTTGAGGCCCGAGAGCTGAGCGCCAACATTGAAATTGCTATCTATAAGCACCAGCTCGACAAAACCGTTCGAGAAAACCGTCGCTGGCTGCTCGCCGTGCTCAACAGCATCAGCGAAGGCGTCGCCGCCAGCGATACCCAAGGGCTAATTAAGTTTATGAACCCGGTGGCCGAAGCCTTGACCGGCTGGTCGCAAACCGAGGCCATTGGGCGATCGCCCGCCGAGGTGTTTCACTTTATTGACGAAGTCACCCGCAATCTGATCGAAAACCCACTGTTAAAGTCTCTAGAGGAAGATAGCGTCGTATCTCTGCGCGCGAACTCCCTGCTGCGCGCTAAAACAGGCACCGAAACCCCCGTCGCCGACAGTGCCGCCCCCATCTACAACGACCGAGGCCAGGCCGAGGGCGCGGTGATGGTCGTGCGCAACACCACCGCACAGCGCCGCATGGAGGCTCAGCTCGCCCACAGCGCCCTGCACGATGCCCTCACCCAACTGCCCAATCGCACCCTGTTTTTAGACCGCCTGCAGCAGGCGGTTGAGCGCGCCCAGCGATCGCCGGAGGTGGGCTTTGTGGTCATGCTGATCGATCTCGATCGCTTCAAAACCATCAACGATACCCTCGGGCACCTGCTCGGCGACCAGCTCTTGATCGCAGTGGCCCCCCGCTTGCAGGCCTACCTGCGCACCATGGATACCGTGGCCCGCTTTGGCGGCGACGAATTTGCCGTGCTGCTCGAAGACATCACCGATGTAGCCGTGGCCTGCCGCGCCGCCGAGCGCATTTTAGATGAACTCAGCAAGCCCTTTGTCATCGGCCACCACGAGCTGGTGGTCACAGCCAGCATTGGCATTGTGATGAGCTCAACGCCCTACGAAGAGCCCGCCGATCTATTGCGCAATGCCGATATCGCCATGTACCGAGTCAAAGCTCGGGGGCGGGGCGACTACGAGCTGTTTGACATGGTCATGCACAACCAGGCCCGCGAGCTGATGGAGCGTGAGCATGACCTGCGCTATGCCATTACCCACGACGAACTCGAGGTGCATTACCAGCCCATTGTCTCATTGGCCACCCACGATGTCGCCAGCCTCGAAGCCCTGGTGCGCTGGCAAAAGCCTGGCGAAGCTATGGTGTACCCTGACCAATTTATTCACCTAGCCGAAGAGCTCGGCGTCATCACCGCCATCGATCAATGGGTGTTGCGCCAAGCCTGCCTACAGCTGCAAACCTGGCAACAGCGAGGGCTAGGAAGCTGGGTCTGGGCCAATGGTCAGCTAGCTAAGCAGAGCAATGGCACTAGCTCACCCCTAACGATGTCCATCAACGTCAACCTTTCGAGCAAACACTTTGCCCAAAAAAAGCTGGTAGATACCGTGGCCAGCATTCTGCAAAACACGGGGCTGAGCGGCCAATACTTAAAGCTAGAAATCACGGAAAGCGTGTTGATTGAGAACGCCAAAGAGGCAACCGCCATCCTCAATCAACTCAAGCAGCTGAAGGTGCAAATTTGCCTGGATGATTTTGGCACCGGCTATTCGTCGTTTAGCTATTTGCACCAGTTCCCGATCGATATCGTCAAAATCGATCGCTCCTTTGTGCAAGACATCGACACCAGCTCCGAACGGCTAGAAATTGTGCGGGCCATGGTGGGTCTCTGCCACACCCTGGGCATGGCCGTTACCGCCGAAGGCATCGAAACCCCCCAGCAGCGCGATATTTTGCGCGATTTGGGCTGTGAGTATGGCCAGGGCTTTCTGTTTGCCAAAGCGATCGATGGGGCAGCGATTACCCAAAGTCTGCGAATGTAGCCGTTGCCAGTTCAATTGAGTGTCAGCAACCACGCCGTATCCGAGGTAGCCCCAACCTCGCCGATCTGGATAGCAAGGCTGTAACCTCGGCGATGGAGGGCATTTAGGCAATCCTGGACGGCGGGGGCAGGCACCGCAGCCAGCAGCCCGCCAGCGGTTTGGGGGTCAAACAGCAGCGGATAGAGAGGATGGCCCGATTTAGCTGGATCGATAAATGCAGCAGCCTGGAGGTTTTGGGGGTGAAGCGTACTGAAAACGCCTGCGGCTAGCGTGTCGGCAGCCCCAGCGAGCACAGGTAGAGCCTCTAAGTCGAGGGTGGCCACCACTCCGGAGGCACGCACCATTTCGAGCATGTGCCCGGCCAGGCCAAACCCGGTGACATCGGTACAGGCAGTGGCCCCATGGGCGCGAAAGATTTCGGCGGCGACCTGGTGGGGGGTAAGCAGGTGGGCGATCGCCCCTTCAATCCACCTGCCCTTGGCCTTGCCCTGCATATCGGCGGCAAACAGCGTCCCCGTACCCAAGGGCTGAGTGAGAATCAGGGCATCGCCGGGCTGCATGCCCCCTTTGCGCAGCAGGGCGTTGGGGTTAGCGATGCCGTTGCAGGCAAAGCCGAGGGCCATCTGAGAGCCCACCGTGGTGTGCCCCCCCACCAGGGGTGCATTGGCGGTCAGCAGGCCTTTGTAGGTACCAGCCAAAATTTGGTAAAGCATTTCGGCCTGCTTGGCTGGGGTAGCGTAGGGCACCTGCACCAGGGCCAGCACGGTGTGGGGCTGAGCACCCATGGCGTAGAGATCCCCCAGACAGTGCTTGAGACAGATCTGGGCAAAGATAAACGGATCGTCTATTAGGGCGGTGAAGTAGTCTACGGTCTGCACCATGACCTGCCCCGGCGGCACGGTGACTACGGCGGCATCGTCGGGGGTATCTAGACCAATCAATACGGCCTCGCTGGCGACGTCAGGAAAGTCTTGGCGCACCCGGTGGAGGGCATCGGTCAGGGCGGTGCTGCCCACTTTGGAGCCGCAGCCAGCGCACTGGGGTTGGAGGGTGTAGGGCTTTGCTCCTCTCGAAGAGTGGGAGAGTGAGGGGGTAGGGGAGTGAGGGGAGGACATTTGCCCCACGGGGAGGTCACAAAAGCGAGCCATGAACCTGCGATCGATGTGGTCTTTCCAGCGGTGGGCTAGGGGTGACTCGATGGCAATCGGGCCGCGATCGGCGATCGCCCTGCCATTCCCTGTCTCTATCAGGCTGAGAAACTGGCGCTGGGGGCGAAAGGGTTTGAGCGGTTTGCCTTGCACGTAGCGGCGCAGATTGTCTGCCAGCGGCGGCCCCTGACGCACGGCAAACACTCCGGCCTTGGGGCGAGGGTGATGCACCATCGTCGCCACATCCCCAGCGGCAAACACGTTGGGATGGGAGAGGGTTTGCAGAGTATCGCCCACCTGAATAAAGCCCTCGTCAGTGAGGGAGAGGCCAGACTCTTGCAGCCAGGCAGGGGCGGCGGCGCTAGTGACCCAGAAGACGCGATCGCACCCTACTGCCAGCCCCGACGAGCCCCTCACCACCCGCTGATCGCTGCTTTCATCCAGACAAATTTCCTTGACCTCTTCGTTAAGGTGGAGGTCAAGGCCGCGCGATCGCAGCACCCGCTCCAGCCGGCGACGCGTCCACCGATTGCGCTCGGGGGCCAGTTCTTTGCCCCGGTGAAACAGGTGCAGCGTCAGGTTGGTCGCTGGTTGGCCCAAGGTATCTAGCAGGTTCACCAGCCGTTCGTGCAGCCCGATAGTCAGCTCCACGCCGCCCACGCCGCCGCCCACTACCGCCAGGGTGAGCGGTTTTTGAGGATTCGCTGCGACGCTGTCAACTAGCTGTTGCCACTGGCGCAGCAGATCGGGCACCGGCTTGGCCGCGATCGCATACTCCGCCGCCCCCGGCACTGAGAGCGTCGCTGGGGTGCTGCCCGTATCGATAGACAGCACATCGTAGGCCAGGGGCGGATGGTTAGCGCACAGCACTCGCCGCTGGGCCAAGTCGAGCCCCGTGGCGCGATCGACCACCAGGCGGCACTGGGCAAAGCGCGTCAGTGGTCGCAGGTCGATGTGAGCCTCATCAAAGCTATAGCGCCCGGCCACGTAGCTGGGCAGCATGCCCGAGTAGGGCGTGTCGACCAGGTCGCTCAGCAGCGTCAGCCGCACCCCAGGCATAGGGGCCATGCCCCACTGCCGCAGCACCAGAGCGTGGGTGTGGCCCCCACCCACCAGCACCACATCCGTTGAAATTGTTGGTTCAATCTGCATCATGGCCGATGTTTACCTGTTCCATAATGTATGCCTCTTGGGGCCAAGCTTGTCTCTCTATTGAGCGATGAATAAACTCTATATTTTCTGTAGATTCGGGGCAAGACAAACTAAAGGAGGCTTAAATTATGCCTTTGCATCGGCTCAAAGATTACTATCCTAACTACCGCGAGACTCTAGCCGACGGGCAAATGGATAAATTAACCTCCTATTCTGTCTATGCTCAAGGTGAAGATAAGGTAGGTTCTGCTAAGGATTTATTAGTAGATGATGCGGGCCATTTTCGTTACCTAGCAATTGATACCGGCCCATGGATTTTTGGAAAGGCCGTACTATTGCCCATCGGTTTAGCCCGATTTGACTACGACAATACTCGTATCTATGTCGATGGTTTGACCAAACATCAGGTAGAGCATTTGCCTGAATATGACAGCAACATGGTGGTAGACGAGCAATACGAAGAACGCGTTAGAGGCATCTATCAACCCATTGCTCAGGGACGTTCTAGCCGCCAATTTCTAGGTCACAATTACATTCCTGCTGAGGCCCAAAACGATTCTCGGGCGGGCGATTTGCGCCAGATGCCGCCTCTGGGCAACATGGCTAGCGCCACCGCTACCCACGACGATGCTGTAGCTGGAGATCTGCGGCGCATGGGGCCGATCGCGGCTCCTACCCACACGACTACAGAAACCTACCCTAGCAGTCTTCGCCATGACGCCAGCATCTACGACCAAGAAACAGGCTTTTATGGGCTAAGCGATGAAGACAATCATGGCCTACTTCGCTCTTACGAAGAGCGTTTAGCCGCCCATCGCAGCCGCAACTGGGTTGAGTAGAAACGGCTAACTGTCATCGAGCGAACTAGTAGATGCTGGGGTTGCGTTACACAGCTTATACAGTGAAGCTTGACGAAGCTCTAGAATGAGAAAACACTGATCGAAGTCACCGTTTCGATGTTTCGATCAGTGTCTTTTGTCTGAAATTGTGAATGTCTGCTCTGTTTTTTACTTGAATGTTGACAAAGATAACCCGTTTTAAAAGTCGACACCGCGCTTTAAATCAATGCCTTTCTCAGCGTAGTGCTTGTGGTTAAAGACTTCGGAGTGGGTGCTGGCCAGCTCAAAATAGGCGGGGCGATTTTTGCAGCGTCCGGTGATGATGACTTCAGTGCCGCGAGGCTTACGCAGTAGCGCTTGGAGAATTGGCTCCTCGGGCAGTAGTTCTAGATCGACGGTGGGGTTTAACTCATCGAGAATGATGGTTTTGTAGAGGCCTGAGGCGATCGCCGTCCGAGCAATCTCCCAGCCCCGTTCGGCCTCCACGTAGTCAATTTCCTGCTGCTGCCCGCGCCAGACAATCGCATCGCGGCCACAGCGCTGGTGGTCAACCAGGTTGGGGTAAATTTTGCGCAGGGCGGCGATCGCCGCATCTTCGGTATAGCCATTGCCCCCCTTCAGCCACTGAATAATCAGCACCCGGTGGGAGAGATCTTGGCTAATGCCGCGACCAATGGCCTGGAGAGCCTTGCCTAAGGCGCTGGTCGATTTGCCTTTGCCCGAGCCGGTGTAAATCTCGATGCCTTCAATCCCCTCAATGCCCTCGGGTTTGGGCTGGGGCTTCATTTCGGAGTGCAGGTTGGCCACGTCGAGCAGGGGCTGGGGGGCACCGCGCCCGGTGGCGATGATCTCCAGGTGGTCGGGCTTGTTGAGCAGGGTTTTGGCCACCTCCTCGACGTTGAGCAGCCCCAAGTCGAGCACCGGGTTAATTTCATCGAGCACCACTACTGAGTAGAGGCCCGAGGCGATCGCCCCCTTGGCCACATCCCAGCCCCGCTGGGCCTCCTGCCGATCAAACTTGGTGATCTCTTCAGGGCCAAAAAACTCGGCCCGCCCGGTGCGCACCTGGTCGATCAGGTGGGGAAAGCCCCGCTGGAGCGCTTCAATGGCGGCATCTTCGTCGTAGGTGCGGCCCGGCCCCTTGAGAAACCGCAGCAGTAGCACCCGGCTCTCCAAAAAATGTTGAATGCCCAGGCCAATGGAGCGCAGCACCACCCCCAGGGCGACTTGAGATTTGCCCTTGCCCTCGCCGTCGTAGACGTGAATTTGCCCCGTGAGCCGCTCGTTGCCCTGCTGGGCGGTGCGGATGCCAATGCCGGTTCTGACCATAGATGTTGCGGATTGCGTACTAGGTGTGCGTATTCTTGAGCGGCCCGATCTAAGATCTTAGCGAAAGCCGGGCCGAGGTTATACCCTTGAGAGTGCACCGGGAACCCCCCATCACGGGTCGAGATTTGCGACTCACCCTCAGCGCCCATGCCCATCAACGACTTGCTATCAGAACTTGGCGTTTTGCCGCTGCGAGCGATCGCCGTGCAGAGCTTGCTGCTCATGGTGGCCATTGTGCTAGAAGCGATGGTGCTGCGCCAGCAGCTGCGCCTGGGCTACCGCACCAGTATGCAGTACGCCGCCACCCTCAACCTGCTGGCCACCAGTTTGGGCTGGATCGCGTTTTTGCTCCTGGAGGCGGTTCTGCCCCTGGCGCTGCGCAGCCAGGTGATTAGCTACGTGCTGTTCAATCGGTTTTACGCCAACAGCTGGCACGATGCGCTGCCGGTGGTGGTAGTGGTGGTGGCGATCGCCGCCTTCTTTGTCACCTACTGGATCAAGCTCCAGGGGTTGATCTGGCTGCTGCAACTGCTCGGTCAAAAGCCCGTAGAAAACACTCCAGAAGCGATCGAAAGCGATCGCCGCCAGCGCTATGAACGGGCCCGGCGAGCCCAGATTGAAGGACGCCAGGGCAACTCCCCCCGCGCCCTCGCTATGCTCCAGGCCAATGCCGCTAGCTTTACCGCCATCTTGGTGCTGCTGCTGCTGATCAACCAAAGTGGGGTGCTGGGATGGTAGGCTTCTTCGGTTTTTTGCGTCAAACCCTAGTGGAACTGTGGCAAGCAGTGCTGCCGCCGCGCTACTTTTCCTGGCAGACCGTCATCTATATGAGCTTGTTTTCGTGGCTCGTGTCGCTGCTGGCGCGCCTCTTGGCCGCCACTACCTTTACCGTAGGGCTGCTGGCCACCATCAGCTGGATCTGCCTAGCCCTGGGGGTGGGTTGGGCCCTAGAGACTAACAAAGTCAGATTTTTCGGCATCCCCGTCGCCCCCTGGGTTTCGGGGGCTATTCTATGCCTGTTTTTGTTTGGGTCATGGGGCGGGCGGTGGCTCCAGCCCGCTCTAGTATCCTGGCCCCTAGTATCCTTTGCGGTGATCGCAGTGCCCAGCCTGGTGAGCTGGGATTTTGACCTAAAAGCACCGCCAACCATGGTACGCCAGCAGTTAGCTCTGCTGTTCTGCCTCAGCCTGCTGTTTAGCAGCTGGTTCCAGTTCTACTTTCGCATTCAATCCTGGGTGCGCGACTACCCCAGCTTGGTGGCCGACAGCGTTGACCACAGCGCCTTTGTCTATCGCTTTCCGGGTCAGGAGGTGGCGCTGCCCGCCGGGGTTACCCACCTCACCATTGCCGAAGAAATGCTGCGGGAGCAGATCGACAACAAGCCCTGGCCCTCGGTAGAGCGGTGGCTACTCAACCTCGAAGGCCAGCGGCAGTCTTTGCAGCAGCGGGTGCAATCCCAAATGGGTCGAGACGCATCCTTAGAAGACTCACTGTGGCGGCTCGACTTTCAGCCCCTGTCTAACGGCGATGGCTACACCCTTAAGCTGTGGGCGATTTGGTCGGGGCCAGCCGCCAACCCAAGCGGCTACTACCTAGAGAAAACCTGCCTGCTGATGCCCATCAACCGAGGCGGCCTGGTAGATACTGAAAACATCGCGCCGGGGTATACCACCACCCAGTGGTCTACCCTCACCTGCGACTTACAAACACCGCGCCAGGCTGGGCATCCTAGGGGCATACAACAGCAAGGCTAATTTGAGAGGTACAGAAGTGGTTAAGCCAATGGTGCTATCGCGGGTGGGGGTAATTGCCCGCACCGTATTTTTAGAGGTTATTCGCGATCGCATTTTGTACCTGGTAGCCCTGTTTGCCCTGCTGCTAGTAATTGCGCGGGTACTACTGCCCGACATTTCTGCCGGGGCCGAAAACAAGATTTTGATGGATCTGGGTCTGGTGGGCATTCATCTGCTGAGCGTGGTGGTGGCTATATTTGTGGGCACCGGCCTGATCAACAAAGAAATTGAGAAGCGCACGGTGTTGGTGCTGATTGCCAAACCCGTCAGCCGAGCCGAGTTTATTGTGGGTAAGCATCTAGGTCTTACAGCGGTGCTAGCGGTGCTGATCGCTGCCCTCGGAGCCATTTTTGTGCTGGTGTTGGCTGCCAGCAGCGTGCCCTTCTCGCTGGGCAGCCTGGTGCTCGCACTGCTCTTTACCACCCTAGAGGCAGCGTTGCTGGTGGCCGCAGCCATCGTATTTGGCGTGTTTACCAGTTCGCTACTGGCTACGATGCTGACCTTTGCGGTGTATCTGATGGGCCACCTGAGCCAGGACTTGGTAGCCTTTGGCAAACTCAGCGAAACCCCAGCGGTGCAGCAGCTCACCAACGTCCTATACTTGCTGCTGCCCGACCTAGAACGTCTTAACCTGCGCAACGCCGCCGCCTACGGCATGGAGCTACTGCCTACGGCGCTAGAGCTTTTTGGCCATGCCCTCTACGGCCTGCTTTACACAGCGCTGCTGCTGGCAGTGTCGATTCTGATTTTCTCCCGCCGTCAGTTTTAAAGGGGCGTTTGAACAGTCTACTCAGACTCTACATAGCGACAGGGTTGATACCAAATACAATCACCGCTGCCATTGTTCCAGCTAAAACGCCATAGCAACAGGCTACCAGGGCTTTGAATTGGCCCCGATATTTGTAGCGCCAGAGCATGGCGGCCAAAGTCAGGGAATAGAGCAGTTCTTCAATTGGAAAATAAGCAGTTTCGTTGCTAATATCAACGCCGAGCACCAGCATCGTCCACAATAGAAAGATGATGAAGCTGTTAATAATCGGAGCACCGCTCTCCCGAGTGGGGATTTGAATTCGCGCAATAAAGCCTAAATAAATTAAAACCGTTAGCGGAAATAGCGCTGCTGCGAGGCTGCGGGCTCCAGCGCCAGAGGAGTAACCCATGGCAAACAGCACACTAGAAAAGAGCTGGTAGATCAAAAAACCAACGGCTAAAAAGAGCACAAAAAAACTAATTACGCCCTTTGAGCCTTTAGTCCAGTCATTGGAAGGTTGCCTTCGACGAGTTTGCATGGTGATCTCAAACATAATTCGGACGTTGAAGATGCCGTCGCTGCTGGCCGCGCAAATGTTTGGCACTGCGTCTAGGGCAAATTTAGGTAGTGAACGTTTTAGCTGAAGTTGCGATCGCAGCCCATCGGCGTCACCCCTCTGTTTTATACACCATTGCAATCCAAACAGTACAAGTCTGGATTTTTAGGAAAGGCACTACCCAAATTAGTGGCTCAAGATTATCAGCGCTGTAGAACTACTCCCATCGCCCCTGAGATGGATCTTGTCTCCTGCCAGACCCTGCCTAAGGCTAGAAATACGTGGCTGGAAGGCGAGGATTGTCCTCACTTGGCCTATTAAAAGGCTGTTGGTGGGGCATTGCGGAGCAGCTCCCCCCACGACACTTTTGCGTTCAAAAAGTCCGTTGGTACCCGTAATACCTAACTATTGGGAAGTTTGCGATAGCTCTGGGCGAGTATACCAGTAGGCCCAGGCAATTAGCACAAGCTGAAACGGCAGTCGAATCGCCTGAAACCACCAGGTGTTGGGAATGCCCTCGATTTGAATGTGATTGATGGCCATATTGAGATTGGCCGGAAACACCGCCACAAACAGCACAACCAGCCCCCAGGCCGAAATTTGGCGCAGGGCGGGCACCAACAGGCCAATGCCCAGCATAATTTCAATCACACCGCTGATGTAGACCAGGGCAGCCGCAGCGGGCAAAAAGCCCGGCACAATGCGAATAAACGGGTCTGGCTGGGCGAAATGCAAAATCCCTGCCACTATCATACAGACGGCCAAAACACCCCGGAGAGTAGTTTTACTGCGCTCAATGCGGTGCATAGGTCAGGGAGTAGTTGCTATGGGACAAGGTCAGTGCCACTGTCGTGGAGAGGTCGCTGTCAGGAAATACCCGTGCCCTAGGGCGGGCTATGCCTGGGGGGTTGGGCTCTGTTGCAGCTTGTAGTCTGGGTTAGTCCAGCACTCGGGTAGGGCCTCGCCCGAGGGAAACTGAAGGCTCGATTTTTCGTAAGCTTGGGGTGGCTGTTCTTCTTCACCGGCCTGCTGCCGCCCCTGGATTTGGTTGCTCTGCGGATCAATTAAGTCAGTGACGTCGAGTACTTTGATGAGCGTCTGACCTTGGGTTTCTTTAACAAACATAGTCTCACGGTTGGGTAGATAGCGCCGGCGTTTAAGCCGACACCGTTTATGGCCATAGATTATCCAATCAGAGGGGCTAAGGCTTCTGTCTAAATAAGTAATTGTTGCGATGCTGAGCCTCGTTAGGGGCTTAACCCAACGGCGTTGGAACTGTTAGAACAAAGCTATTGGCCCGATCGCTCACTCACAGTTACGTTTGATGTGGGGCTTGGTGCCAGTGGGCTATGGCTTGCTTGAGGGCTGCCCGCCAGTTTAACTAGGAGACATCTATGGCACGGCTGGACGGACAGATTGCGGTGGTGACCGGGGCCACTAGGGGGCTAGGTAAGGGCATTGCTACTGGCCTAGGGGAATCCGGGGCGGTGGTTTATATTACCGGGCGCACCCTCACTGCCTCGACCGACTCGATGGGGTCGCTGGAAGAAACGGCGGCGGCGGTGAATCAGGCGGGCGGAACGGCGATTCCGGTGCAGGTGGACCACAGCGACGATGACCAGGTCAAGGCTCTCTTCGATCGCATTCAAACCGACCAAAATGGCCGGCTCGATCTGCTGGTGAACAACGCCTATGCCGGGGTGTCAGCGCTCAAAGCAGCCTACGGCAAGCCCTTTTGGGAGGCCGACCCCGCCGAGTTTTGGGATGCGTGCAACGCCGTGGGGCTGCGGAGCCACTATTTGGCCAGTGTCTATGCCGCTCGCTTGATGGTGCCGCAGCGGCGGGGGCTAATCTGCACCCTATCGTCGTGGGGCGGGCTGTCTTATATTTTTGGGGTGCCCTACGGCGTGGGCAAGGCGGCCTGCGATCGCCTGGCCGCAGACATGGCGGTAGAACTCAAACCCCACCAGGTAACCTCGCTCTCGATTTGGCCAGGCATTGTCGGCACTGAGCTGATGACCCAGTTTGCCGCTGAGATGGGGTTAGGCAACGGTCAACCCTCTGGCACTGGGGAAGATAGCTCACCACCCGATCGCTACAACTGGGAAACACCGCTGCTCACTGGCCGGGTGATTGCGGCACTGGCAGGCGATCGTCACCTGCTGCGCCGCGCCGGGCAGGTGCAGATTGTCGCCGAACTAGCCAGAGAATATGGCGCGGTCGATGCCGAGGGCAATCGGCCAGCATCGCTCAGATCGCTGCGGTTTGTGCTGCCCTACGCGGTGCTGGGGCTGCGGCCCTATGCGGGGCTAGTGCCCGATCTAGAACTGCCCTGGCCGTTGTTGCTGCTCGGTCCGCTCGGCTCTCCCAAAGCCTAGAGCCTCGGGGGTGAAAACCACGGACACAGTTTTAATCAATACACCTCTTGTCCTAGGCTTAACGTGATAAAAAAGGGTATTTTGTAACCTAACATGCACCGGCATTTGTACCATGGTCGCCAAACGTATTTTGATTATTGACGACGAAGCCGACGTGCGAGAGATTGCCAAGGCGAGCCTAGAAATTACCAAAAACTGGGAGGTCACAACCGCCGCCTCGGGAGAGGAGGGGGCGGCTTTGGCAGCCACCTACCATCCCGATGCCATTTTGCTCGATGTGATCATGCCTCAGGTTGACGGTCTAGCCACCCTGCTCAAACTCAGTGAAAATGCCGAGACTCGCCAAATTCCAGTGATCTTACTGACGGCCACCCTGCGACTGGCCATGCAGCAGTCCTTTGTGGCGGCGGGAGCGAGAGCAGTGCTGATCAAGCCTTTTGACCCCGGCCTACTGGGCGGACAAATTGAGTCTGTTCTAGGCTGGTAGAGGGCCACAGTAATCGGTGCAGGGTGTTCACATAGCTGTCACTTTTGTTTTCTATTCTAAAGAAGACGTCTTACCAGCAGCCCCGCTATGCTCCCCTTGATTGTGGTCGAGGAGTTTATCTCGTCCTTTAAATTTTGGAATCAGGGCATCCACGACGGCATGCTCTACCGGAATGACTTTTACATTAGCTTGCAGCAGTTCCCCCTAGCTGACCGCCCCCAGGCCTATCGCCAAGCTACTCAGGAAAGTAATAAAGGATTTAAGGTATGCATCACCGTGTCAAAAACCCACTACACGATCTGGGTTGAGATGCGATCGCAGCTCGCCTAGCTCCCGTCCCGTGTGCTCCCTTGCCCCCGCCCCCCATGCCCCACCCCACTAACCCCTCTAAAGCGTTAAGCATCTTCCATGGCGTACTCCAACTCGGCCCAGCCCAGTGAGGATTTGTGTTCAATTGCCGACTGTTCAACCCACCCCTTTGACGATATTTCGCTGCTAATTTGTCATGAGCTGCGTACTCCCCTCGCCTCGATTCAGGGAGCGCTCAAGCTTTTGGGGTATCAGCAGTCGGGGTCGCTCTCTGATGATGGCCAACGGCTGCTGGCGATCGCCATCAACAACGCCGATCGCCTCAACCGGCTAGCCAACGCCTTAGAAAACCAGCCTACCCCCCTGCTGACGCTGCTTTCCAGTACCGAGCTAGAGCTGCTTCAGCTCGAAAATGACCTGCATCAAGCGGTGGAGCAGCAGGAACTTTATCTGGCCTACCAGCCGATTGTGTCGATTGAGCACAACCAGATCATTGGCTTTGAGGCCTTGGCCCGCTGGCGGCACAGTCAGCGGGGCATCATCTCGCCAGAGGTCTTCATTCCCCTAGCCGAAAAGGCTGGCCTGATCGATACCCTGGGCCTGTTTTTGCTCGACCAGGCCTGCTGCCAGCTGCGCCAGTGGCAGATCCAGTTTCCGGCGGTGACGCCCCTCAGCGTCAGCGTCAATCTCTCGGCGGTGCAGCTACGCCATCCCCAGCTGGTGGAAAACATTCGCCAAATCCTCGAGCGCCACCACATTGCCCCCCACAGCCTCAAGCTCGAAGTCACCGAGAGCGCGCTGATCGAGAACAAAGACCTGGCCCTCAAGGCCCTAATTGAACTACACCAGTTGGGCATACAGCTCTACATTGACGATTTTGGCACCGGCTATTCGTCCTTGGGGCGGTTGCAAGATCTGCCCTTCGACACTCTCAAGATCGATCGCTCGTTTATTCGCAACAAAAACTGGGCCATGAGCGAGGCTATCTTTATGCTGGCCGAGCGGCTGCGGCTCGATGTGATTGTCGAAGGGGTTGAAACCCTCAACGACTTAGTCGTGCTCAAAGAGCTGGGCTACAAAAAAATGCAGGGCTACTATTTCTCAGAGCCAATCGACAGCGCGGGAATTGACTGCCTGCTGATGCGCCAGATGCTAGATGGCCAGCTGTTGTCTACCCCAGCGCCATCTTCAGTAGCCTAAGGCCAACCTGCCCTCCTCAACCGGATGGGAAACGTAGTCTATCACTGGTGCCCTAATTCATGATGACTCATACCCATGAACCCCAATGCCAGCGGCGGGAGGACGACTCTTCTCACCTGGCCCTGTTAATTCAAGACGGTAAGCGCCGACAGATCATGCCGCTGGGCAGGCCGTTTTATTCGATTGGCCGCGATCGCACCAAAGATATTTGCCTAGTGTCGGAGGGTGTCTCTGTCCACCACGCCAGCCTGGTGTGGCTTGACCACTGCTATATCATTCACAGTGACGACGCTGCCGACGGCCCCAGCTGTCAGCGGCTGACGATCAACGGCACCCCGGTGCAAGATAGTCCCCTCCGTCCCGGCGACGCCATTGACTTTTGCCAGGGGGTACGCGCCCGGCTGATCACCGTGCGATCGGTGGCTGGGGCGGCTCCGCCCCGCTGTCTGCTGCCGCCGGTTCCGGCGCTTGCCCGTGGCATCAGCCTGCTGACGGACTTTCCTGACCTAATGCTTCAATTTGACGCCGATGGCTCTATTCTCGATGTCAAGCCCTCCGTGGACCCTGACCTCAGCCAGCTGCCCCTTGCCGCAGTGGGTCAGTCGATTGTGGACTGCTTTGGGTCGAGCTTTGCGGCCAAGCTGTTTAGCTACGGTCAGATGGCCAGCCGCACCCAGTCGCTGCAATGCTTTGAGGCTTGGGTCAGCGTAGGGCAACGGCAGATTTTTTGCGAAGCCCGGCTGCTGCCCAATGAGCAAGGCTACCCGATCGCCATCATTCGCAATGTCACCGAGCGCAAGCAGATAGAGCTGGAGCTGCGATCGGGGGCGATTCACGACCCCCTGACTAGCCTGCCCAATCGCCGCTTTTTTATGGAAAAGGCGGCCCAGGCGATCGCCCTTAAAAGCACCAGTGCTGCCTATAGTTTTGCCGTGCTATTCATTGACCTAGATAACTTTAAATGGGTCAACGACAGCCTGGGCCACCAGGTGGGTGACCAGCTACTGGTAGAAATTGCCCTTCAGCTCAAAGCCTGCCTGCGCCCCCAAGACACCGTGGCCCGCCTAGGGGGTGACGAGTTTGCCATCCTGCTGCACGAGATGGCGTCGATCGAAGCTGCCGTTGCGGTGGCCAACCGAATTCAGCAGGCGCTAACCCTGCCGCTGCTGCCCGGCTACCCTGAGGTGTGTGCGAGCGCCAGCATTGGCATTTCCTTGGGCACCGAGGGCGATGACAGCGTAGAGGCCCTGCTCAACCACGCCGATAGGGCGATGTATCGGGCCAAAGCCCTAGGCGGGTCGCGGTACGCAGTGTTTGATGCGGCTGTTGATCTCGCTTGATGGGGGTCAGTCGCAGCCCTAACAAAGGCTGCCTCGCTGAACAACATGGGGATCGCCGCCGTTAAACTCACGCCCGACGCTCTGCGGGCCATCGATACCGCCGCCGCTAAGATCATGGTGCAAGAGGCTCGGTATCTCGAAAGATTAGAACAAACAATCGGTCACTAAACGGCAAAATGGTCCTTTGGATGCTTTTTTGGCACCCGCCAATGCCGTATTAAAAACAAAGAAAGCTCATCAATGTGTAATCAACAGTAAAGATAAAACTATGACTACCGATGTACTGGGCTACGCCGCAAAGTCGGCTACAGCTGATTTAGCCCCCTATCGCTTTACCCGTCGCGAGCTCCGTCCCGACGATGTAGCGATCGAAATCCTCTACTGTGGCGTCTGTCACTCCGATTTGCATACGGCCCGCAATGATTGGGGAGGGGCGACATACCCAGTCGTGCCCGGCCATGAAATTATCGGTCGTGTGGCCGATGTAGGGGTAGAGGTGACCCGATTCAAACTCGGCGATCGCGTGGGGGTCGGCTGTATGGTCGATTCTTGTCAGCACTGTGCGCCCTGCGACCAAGGCTTGGAACAATATTGCGAGGAGTTGCCAACCCTGACCTATGACGGTAATGATCGCCAAGATCACACGCCCACCTTTGGCGGTTACTCCGAAAAAATCGTCGTGTCGGATAAGTTTGTGCTAAAAATTCCTGACGGGCTAGACCCCACCGGGGCTGCACCGCTGCTGTGCGCCGGAATCACCACCTGGTCGCCTCTGCGTCACTGGCAAGTGGGTGAGGGCAGTCGGGTGGCGGTTGTGGGTCTCGGCGGTTTAGGGCATATGGCGCTAAAACTGGCCAAGGGGCTGGGTGCAAACGTCACGCTGTTTACCCGTTCCCCCGGCAAAGAGGAGGATGCCCGGCGTCTCGGCGCAGACAACATCGTGATCTCGACCGACGATGCGCAAATGGAAGCCGTGAAGGGACGGTTTGACCTGATCATCGATACGGTGCCCATCGAGCACGATCTCAATCCCTATCTGCCCACGCTGTCGCTGGATGGCACGTTGGTGCTGGTCGGATTTCTCGGGAATCTAATGCCTACGCTGAATACGGTGCCGCTAATTATGGGGCGTAAATCGGTGGCGGGGTCGCTGATCGGCGGCATCGCTGAAACCCAAGAGATGCTCGATTTTTGTAATGAACGGGGCATCACGTCAGATGTTGAAGTGATCAACATTCAGGACATTAATCAAGCCTATGAACGTATGCAAAAGAGCGATGTGAAATATCGCTTTGTGATTGATATGGCTTCTCTGAAGGCCTGAGCAGTTCCCAACATCATGGCCTCAAGGATTGGCAGCCGTCTGGTGACAGGCTGCCATGGGCAGAGCCTAGACAATGAGACTGGAGCTGAGCGCCTTTTTGGGCCGCACTCAAGACCTCAGCTCCGGCAGAGTTTAGGCTATTTTGCCCCAGCACTGGCGGCAGCCAAAACTTGGGGCAGGCCAATTTCGCTACACACTTCGTAGAATGAGGTTACAGGCGGAGTCTCAAACAGGTGGGCAATTTTGCCCAGGGTCTTTTGATAGACTTCGCTTTGGTTGTCGTCCATATCCTCAATGCTGTCCCAGAGAATGATGGCGATGCCGCGATCGCTGCCGGGTTCTTGCAGCAGATAGGCCCCTTGGAAGCCTTTGGTGTAGGTCGATACCGCCTTTTCGTAGAGCTGGCGGGCTTCGCTAAAACAGCCGGGTTTAAACTCTCCAATAGCCACGTAAGCGTATTTGTGGCGCAAAAAATCGTCAAAGTCAGTCATAGATGGAATCAATCCTAGGTCTTATCGTAGATCCAGTGTCGATCAGATATTGGCACCCAACCCTTTTTCTTACCTAGGCTTTAGATTCTGTTACCGATCTTCTAACAGACGCTGTCCCCACGCTTTGAGCAACCGCCCGAGCCCCACCCGAGACCGCTGCCAGATCTGGGTGAGCCGCTGCCCCCAGCCTTTGGCCTTGGGTAACGTCACCACGATCGCCCCGCCCCGGTAGGCCACCTGCATCTGGCGATCGAGCACTCGCTCAGGCAGCGGCACCGTCTGCTGAAAATAGTTGATTCCTAGACTTTGGAGCAGCGGGCTGCGATCGCCCGACTGCCGCTGACCCAAAAACGTCAGCGAGCTGCCGGTGGCCCGCACCTGCACGGCCTGGGGCTCTACCCCCGGCAAAAAGGCGGTTACCACCAGAGCGTTGGCGGTGTCTTCAATTTCAATGGAGGGTAGCTGTACTCGACCGGTCGGGGAAAGCCCCACGGGTATCAGGGCTGCGGCGATCGCCTGCATTTGGGCTTGGGCTGCACCCAGGCTCCACATAGACTGGGCGTTCGGGGGTTGAGACGATGATTGCCAAGTGACCATAGCCCTAACTCTCTGTTTTCTATACTTAAATCATCGCGGCAAGCCCGCTATTTCGCAGGGAGGAGAGCCCCCTATCTGTAGGTGGTATAACCGCCATGCTCTGCTGTCTCGACCAAGGAATTCCCGCTCTTGGCGGAGCACCAACAAAACAGCCCAGATCCTACGACCTGGGCTGTTTAACTAGCGGAGCAAGGTAGCGACTACAGGCGATCGCTAACTCCCCCGCTGGTCGCGGTTGTAATCGATCAGTTCGCCAAGGGTGACAATGCCATCGCCATTGTGGTCGGCGGCGAGGTCGCCGAGATGGGTCTGCCCGGCCTGGGCCGCAGAAACCATGGCCAGGGTGGATAGCACAATTGTCAAACCAGATAGTAAATAGCGTTTCATAAGGGTTCTCCTTGAGCAAAGGGATTAAGCTTTGCTTGCTCGTGGTCTACGGTTTCTATAGTGCCGGGCCAACCTGAGAACCAAATAAATGTAGCCTAAATTACAATTAGTATTAGCTGAGAGAGAAATTAGAGTGCTTTGTCGGCTAGTCTTTTTGCCCTAACCCCTGCCAGAGCACGGCTTCGCTGGGCATTACCAACCTTTGGCCTGAGGTTTCGGCCTGTTCGATCGCAACTAGGGTCGTGGCGGTGCCGACAAAGGTAGCGGCGGCAAAAACAGCAGCGACAGTGGCTATCATCTCTAGGCGGTGAAGGGCGATCGCAACTTGAGGATCTTGAAATCTCATCAGACGGCACGGCAAGGGAATTATCTTTCCTTATTCTATCGTTTTTGTAGTTAAAGATACAGAAAATCTTTGGAGGTCTTATTTGGTCTTCTCTTTGCTGTTGCAGCAAACGCATCGCGGCAGCACAGAAAAGCCATCGGCGCAGGTGTTTTGTAAGCACTTACACAGAGCATCTGTGGGTTCACTATTAATCTTTGCCTATGAAAAAGATTTATTTGTCGGCAACCCTTTTCTCAGCGACTTCAGCTCACTGATTTCAGGCTTGCCCACGTTTAGGTTTGTCCCAATGCTGACGAAAGTTCTCAAATTTTCTACCCATTAGCGCGTTTGTGAATAGATCTTGGCCATCGGGCTGAGTCTGCGATCGCGCTAGTCTGCTGCCAAATCAATGTGGCTTAATCGGGTTTCTGAGGCAATCATCTATCTGGAGTTGAGTGGTTATGGCTGGATTGTGGTCATTTAGCGGCAGGCACAAAATTCTGCACATGACGTGGTTTGCATTCTTTTTGACATTTGTGGTTTGGTTTAACTTTGCCCCCTTGTCTACGGCGATCAAGGCCGACCTCGGGCTGAGCGATCCGCAAATGCGCACCATCGCCATCTGCAATGTGGCGCTGACGGTGCCTGCCCGCATTATCGTCGGCATGGTGCTCGATCGCTTTGGTCCACGTATTACCTACTCTTGCCTGCTGGTCTATACGGCGATTCCCTGTATCGCCTTTGCCCTGGCTCAAAATTTTGAGCAGATGGTCTACTCCCGCCTGGCGCTGAGCGTTGTCGGCTGCGGCTTTGTGATCGGCATTCGCATGGTGGCCGAGTGGTTCGAAGACAATGAAATCGGCCTAGCCGAAGGCATCTACGGTGGCTGGGGCAACTTTGGCTCGGCTGGGGCAGCCTTTACGCTACCGTCGATCGCCGCCGCGCTGGGCTTTTTAACCGCTGGTCAGGTGAACTGGCGACTGGCGATCGCCCTGACCGGCATTGCTGCTGCCTGCTACGGCGTAATCTACTACTTTAATGTTACCGATACGCCGCCGGGCAAGGTCTACCAGCGCCCCTCCAGCAGCGCCGGGATGGAAGTCACCAGTCAGCGCGATTTCTGGTTTTTGCTGGCGACGAATATTCCTCTAGTGGGGGTGCTAGGGCTGATTGCCTGGCGGTTGACCAAGGTTAATTTCATCACCACGCAAACCCTAGCTGTGATTGGGGTGCTGCTAGTGGGGCTGTACCTGTTTCAGTCCTACAACATTTGGCAGGCCAATCGGCCGCTGATGAGCGGGGCCAAGCGCTATGCCCCTGAAGATCGCTACAAGTTTTCTCAGGTGTTTAACCTGGAGATGGCCTACGTGGCCTGCTTTGGCTCTGAGCTAGCGGTGGTGTCGATGTTGCCCACCTACTTTGAGCGCGGCTTTGGACTCACCGCCGCCGTCGCTGGGGCGGTGGCGGGTATGTACGCCTTTATGAACCTGGTAGCGAGGCCAGGCGGCGGTCTGCTGTCGGACAAGCTGGGCAGCCGTAAGCTGACGCTAGTGGTCACCATTGCCGGCACGGGCGTCGGCTATCTGTTGTTCAGCATGTTTGGCCAGGGTATTCCAATCCTCTTTGTGGTGCTGATGACGATGGTGGCCTCGTTCTTTGTGATGGCTGCTGAGGGGGCTACCTACGCCATTGTGCCCCTGGTGAAGCCCCGCATTACTGGGCAGATTGCGGGCAATGTGGGAGCTTACGGCAATGTGGGGGCGGTAGTTTACCTGACCGTGTATAGTCTCCTGCCCCAGGGGGTAGCGGGCGACAAACTGTTCTTTCAAATGCTGGGCTGTGTGGCACTGATCGTGGCCTTTCTGAATGCCTTCACCCTGAAGGAAGTGGTTGGCTCCCACGCTGAGCATGGGGTGCCGATGCCCGCAGGCGTGCCGGTGGAGCAGGGCGAGCGCCTGTAGTCTCTGCCTTAGCGATCGCAGGGTGAGCTGTTGCTGATTGATGGTTGGTGGGTATTGCCCATCCTACCGCTGTTGAATCAAACCATAAACCCGTAGGGGCGTAGCATGCTACGCCCCTACTCAGCCGACACATCGAGATCTTGAGGCGTTCGCGCACCCCGTCAAATACTTATGAGGGCATGCCATGACAGCATCTGTGGATTTTGAAAGCGCGACTTCCCCCGCAGAGACCGCCCCCCGCGACCTCGACTACGCCCAAACCATGCTGGCCGCCGCCGCCATCGGCATTGTTGGCGGCATCGTGGCCACCACCTACTACCTGGTGCTGGAGGGGTTTATGCACCTGGTGTGGCACACCCTGCCTGAGCGACTGGCCCCTTTCTTTACCGAGAGCTTCCCCGCCACCAACTATGT
The DNA here is from genome assembly GCA_031425055.1 of Phormidium sp. VAR_61_metabat_6. GTDB lineage: Bacteria > Cyanobacteriota > Cyanobacteriia > Phormidesmidales > Phormidesmidaceae > Nodosilinea. Next base: position 34,176 of record JANPIO010000216.1, read on the forward strand.
GTGGATCGCCGCCAGCGTAGGCGGTCTGCTGGTGGGCCTGACGCTGTATCTGATGGGCCTACCCGGTGAGGTTTCCTTTGTGGTCGAAAAGGTGCACGACCCCGGTCGCATCGACATCAAGCAGACCCCGGCGATGGTGGTGGCCTCGCTGTTTTCGATTGTGGCAGGGGGCAGTGCCGGGCCAGAGGCTCCCCTGGTGCAGGTCAACGGCAGCATTGGCGGCTGGATGGCCCAAAGGCTGGGTCTCACCCTGCGTACCACGCGGATCTTCACCTTTTGCGGCATGGCGGCGGCGCTGGGAGCTTTCTTTGGCGCACCCTTGGGCGGAGCGCTATTTGCCCTCGAAATTCCCCATCGGCGGGGACTGGAGTATTACGAGGCGCTGATTCCCGCCACCCTGGCGGCGATTCTCAGCTTTGTGGTGTTTCGTCTGACCACGGGGCTTTCCATTGGCGGCATGTATCACTTCACCTCGATACCTGCGCTGACGCTGATCAATTTAGCGGAGGGGGCGGTGCTGGGGGCGATCGGGGCGGCGGTGGCGGCATTGTTTGTGCTGGTGTTTCGCACGGTGGGCTGGCTGACGCGCCCTCTGGAGCACCGCACGATTTTGTTAGCGACTCTTGGCGGACTTTCGATTGGGCTGATTGCCCTGGTGTTTCCCCAAACGCTGTTCTTTGGCGAGCGCGAAATCGAGACGATTATCGAAACCGGCTCGACCTTTGGCGTTACGATGCTGCTGCTGATCGGTCTAGCCAAAATGCTGGCGATTAGTTGCACGCTACACTCGGGGTTTCGCGGCGGGTTTATCTTTCCGCTGTTTTACATTGGGGCGGCGGTGGGGCTGGCGATCGCCCTCGGATTCCCGCAGGTGAACCCCACCATTGGCATGGTCTGCATGATGGCGGCGGTGAATGTGGCGATTACCAAAACCCCGATCAGCACCACGGTGATTCTCAGCGTGCTGTCAGATACGGCGATGGTGCCGGTGATTGTGATCGCCAGCCTGACCAGCTTTTTACTGACCATTAATTTGAGTATGATTAAGACTCAGCGGGCTCGCCCTCTGCCTGGCGTGGGCGATCGCGACCCAGAGAGTGCCACACCGCAGCTCCAGCCCCAGACGTGACCGGCTAGCTGTAGGCGCTAGTTCAAGGAATCAACTACCCCTAACGTTGTGCCGATCTCAGCTCAAGAGCTCATACTTACCGCCCCGGTTCAGGGCGGTTTGGTAGGCCGGGCGGGCGTGGATGCGCTCTAAGAAGGCCATGAGTTTAGGCCGACTGGCATTTAGCCCCGCCCGCGACGCGGCAGCTTCGAGCGGGAAGCTGATCTGAATATCGGCGGCGGTGAAGTCTTCCCCGGCAAACCAGGGGCTTTTGCCTAACTCTGCCTCCATAAAATCGAGGTGCTGGGTGATCTGGGGGAGAATGAACGAGTCTTTAACCCGGCTGACGATGCTTCGAGCGATCGGCTTGGCAAAGAAGGGCATCGGGCTTTGCTCGATTTTGTCAAAAATTAGCTTCAGCAGCAGCGGCGGCATGGCAGAACCCTCGGCGTAGTGCAACCAGTAGGTGTAGCGCAGCCGCTCTGGGCTGCCCAGGGGCGGAATCAGCCGCCCATCACCGTAGCGATCGACCAAATATTCGACGATCGCCCCCGACTCGGCCAGAGTCAGGTCGCCATCGGTGAGCACCGGTGATTTGCCTAGCGGGTGCACCTGCCGCAGCGAGTCCGGGGCCAGCATGGTCTCTGGGTCACGCTCGTAGCGCTTTACATCGTAGGGCAGGCCCAGCTCTTCGAGCAGCCAGAGCACTCGCTGCGATCGCGAGTTATTCAAGTGGTGGACGGTAATCATCGCGTAGCGTTCCTCGATTGGTCATTCAGCCATACCCCATTTAACGGCCTTCTGACAGCCCTCTAACGGTAGATAGCCTCATCAATGGTGGCCCGAAAGAACTCTCCCTCTGGCTCAAACCGCTCACTGCCAAAGTACCAGCCCACCCGCAGCCGGGTGGGAATAGTGTAGCCGCCGAAGGTGCC
>JANPIO010000217.1:0-2218 GCA_031425055.1 Phormidium sp. VAR_61_metabat_6
GATCCAGGGCTGACTACCTGGCAGGGCCGTGCCCTCAGACTGGTACCCCAAACTGAGAACCTGCACTACTTCACCCGAGCCATCAAGGAATACATTGGCATTGGCATCTATCGGTTGAAGGGCTGGCTTTAGCCGCGAAAATAAACCCCAGACGATCTGGGACAATGACCCTGGCACGATTTTGCAAGGTTGGGGTTAGTCATGGGCATGACAGAGAAGCAGGTGATTGGCGTTGATTTAGGCGGGTCTGCGATCAAGCTGGGGCGTTTTACCCAGGCGGGGCATTGCCTAGCAGATCTCACCGTGCCTACGCCTCAGCCCTCAACGCCGGAGGCGGTGATTGAGGCGATCGCATCAGCGATCGCCTCCCTCGACCCCAACTGCGAAGCCGTTGCCATCGGTGTCGGCACCCCCGGCCCCGCCGATGCCGCAGGCCGCATTGCCCGCGTTGCCATCAACCTAGCCGGATGGCATGATGTGCCGATCGCCGATGTGCTGGAAGCGAAGACGGGGCGATCGGTCACTGTGGCCAACGACGCTAACTGTGCCGGTTTAGGAGAAGCCTGGCTGGGGGCCGGGCGCAACTTTAAAGACATGCTGACCCTCACCCTGGGTACGGGGGTCGGCGGTGCGATCATTCTCGATGGCAAGCTGTTTGTAGGCCGCAATGGCACCGCTGGGGAACTGGGGCTAATCACCCTCAACCCCGAAGGGCCGCTCTGCAACAGCGGCAACCGAGGATCGCTGGAGCAGCACTGCTCGGTGCAGGCGATTGTGCGAGAGACGGGGCTGGCCCCAGCGGCGCTGTTTGACCAGGCCAAGGCGGGGGATGGGGATGCGATCGCCTTTTGGCAAACCTACGGTCGCTGGTTGGGCGCGGGCATCGCCAGTCTGGTCTACGTGCTGACTCCAGAGGCGGTGATTCTCGGCGGCGGCATTAGCGCGGCGGCGGAGCTATTTTTGCCGACGACGCTGGCGGAGCTAGAGACCCGCGTGTTGCCTAGCTCTCGCGAGGGCATGCAGGTGCTGGTGGCGGAGTTGGGCAACCAGGCGGGCATTGCCGGGGCTGCGCGGCTGGCGCTTCAGCAGTATGGTGGGCGCTAAGATGGGGCTAGTTTAGACTGGCGATCGCCATGGCTCAATCTATTCTTAAAATGCCTGCGACGGCGGGGTTTTCGTCTGACCAGTTCTACGATCTGTGTCGGGCCAATCCAGATTGGAAGCTTGAGCGAACGGCCTACGGAGATTTGGTAGTTATGGCCCCGACGGGTGGTGAGACTGGGGCACGCAATGCCAATCTACTAATTCGCCTTGGCGTTTGGAATGAGCAATCTCAGCTAGGTATTGTGTTCGATTCATCTACGGGGTTTCACTTGCCGAATGGGGCCGATCGCTCGCCTGATGTGGCCTGGGTGAGGCGAGAGCGGTGGCAGGCCCTAACGCCTCAACAGCGGGAGAAGTTTCCTCCCCTCGCGCCCGATTTTGTGATGGAGTTGATGTCGCCTAGCGACAACTTGGCCGAGGCCCAAGCCAAGATGCAGGAATATGTTGAGAATGGCGTGCAGCTTGGATGGTTGTTTAATCGGTTTGCTAAGCAGGTTGAGGTCTATCGCCCTGCCCAACCGATGGAAGTTTTGCCGCAGCCGAGTCAGCTTTTGGGCAGCCCTGTCTTGCCCGGTTTTATCCTCAGCCTAGATGGGTTTTGGTAAATCAGCTTAGAGAAATGTCTCGCACTACCTAAAAGCCTGAGATAACTCGATATCTAAGCTTGCTTACGATGTTCAGTTTGGTCGCGCAATCTGCGGGCGTGCTCCTGGCTGTCAGCAATATCGGGCCGAGAGTTGATTACCCCGACACTTTCCCAGTAGGCAACGAGTTCAACCCCTGTCTTAGGAGAATTTCGCAGAAAAGGGCGAAAGGAGAGAACGCGAAGAATGTACTCTGACAGAGGCAGTTCAAGCTGGGAAGCCTCAGCAGAAAGCTCATTTTCTAGCTCTGATGGTAAATCTAAAGAAATTGTCATAGTACCAAGCTCCGATGTGCCGTACGTTTAGCAAGCAACGCTAGACTCTGTAAAGCATAATCACAAATTCTTCCTCAGTACTGATTTTGACAAATCTTTCCATCTGCTCAAATCCTACTTGCTGCCACACTCGTTGTGCTCGTTTTTTGAATTCCGCTATGGTTACTCGACACTGCTGCGCTCTATATTGATTTA
>JANPIO010000218.1:0-4530 GCA_031425055.1 Phormidium sp. VAR_61_metabat_6
AGGCCACAATCTGTCCCTAGATCAGCTGGCCTCAGGTGGCCGAAACCGGCAGCTTGAGATCGAGCAGGTGCAGCAGGCGATCCAGATCAAAATGGTCAGCTACCAACTCTCGAATGCACTGTACCTTAATGGGCTCGTGCAGGCGCACTTGGCCAAACAGCTCGTCAATGCGCTCCACCGTAGACAGGGTGTCAGAGTCAACGGAGACAATCGGCACTTCTAGATCTGAAGCGCGCTCTAAAATCTCTGGGGAAGGAGGAATTTGGCCCGTTAGCACCAAACACTGGGTAGAGGTTTCCAACGCTGCAAACTGAATGTCGGTGCGATCGCCCCCCGTCACCACCGCCATGTTGGTGGCTTTACGGAAGTACCGCAGGGCTGAGTTCACATTCATAGCCCCGATGGTGAGGGTCTCCACCATCAGGTCAAGGCGGTTGGAGCAGCACAGCACCTCAGCATTGAGCCGAGCCACAATCTCGCGCACGGTAATGCTGCGCATGATGGGCGATCGCGGTAGCACCGCCAGCACCGGAATGCCTTGGTTCTCTAAGAAAGGACGGGCCAGCTCAGCGCAGGCCTCAGCCGCATCCGTTGGCACATCATTAATAATCACTCCAATCAGGCGCGCCCCTAGCTGAGCCTTGGCAGCTAACAGGCGATCGACCAGCAGCAGCGAATCGTAGCGCGTCACCAGCAGCACAGCCGCGTCAATATCGACGGCAAGATGGGCCACGGATAGGTTCAGCAGCGTACCCTCGGTTAGATTGCCGGGGCCTTCAAGCAGCAGTAGGTCTTCGCCCCGCTGTTCGGTATAGTCCAGCAAGCTGTAGCTGGCTGGAGGCTGACCATTCAGCACAAGGCGATCGGCCACCGTCGCTTCGGTTAACGAGATTGCCGGTGGGTAAAATCGCGCCGCTGGCAGCTTTAGGGTATCGACAATGAAGTCTAGATCCGGGTCTTTGCCATCTCCGTTGATCGAGTTGCCCATGGGTTTACCAAACCCAATGTCCATACCCAACCCCTGAAGCTGGAGCCCCACACCCAGTAAAATCGCCGATTTGCCGCTATACGACTCGGTTGAACCAATCACCAAACGCTTCGCTGAACTGGGCACGCCACAAGTCCTCCATAGGGGTAATGCACTGCTCCCTGATCTCGACGCTACAAAGCAATCGGGCCAAGCAGGCCAGTGGGCACAGCACCACCCACATTCTGCCACCTTATATGGATGTCAGCGTGAAGCATCTCACAACCACTCCGCTCAACCGCCCCCAGAGTCGCGCTGACCTTGCGGTTGACCTAATCATCCAAGCGCAACAGCTTGCGATAAAACCCTTGAGAAAAATCTGCCGGGCGCTTCTGACGCAGCGCCACGATCACGTCAAACAAAAAATCTACAAACTCAAAGGTCGCCATTGTAATCTCGTAGCTGAGATCGCTGTCACCCTCAAACTGCATGCGACAGCGGGTCAAGTCCGCCGGTAGTACAGAGACATTCCAGGTGGCTACAAAGGCAATACTATCGCTGCCCTCGATTTGCCGCTCGCCCTCCAGATTGCCCTGCTTATAAAGAGAAATGGCGTAAGGCAGCGCGTTTCGCTTATTGCCCTGGTAGTAGGGCATGTAAACACTGATATCCTGCTTGCCTGCGGGCTGAATTGCCTCAAACGTCAAACTCATGGGTCTGGCCTTAGGTCAAGTTTCAACAAACGAATCTTCGGACGGTCATCGGGATTAGATGCTTAGGATACTAGATACCTACCTCGCCGGGTTGCCGATGATGACGCGACCTTAGAGCTAGCATTCCCCAGGACGGTATTAGGAGTATCACTAAAATTTTCCACAAAATCGAGGATGATAGACCTAGGTCGAAGCCATGCTGGCATGAGGTGCTGATCTGTGTCATGGCCTGGCCATCGTCGTTTTTGTTGTGCTCTCCACCTGAGTTCATGGTTGATTTTCCCGGACGCTTTTCTCCTAAGCGCTTCCACACTCCGCTAAAAGAGTTAGAAATCGAAGATTTTCCGGGATTTGCCGGTCGTCGTTCCAAGGCAGCCCTGACCTTAACTGTGCTTTGGAGCCTTATCATTGTGCTGCACCTAGTTTCTTGGGGCAGTTGGGTAGTCCTGGGGTTAACGGCCATTCTCACCACTCACGCTCTGCGAATTTTGTGGGGCAGACCTTTGCTGCCGCCGCCGCCGCTGCCCTCCATCCCCCAAGAGGTCTCTCAAGGTGGTGATGCGGTGGTTGAGGGTCGATCCGCGGCGATCGCAGGCTCCCCCTGGGACGCTTGGCCCTACGTCTCTCTCCTAGTGGCTGCTAAAAACGAAGAAACCGTAATAGAACCCTTAGTCACAGCCCTCTGCCAGCTAGAGTATCCGGCCTACCGATACGAGGTCTGGATCATCGACGACAACAGCACCGATGGCACCCATCAGCGGCTGCAAAAACTTGCTACCCGTTATCCTCAACTGCGGGTACTTCACCGGCCCGCCGGAGCTAGCGGGGGTAAGTCAGGAGCGCTTAACCAGGTATGGCCTAATACCAAAGGCGACATCATCGGTGTATTCGATGCCGATGCCCGTGTGCCCAAGGATCTGTTGCGCCATCTGGTGCCCTTGTTCGACCAAGCTGAGGTTGGCGCTGTGCAGCTGCAAAAAGCTGTGGTTAACCGAGCCAAAAATCTTTGGACCCGTGGTCAGCAAGCTGAAATGGCCCTTGATAGCTACTTCCAGCAGCAGCGCATTAGCCTCGGCGGCATTGGGGAACTCCGGGGCAACGGTCAGTTTGTGCGGCGGGCAGCCCTAGCCCAGTGCGGTGGCTGGAACGAAGAAACCATTACCGATGATCTCGATCTCACCCTGCGCCTACACTTTAGCGGTTGGGAGATTCAGTTTTTACTGCACCCTGCCGTGGGCGAAGAGGGGGTTGAGCGATCTCTGGCCCTGTGGCACCAGCGTAATCGCTGGGCCGAGGGGGGCTACCAGCGCTACCTGGACTACTGGCGGCTAATTGCCCAGCACCGCTTGCCTCCGGCAAAAACCTTCGACATGGCTGCTTTTTGGATGATTCAGTACGGTCTGCCTACAGTGGCCCTGCCGGACTTTGCCATGGCCATGCTGCGCCACCGCCTGCCGCTGTTTCTGCCCGTATCCAGCCTGGCGCTGACGCTGTCTATGGTAGGTATGTTTTGCGGTTTACGACGGATTCGGCAACAGCCCATCTGGGTAAGTGGTTTACAAACCCTGTGGGGTAACCTGTACATGCTGCACTGGCTGCTGGTGATCGCTACCATGGCGATGCGCCTGTCGGTACGGCCCAAGCGACTGCGCTGGGTGAAAACTATCCACTTGGGTAGCGAAGACGATCTTCAGGTCGATCTACCCTAGGTCAGCTATTAAGACAGATTTTCTGCTATGCCCTGGTTCGTTAAAATCGAAAAAGGTGTTGTTAATAAAGCCATCTTTGACCAACATGTACCGGCCCATGTAGCCTACGTCAAAGATCTTATTGCCCAGGGTCATGCTGCTAAGAGTGGTTACTGGGCTGAATATGGGGGTGGTATGCTGTTATTTCGGGCCAATTCTATTGATGAAGCCCGCGCCATTGTAGCCGCCGACCCGCTGATTCAGCATCACTGTGTCGAGTATGAACTGCACGAATGGCGGGTGGTGGTGGAATAGGAGGACACACGGTGGCCGATTCAAGTGATGGATACAAAATTGTCAGCGACAACCGCCAGGCCCGTCATGAGTATGAAATTCTCGAAACCTACGAAGCCGGTCTAGAGTTGATGGGTTCAGAGGTCAAGTCGATTCGCCAGGGTAAGGTCAACCTGCGCGATGGCTACGCCTTGATTAAAGACGGCGAACTGTGGCTGCACAATGTACATATCTCGCCCCATACCATGACCAATAAGGCCTACAACCACGAGGCCAAGCGCACCCGCAAACTGCTGCTGCACCGCGATGAAATTCGCAAGCTGATCGGCAAAGTTGAGCAAAAGGGGCTTACCCTGGTGCCGCTTAAGCTCTATCTCCAGCGGGGCTGGGTCAAAGCCACCATCGCCCTAGCCAAGGGCAAAAAACTCCACGACAAACGCGAAAGCCTCAAGCGTAAGCAAGAATCTCGCGAAACTGCCCGTGCCCTCAGCGGTCGGGATTAATTCAGTTCGCAACTCAAGTGTTTATTTAACGCCTAGGTTGCTGGCTAATGGCTACTCGATGCTCACCCCGCTGAAGGTTTCGGCCCTTTTGCCAGTGCTAGCAGGAGCGGCTTTTTCGAGTTGGCGAGCCTGCTGCCGATGGCCTTGAAAGTGGCTGAGCCAGGCCTCTGGGGCATTCATGGTCTCACCGCCGTGCTTGGTTAACCGCTTGCGCACCTGACACAGTACTGGGGTGTTAACGCAGGCTCCAGAGACAATCACCTGGCCCTTGGTAAGCGAGGGCAACTCTTTGAGCAAATCGCGCCCAGCGGCTTCAACACCGTACTTGAGGCTGTCCTGATCCACCGGGTTGACGATGCGCATGA
>JANPIO010000219.1:0-8201 GCA_031425055.1 Phormidium sp. VAR_61_metabat_6
CATCGCTAGGATGCTAACTTGCCCCTTTTGTGAGTTTGACAATACCAATTCACAGCGGTTCTGCAAACGGTGTGGTCAGCCACTCCAGCGGTGGCGGGTGATTGATATTCCTCATGCGGGGGCAGCGGCGATCGCCCCGAGCGATCTCGACCCAGATGGCTATCTCGATGGCGATCGCCGCTATCGGCTCATGGCTCCCTCAGACAGCCAGACATCTTTTGGCACTAACCCTCTAGTGGTTATCGACTGCCAGCCCGAGGCCGATTCCCCCCTGCAAGCACTCCAAGTAGCCTGGCTCGAAACACCTAACCTCAATCCCGCAGAACATCCCCTAGCTGTCCCAGTTCCCCCCGAGGCCTACCCCTACCTAGCCCTCCAGATCGACTATTTCCCGTCCGTTCCCGAGCTGCACCACGCTTGGCAAACGCCTCACCGAACCCTTTTACTCATCGAAGACCGTAGCACTTGGCTATCTCTAGCCGCCGGCTGGGCGGCCATAGATGACCCGTTTCAGCACCTCCAATGGTTGTTTGAAATTACGCTGCTGTGGGACGCCTTAGAACCTTGGCAGGGGCAGGCCACCCTCCTAACTCCCCAGCGGCTTGCCCTTAACGAAAACAACCTGCTTTGCCTGACGCAGGTCGATCAGATGCCCAACCGGCCAGCCTTGCCCCTAGTGACGCTAGGCCAAATGTGGCAATCTATGCTCAACAGCGGCCCATGTTGTCTACCACCTAAGGCACAGTCTTTAATCAGCAATCTGGCCGAGGGGCTGGTAGATAACCTCGATCAGGTGCAAGCCATCCTGGGCGAAGCGGCCCAAGCCTATTCGCCGCCGGTTGAGGTTTCCTTTACCTCCAGGCCAGAGCCTGACGAAGCGATTACATCCAATTTAGAATCCGACATTGAGCTATCCGCCGCCGGTTTTGACCCCGATGTCGACGCAATTTTCGACACCCAAGAACTGTCCGATGACGATGATGGCAATGGGCTCATAGAAACACCAACCATGGTCTTACCTATGAAGCTGGCTCACCTCGACGACGCCGGCCAAAGCCACGTCGGCCAGCAGCGCCACCATAACGAAGACTGGTTCTTTACCCAGACACAGTTACAGAAGGTCAGCGGTCCTCAAGGCACAATTTTGCGGTCTAAAGGACTCTACATTCTCTGCGATGGCATGGGTGGGCACGCTTCGGGAGAAGTCGCCAGTCAGCTAGCTGTGCGCACCCTACGCGATTATTTGACTCAGCACTGGAGCAGCGATCGCCTGCCCGACCAAAGCACCCTGGCACAGGCCGTGATCACCGCCAACCAAACTATCTTCGACATCAACCAAGCCAACGCCACCTCTGGGGTAGGGCGCATGGGCACTACCCTCGTCATGGTGCTGCTGCACAACCTCGACATCGCCGTTGTGCACGTGGGCGACAGCCGCCTATATAGCTACAACAAGCGCCTGGGACTGCGACAGCTCACCCTCGATCATGAGGTCGGTCAACGCGAAATTAATCGAGGTGTAGAACCAGCTCTAGCCTATGCCCGCCCTGACGCCTACCAACTAACTCAGGCCCTGGGGCCTAGGGGCAAAGAAGACCTTGTTCCCAGCATTGCCTACCACGAGCTAACAGAAGACACCCTGTTGATTCTGTGCTCCGACGGGCTCAGCGACAATGACTTACTGGAGCGCCATGCCGATACCCATGTTGCTAGTCTATTGAGCTCAAAGACCAATTTAGAGAGTGGTGCCGCCCAGCTCATCGATTTAGCCAACGAAAAAAATGGCCATGACAACATCACGACCATTCTTGTGCGTATTAAGCTACAGCCCGATATGCTGTCGATGACGAGTTAACCAACCCGTCATGAGCTGGCTATTGCGTTAGTCCTCTTCCCAAGATTGCACCGACAGCAAATCCTCAATCGGATCTTGGGTAGAAAAGTCGAATTCTTCGAGTTCTTGCTTCCAGTGGGCCCAGTCATCCCCAAACAAGAAGGCAATTTTCCAAATTGGATCGCTGGGGCGAACAACTTTGGACTTTTTCACTAAAGACTCAACTTGGCGCTGAAATTTCACCATCGGGTGAGCGACAACTAAGTCGGCGATTGCTTCAGTCATATTTTCGATTTAAAAAGCTCTTCAGAACGTTGAATCGGGAAAATCTGCACACCCTTGAAACTTGCGCAGGCGTTAACCCGAGATTCAGGAACACAGCATAACACAAGACTGCAAGAACGCAATTTTGTCTCAGCTTAATCTCTCTCAAGTGGCTATGGGCCTTGCCCATGCCCCAGAGTGGTGTCCTTATACTCCATCATAAACCCCAAGCAGATCGATTGCGAAGCTAGATGGTCTCCCGTTGGGGTGAGATAACCGTACCTCAGCGACATAGCCTTGGGTTTAGCCAATAGTCGCTAAACTAGAGGCTACATTCCTTTTTGCCTTCAGCGTTGACCAATGGCTCAAACTGATTTGTCTGCACCCGAGTCTACTGTACCTATGCTTCTGCCCCGCACCAGCGAGTCAGAGGCGCTTCAGCGCATTCGCCACACCTTTTCCCACGTTATGGCCATGGCGGTACAGACGTTGTTCCCTAAGACGCAGGTGACCATTGGCCCCTCGATCGACTACGGCTTTTACTACGACTTTGACAGCCCTGAGCCCTTCACTGACCAAGACCTGAAGGCGATCAAAAAAGAGATGATCAAGATCATCAACAAAGGGCTGCCGGTGACGCAGGAAACCGTCACCCGCGAAGAAGCCCAGCGCCGCATTGAGGTACTAGGCGAACCCTACAAGCTCGAAATTTTGCAGGATCTAAAAGACCCGATCACGCTTTACCATCTGGGCGACCAGTGGTGGGATCTCTGCGCAGGGCCCCACGTGGCTAGCACTACCGACCTGAACCCCAAGGCTTTTGAGTTGGAAAGTGTGGCGGGAGCCTACTGGCGCGGCGATGAAAACCGAGCCCAGCTCCAGCGCATTTATGGCACCGCTTGGGAAACCCCTGAGCAGCTGCAAGAGTACAAGCGTCGTCGGGAAGAGGCCAAGCGCCGCGACCACCGCAAGCTGGGCAAAGAGCTGGGACTGTTTATTTTTGCTGACGATGTCGGGCCAGGCCTGCCCCTGTGGACCCCCAAGGGCACAGTGCTGCGCTCTACGCTAGAAACCTTCCTCAAAGAGGAGCAAACCAAGCGGGGATATCTGGGCGTAGTTACCCCCCACATTGCTCGGGTAGACCTATTCAAAACGTCGGGGCACTGGCAGAACTACCGGGAAGACATGTTTCCGCTGATGGCGGACGACGATGCGGCCCGTCTGGCGGAGGAGGGCTTTGTGATGAAGCCCATGAACTGCCCCTTCCATATTCAGATCTATAAGAGTGAGCTCAGGTCGTACCGAGAGCTGCCCCTGCGCTTGGCGGAGTTTGGCACAGTGTATCGCTATGAGCAATCGGGAGAACTGGGCGGACTCACCCGCGTGCGGGGCTTTACGGTGGATGATTCGCACCTGTTTGTACGCCCTGAGCAGCTCGACGACGAGTTTCTCAAGGTGGTAGATCTGATTCTCTCGGTGTTTCGCAGCCTGAAGTTGAAGAATTTTAAGGCGCGACTCAGCTTCCGCGACCCTGAGTCGACCAAGTACATTGGTGGCGATGATGTGTGGGAAACGTCTCAAAACGCCATTCGTCGGGCCGTGCAGACCCTCGGTATGGACTATTTTGAGGCACCGGGAGAGGCAGCGTTTTACGGCCCTAAGCTCGACTTTATCTTTCGAGATGCTCTAGAGCGGGAGTGGCAGTTGGGCACGGTGCAGGTCGACTACAACTTGCCCGAGCGATTTGACCTGGAGTATGTAGCCGAAGACGGCTCGCGCCAGCGCCCGGTGATGATTCACCGCGCGCCTTTTGGCTCACTGGAACGCCTAATTGGCATTTTGATTGAGGAATATGCGGGCGATTTCCCTCTCTGGCTGGCTCCGGTGCAGATGCGCCTGCTGCCCGTCACTGAAGAACAGCTGGGTTTTGCTCAATCTGTATCTGACCAGCTCTTAGCTAAGGGCGTGCGGGTAGAGGTCGATGCCAGCGGCGATCGCCTCGGCAAGATGGTGCGCAATGCCGAAAAGGCCAAGATCCCCATCATGGCCGTAGTCGGTGCCAAGGAGCTAGAAGCCAATGCCCTCAACATTCGCACCCGCGCCCAGGGAGAGCTAGGCGCTCTGCCCGTGGCTGAGGTGGTGGAGCGGGTGGCGGCGGCGATCGCCGCCCGCGAAGACTTCTAGCCCTAGGGCACTTCAGGCAAGTCAGACTCAAGCTCGCGCAGGTCACTGAGCGATTGCTCCATGGCGTCGATCAGCGATCGCACCTCTTGATCGCGGGTCTGCTGCTGTTGCTGGGCCAGATCGCTGAGCACGCTCAGGCAAGAGTCCATACCGGCAGCAAACTCGTAGCGGGTGACGGTGTCTTCGCCCCGGAAGGTGCCGTCGGGGTAGCCGCTGACGCAGCCATAGACCCCAGCCAGATTGAGCAGCGCCTCGTAGGCCCAGTGGTCGGGCGACACATCGGTAAAGGGTAAAACGAGCTGCTGTTCAGCGCCCTGGGCAACGGGCTCTGCCTGGGCAGGGGCGATCGCTGCTAAAACCCCGATGCCAAGCCCTAAAGCTACTACGCCAGGTTTAATTCCTGAGTTTGCGTTCATAACAAAAATCCTAGATTCCTTATACTCACGACCTATTTACCACCTGCTCTTACTTTTAGTCTGACAGAGGCTTCCCAAAAAGTGCCCCCAAAAAAGTGATAGTATCCTTGGCCTAAATGTTCCGCGCCTGCCGGAGGCTTTTGTGGTGTCAACGCCCATCTCTGTTACTGTGCCTGCCACAACCGCCAACATTGGCCCTGGCTTTGACTGTCTGGGGGCCGCGCTGACGCTCTACAATCGCTTTCGCTTTACGGCCCTCGATGGGGCGACGGGAACGGTGGCGATCGCGGTGAGCGGTTTAGAGGCCGACCGGGTGGCGACAGATAGTTCTAACTTGGTTTACAAAGCCTTTGCCCATTTCTATCAGCAGCAGGGGTTGGCGGTGCCAGCGGTCGAGATTGAGATTGATCTGGCCGTTCCCCTGGCGCGCGGGCTGGGTAGCTCGTCTACCGCGATCGTGGGCGGGCTGCTGGGGGCCAATGCCCTGTGCGAACAGCCCCTCGATCAGTCGGCTGTAGTGGAGATGGCGATCGCCCTAGAGGGCCACCCCGACAATGTTGTACCCGCCCTAGTTGGGGGCTGCCAGCTAGCGGTCGGCAATGCTGACGGTACCGCTACTCTCTGCCCCATTCCTTGGCACTCCGACATTGTGCCGGTGGTGATTGTGCCCGACTTTGAACTTTCCACCGCCGCCGCCCGCCAGGTCTTGCCTGCCAGTTACAGCCGGGCCGACGCCATTTTCAACACCGCTCACCTGGGGCTGTTGCTGCGAGGCTTAGAGAGCGGTCAAGGTGATTGGCTGCGGGTGGCTTTGAGCGATCGCATCCACCAGCCCTATCGACAGTCTCTGATTCCCGGCTATGAGGCTGTCTCAACCGCTGCCGTCGCCGCCGGGGCCTATGGCCTAGTCATTAGTGGGGCTGGCCCCACGCTGCTAGCCCTCACGCCCGTTGAGCAAAGCAGCGCAGTGGGCAACGCCATGGCCGCAGCTTGGGCCAAGGCTGGGCAGTCAACCACAACCCATGTGCTCAGCCTAGAAACTACTGGAGCCCAGGTAAGCCCCGTCTAGCCACACCAAACCGCCAGCTCCCCGACAGCTTAAAAAGTGCTGGGTCGTGTCCCGACCGATAGCTCAATAAACCAAGACTTCTTCTTGAGCCACAGAAATCCCAGCCATCAGGCGACGACAATCCTTTGGCGGTTCAGTATAGGCGCAGGCAAATGTAACGTTTTAGGTATTGACGTATCTAAATGTGAGTGCTCTATCCAATTAATTCAAATGCGAAAAGTGCCTGAGATGCTTGCGTAGCCTTCACAGCGAGACCTCAGAGATCAATAATTTTGCGATTTTGGGCAGAAATTACTTATCAAATGTTTATTAAGTTTCCTATACTGAGAACGGGCGCGAAGATAGGTATATCTCTCTATCGATCTTGCAGTCCGGTTTGTTACTTCGTCGTGCCTTTTAGGCTACGGCTCGCTCGCTGAAGTCCTCCGACCTCCTGCCTAGGGTAGGCCGCCGCGAACAGCATTTGTAGCTCGTCTTATCTAGATGACTACGCCAAGGGTGTGTGTCCGCCTCGAATCAGACACTAAAACCGGAATCTGAATGCGCTGGCTGTTTCTGTAGTACTACTCACGCGAATTGTCATGCTAACCGAGCAGTTTCCGTGGCTAACGACCCTAGTTTTATTGCCTTTACTGGCGATTTTGCCGATACCGGTGCTGCCCAATCGCAATGGGCAAACTCTACGCTGGTACGCCCTGGGCATTGGCTTCATCGAGTTTTCGCTAATTCTCTACACGTTTGTTAACTTTTATAATCTCAACCAGCCCGGTCTACAACTGGTAGAACGCTATGACTGGGTGCCCCAGGTAGGCATCACCTGGTCGCTTGGAGCCGATGGCCTAGCGATGCCGCTGGTGGTGCTGAGCGGTCTGGTGACGACCCTGGCTATTTTGGCTTCCTGGAATATCACCCACCGTCCTCGCCTCTACTTCAGCCTGCTGCTGGTGATGTATAGCGCCCAGGTTGGGGTCTTTTTGGCCCAGGATCTGGTGATGTTTTTCTTGATGTGGGAATTAGAGCTGGTGCCGGTTTACCTGCTGATTTCCATTTGGGGCGGCAAGAAGCGCCTCTACGCCGCCACTAAATTTATTCTCTACACCGCCATTGGTTCTGTTTTCATTTTGGTAGCAGCCCTAGCCATGGCGTTCTATGGCGATACCGTTACCTTTAATTTGACGGAGCTGGCCCAAAAAGACTACAGCTTGACCTTCCAACTCTTGGTCTACGCGGCTTTCTTAGTAGCCTTTGCGGTTAAGTTGCCGATCTTTCCGCTACACACCTGGCTGCCCGATGCCCACAGCGAAGCCCCCGCTGCCGTGTCAATGATTTTGGCTGGGGTACTGCTCAAGATGGCAGGCTACGGCCTGATTCGCATGAACATTGAGATGCTGCCCGACGCCCATCTTTACTTCGCGCCTTTCCTGGCGATTCTCGGCGTGGTCAACGTCATCTACGCGTCGATGACCGCCTTTGGCCAAGACAACCTCAAGCGCCGCATGGCCTACTCGTCGGTAGCCCACATGGGCTTTGTGCTGATTGGTTGCTCAGCGTTCACCACCCTAGGGATGAGTGGCGCTATGCTGCAAATGATTTCCCACGGGCTGATTGCAGCGGTGATGTTCTTTTTGTCTGGGGTGACCTACGAGCGCACCCATACCCTCGATATGGATGAGATGGGTGGCATCGCTCGCAAGATGCCCACCAGCTTTGCGTTCTTTACCGCCGCGTCGATGGCGTCTCTGGCCCTGCCCGGCATGAGCGGGTTTGTCAGTGAGATCGCGGTGTTCCTCGGTATGGCCACCAGTGATGTCTACAGCACGACTTTTAAGACCGTGATTATTGTCGGAGCTGCAGTCGGGGTGGTGCTGTCGCCCATTTACCTGCTCTCTATGCTGCGCCGCATTTTCTACGGTGACGCGGGTAAGGTAGTGGCTAAGGTGCCCAACATCATTGATATTCGCCCTCGTGAAGCCTTTGTAGCGGCTTGTTTGCTGGTGCCGATCATTGGGATTGGTCTCTACCCCAAGCTGGCTACTCAGGTTTACGACGCCAAGACCGTTGAGGTGGCTAGCCGTGTGCAACATACCCTGCTAGCGTCTGCCCCAACTTCGTCGCTCTACGCCCAGGTGCTGGTGGCTCCTCAGGTGACAGTGGCTGAACTGCCCACTGTTCAGTCCTCCCAAATTGACTAGGCCCAGACGGGTTAGTTAGTCAAAAAACGCTGCACTCTGGTCTCAATGCCAGGGTGCAGCGTTTTTTTGGCAATGTGGTTGTGAAGGTAAGCCCATAGACAATTCAGGCTCTGTCTCTGGGCACTCTAACGGGCAAGGGCAAATGGTCACAATGACAATAGGCCAATGGTGCTTTCGGTCAGTCTGCAACCAGCAGACCGCCCTTGAACAAAATCCAGTGCCCTAATAGACCAACCTTGGCG
>JANPIO010000220.1:0-7447 GCA_031425055.1 Phormidium sp. VAR_61_metabat_6
CGGGCAATGCCCGCCAGCGGGATCTTCTCGTGTAACAGCCGATTCACCAGCGCCTTTGTTTCCTTCGGCTTCGGTTGCCATTGCGGGTCTTCGACGAATTGACGTCCACAGTCCCGGCACTTGTAATTTTGCTTCCCCCGGAGGCTGGTGCCGTTCTTGGAGATCTCATGAGACCCACAGGTCGGACAGGTCATCTCTATCGTCATGGAGCCGACTCCCTTGTCATCGCGATATCATCGCCTGATTTTCCCCTTTCCCGTACATTAATGCACTACCTGTTCTGTTGAGTTGCTTTTGTTAACCAAATTTTAAAATCACGAAAAAGCGAGCCAACATTGCTCTGGCCCATCGACCGTGCGTTGCGTATATCCTGCATTTAAATGTATAAATTAGCAATTCTAATACTGTTTTTTTGGCTAACCCAAACAGACGTTGTTAGTTAGCACCAGGGGAATTGCCAATTCTTTTGTTTTTTGGGGAACGAAACAACTCTATCGGAAGAGGGATAGTTGCCTCCTGAGACCGTGTTAGAACTCGTCAGGTCTGGTTAAGCTATGTAAAGCTGTTAGCCAGATATTTGTAACACTTGTTAGGACATAACTTTCTATGACTCCGAACACTCTTCGCATCGCCTTGGGTCTACTACTTTTTGGTGCCGCTCCTGCTGCTATCACTGCGTTTCCTCAGCAGGCTATCTCCGATACCCACAAGCCTCAAGCCGAGCAACCCGCCGCCATGGAGATGGAGGAACCCACTGACGCTGATCAGCCCGGCGCTATGGAAGAACCCACCGACGCTGAGCAGCCCACCGCTAGCACCGAGCAATCAATTGCTGAAATTGCCGCTGGTAGCGAAGATTTTGAGATTCTGACTGCTGCGATTGAAGCGGCTGGCCTAACTGAGGCCCTGAGCAGCGACGACTTGTCTATCACTGTGTTTGCCCCCACTGATGAAGCTTTTGAAGCCTTGCCTGAGGGGACTCTAGATGAGCTCCTGCTGCCCGAAAACCGCGACCAACTGGCGCAGCTTCTGACCTATCACGTGGTCGATGGCGAAGTTCGCTCCACCGATTTGACCTCTGGCGAGGTAGACACTCTGACCGGTGCTCCCGTGACAGTCACTGTGGGTGAAGAGTCCGTCACCATCAACGAAGCAAATGTGGTGACGGCTGACATCGAGGCTAGCAATGGCATCATCCACGTCATTGACACGGTGCTGCTGCCGATGTAGCTGCCTGAAAAACAGTCCTTTGCGCCACGATTCAAAGCGTCAAACGTTGCGGTAACAGCCAGTGTTCGCTGCGTTGCAACACGGAGGCTTAACCAACTGTAAGCGATTGCCCTAGCGCTGGGGCGATCGCTTACAGTTGGGGCCATTTCTCAACTTTATGGCAGCCCTGATCTGCGACAGTGGCCCTTAAAGGGCGATCGCACGCTGACATCAGTTTGTTGAAGTATCATCAGCAGTAAGCAGCTACCCCTTTAGCCATAGTTGGAGGGGTGGGGCCTAAAATTCGCGGTGCTGCGTTATTCAATGTAAGTGCACCGGGTCTTTGGGGGCATACTTAGTTTTAACGACGAGCTAATCGCAGTGACTGTCAAAGCATGAAGGATTCAACCCCAGGCGATCAAAAGCAGCTTCTGCTAATTGACGATGACCCAAACCTGATCTTGTTAGTCAAGGACTATCTAGAATTCCGTGGCTATGAGGTGAAGACGGCAGGCAATGGTCGAGAAGCCCTGGATATGCTAGAAAACACCACCCCAGACATGATCATCTGCGACGTGATGATGCCTGAGATGGATGGCCACGCCTTTGTGCGCCACGTGCGAGAAAATCCCTCCACCGAGTGGATTCCGATTTTGTTTCTCTCCGCCAAAGGCCAAAGCCAGGATCGCGTCAAGGGGCTCAACACTGGGGCCGACGTCTATATGGTCAAGCCCTTCGAGCCTGAGGAGCTAGTTGCCCAGGTAGAGTCTTCCCTCAAACAGGCCTCTCGGCTGATTAAGCAGCAAATTAAGGGTGGCGGTAGCCCAGCGATTCAAGTGCCCTTTGATGTGGAGCTGACGCCGACCGAGTTGCGGGTGGTGCAGTTTGTCGCCCGAGGCATGGCCAACCGCGAGATTGCCAACGAGCTTCAGGTCAGCCAGCGCACCATCGAGAGCCACGTCAGCAACATGTTAGGCAAGACCGGCCTCAATAACCGCACAGAGCTAGCCCGCTGGGCTATTGAGAACAATAAGGCCTAGAAAAGGGTTTAAGGTACAGGGTGTGAGGCTTAAGGAATTGCCTTGAACCTTGAACTGTGAACCCTAGACCTCTCCTCCTATGACCTCTGCTCCCCTCAACTGGTCGGCCCTGGAAGACATGGCCGATTTTTCTGTTGACCATGTGAATGGCCCTACCAATGCCCAGTCTCGGCTCCGCCTGTTTGGCCAGCCTGAGTCGGCGGTGCGGGTCACCCTCTACCGCGACAATCACGCCTGGTGCCCTTACTGCCAGAAGGTGTGGCTATGGCTGGAAGAGAAGCAGGTGCCCTACCGCATCGAAAAGGTCACTATGTTTTGCTATGGCGAAAAGGAAGCCTGGTATAAACGCAAAGTGCCCTCGGGAATGCTGCCTGCCCTGGAGTTAGACGGGCGGATGATTACCGAAAGCGACGACATTTTGCTGGTGCTGGAGCAGGCTTTTGGCCCGCTGCAATGGGGCATGAAAGACTCGGCGGTGGTGCCCCTGCGGCAGCTTGAGCGGCTATTGTTTCGGGCCTGGTGCATGTGGCTGTGCCAACCGGCGCGATCGCCGGCAGCAGACCACCGCGCTGGCGAACAGTTTGTGGGGATGGTGCAACGAGTAGAGCAGGCCTTGGCCAGTACTCCTGGCCCCTTCTTTTTGCCGGAGTTTAGCACCGCCGATGTGGTGTTTGTGCCCTACGTGGAGCGCATGAATGCCAGCCTCTATTACTACAAGGGCTATTCGCTGCGGGAGGAGAATCCTCGCCTTAGGGACTGGTTCGACGGGTTGGAGAGCCGCTCCACCTATCGCGGTACCCAGAGCGACTTTCACACCCACGTACACGACCTGCCGCCGCAGATGGGGGGCTGTTACGAGAATGATTTGCCTCAAACCCGGCACAATCAGGCCCAGGTTGATCTCGGTCCCTGGTTTGGCCTGCCCGATGTGGCTTACCCAGAGCCAGCCACCTCCCGGCTTGAGGCCCTAACTCGCATGGTGAAGCACCGAGACAACATTATTAAAGTAAATCCTGCTGCGAAGGAGGTGATTGATCTGGCCCTGCGCTGTGCGTTGACGTATCTGATGACGGGGGAGCCCTGTGAGCCTCCGGCTGAGTCTGAGCTGGGGCTGCGGTATCTGCGCGATCGCATCAATGTGCCCCGCGACATGTCGATCTACGCCGCCAAGCGCCTGCGCGAAGCCCTAGAGGCCACCGCTGCCCTCATTGGGGAGGCTCAGCCTGACCCGCTGCCCACTCGCCACCGCCGCGATCAAGACCCAGTGAATTTTGCCGCCTAGGTGGGGTATGAACCGAGGCACCCGGTCCCTTTTATGGGGCATGTAAGGACTTAAATGTCGTATGGAAGGAACCGGGTGCCTGACCCCGACTAAATACCGTGGCTTTTGCCGACCACCCAACTGCGGCGGAAGAAGCGAGCCAGACTGGTCTCGCTCAGCGTCAGGCAGATGGGTCTGCCGTGGGGGCAGGTGCGGGGGTTGCGGGTCTGCTGCCAGTCGTCAAGCAGGGTTTGCAAAGTAGCCAGATCGAGCGACGTACCGTTGCGAATGGCGGTGCGGCAGGCGATCGCAACCTGAGCCGTGTCCAGGTTGCCACCAAAGCTAAGTTCGAGCAGGGCATCGGGGAGGTCGTCGCGATCGCGCAAGGGGGCTGGCGCTTCCCGAATAGCCCAGCGATTTGGGCCAAACTCCTCAGGGCTCAGGCCCAGTCTTTGGAGCTGTTCTAACTGCTTTTCAGTTAGCCCTTCCAGCACAACGGGTGTGGCTAACGGCACCAGCTGCCACTGGGCTTGCAGCCGCTCGTAGAGGACACGCTCGTGGGCGATGTGCTGCTCGATCAGGCAAAGGCCGTCGGTCTGTTCGGCCAAAATGTAGCGGTTATGAACTTGAGCGATCGCCTGTAAACTCCCTGGACGCTCGCGATAGGGCAGCCCATCAGACAATTCGGCCACGCCGTAGGTACTACTCGGTTCCGCCGTCTTGAGCAGTTGGGTGACGCGCTGCTGGTTCGCATCTGGTGAGTCAGCCGCATGTTGTCCGAGTAGTGTTTCAACGTGGCGCTGGCAAAGATCCGTCCAGTCCTCGAGCCGATGCAGGTAAAGGGTTGACTTGTCGGGGCGGCGGTTCCAATCGATGTCGCTGGGCGGGACAGTGAGGTGCACCACCGCTAGAGGATAGCGGTGGCGGGGTAGGGTATGGCGAAAGGCATTTACAACAGCCTGCTCTAGCTCGGGAACCGCTACAACCCGCCCATTGACTGCTACTTTAACCCAGTCGGGTCGGGGGCGATGGCAGCGATCGGGCAGACCAATTAGACCATAGACACCAGCTTTGCCAGCAGGCAGTAAGGGACTACTCTCACCCTCGGCCCAGGGAACAGCCTGCCAGCCGTCCTGTAAATCGCTTTCGCTGACGGCCCGCAGCAGTTGAGGAACGAGGCCCTTAGCGGTAGGGCTGGGGGTAAAGGCCAGCCAGGGGCGATCGCCGAGCTGCACCGCCCAAGTCACCGTTGGATGGGCCAAAGCACAGTGATGGATCACGCGCTGCACCTGGCTAAGCTGGCGAGTCGCCGTTGGCAATCGCTCCCGGCGAGCGGGCCAGGCTCCAAAGAGATCGGTGACTGTCACCACCGTACCCTGGGCCAGGGCGGCTGGGGTGATGTCTAGGGGTTCCCCTTGGGCAGAGTAGGTGACGCGCCAGCCCGACTCTGCACCGGGAGCGCGACTGCAAATCTCTAACTGGGCAACCTGGGCCAGGCTGTGCAGAGCTTCGCCTCGAAAGCCTAGACTACTCACCTGCCACAGGTCAGCCTGGGTGTGAATTTTGCTGGTGCTGTGGGGAATGGCGGCCTGATGCAAATTCTCTAGGGCCATGGCGATGCCGTTGTCGGCCACCTGCACCCGGCCCTGGTCGGGCCAGAGGGCGAGGGTGATGTGCGTAGCCTGGGCGTCGAGCGCGTTCTCGATCAGCTCGCGCACGACCGCCGCCAGGGAGTCGATCACCTCTCCGGCGGCGATGCTGTGAATGACGTCTCCAGGCAGCAGTTGGATGCGGCGGGGCACTAGATTAGAAACGCTGTCGGCAGGGATAGGAAGGAGGCTCCGAGGCAACTGATCCCATGCTACTGCGAGGGTTAGGGACTGGAACAAAGGATCTAGTAATAGCGCTTGCTTAACGGTGGTGGGCAGTGCCACCCTACGATGCATCAAGGCTTTTAGCGATTGGGGGGCTTTGTCAGAACCATTCGACTCAGGTT
Source organism: Phormidium sp. VAR_61_metabat_6 (assembly GCA_031425055.1). GTDB lineage: Bacteria > Cyanobacteriota > Cyanobacteriia > Phormidesmidales > Phormidesmidaceae > Nodosilinea. The sequence goes on from JANPIO010000220.1 coordinate 5,507, forward strand.
TTGAGGCCCGACTCAAGGAAGTTCATTGAAAATCTCAATGGATATGGGCAAAAGAATAGGTTAAGTTGTCTACTATTTTCAATAAAAGTTTGCGCGCCCCATTAAGGTTTGTTACATTGCAGGGGAACGCCTTCTCCCAGGATCCTCCTCACCATGAAACGCTTTTTTGGCTTCTTGCCTAAGCCTTCGCCTTTACGGCCTGAGTCTCGCGTCTACGATCTCAAGGAGCGGTTGGACTGGGGAGAACCGGCGCTAACGATTATTGATGTCCGCGATCGCGCCGATTTTAACGAGAGCCACATTACCGGCGCGATCTCGATGCCCACCGACTCGCTGCTAACCACAGCCGCTGACTGCTTTGAAGTCAGCCGCGATCTCTATGTCTATAGCAACACCGATGATGAAGCTGCCGCCATAGCCGAGCAGCTGCGGGAGGCAGGCTTCTCTAAGGTTGCCATCGTGCGCGGCGGGGTCGCAGCCTGGAAAGCGGCAGGCTTTCCGGTGGAAATGGTGACAGTCGAAGTAGCCTAAACTTACCTAAACTGGCGAGGTTAAAGCTATCGCATTGGTATGGATCAGGCTAGGGCAGTTGAGTCACGCAGCAGTTTGCTGACGCAGAATGGATCGCATCGGGTGGTGACCTACAGTCGGGCCTACACCTTGGTGCCCACCTACGAATGCTTTAACCGCTGCACCTACTGTAACTTTCGGGTTGACCCTGGTCAGTCACCCTGGCTGAGTTTAGTGGATGTGGCTCAACAACTGCCCACGCTGCGCCGTCAGGGAGTATGCGAGGTGTTGGTGCTCAGCGGTGAGGTGGCCCCCAACAGCCCCCGTCGCGAAGACTGGTTTAGCCACATCTACCAAATCTGTGCGCTGGCTTTAGAAGCCGGGCTGCTGCCCCATACTAATGCAGGCCCCCTGAGCCGCGATGAAATGGCGCAGCTTCGGCAGGTGAATGTGTCGATGGGCCTCATGGTCGAGCAGGTGACGCCGCAGCTGCTCGACACCGTTCACCGCCATGCCCCGAGCAAACGGCCTGAAGTGCGACTGCAACAGTTAGCTTGGGCTGGAGAGCTAGGGATTCCCTTTACCACTGGCCTGCTGCTGGGGCTGGGGGAGAGTGAGGCTGACTGGGTAGATTCGCTGCGGGCGATCGCCAACCTCCAAGCCCGCTACGGCCACATTCAAGAAGTCATTTTGCAGCCCCACAGCCCTGGGCAGCAGCAGCTTCAGCCGGGTATGGCGCTCGATGAAGCCGCGTTGGTGAGAGCCGTACAGTTGGCGAGGGAATGTCTTTCCTCAGAAGTCGTTATTCAGATTCCGCCCAATCTAGTCAGTCACAAAGGGGTGCTTGATTGTTTAACCGCAGGCGCGAGGGATCTAGGCGGCATTAGCCCGGTGGATGAGGTAAACCCCGACTACGACCACCCCACTCCGGAGTCGCTAGGGGATGCGATCGCCCCCTCCGGCTGGCAGATTCAGCCCCGCCTGCCCATTTATCCCCAATACGATAGCTGGCTGCCTGAATCCATGCGATCTCTAGTGCGAGCCTGGCGCACTTCGCTCAGCCATCTCTAAGCACATCTCTCTCACTCCCTCACTCCCTCACTCCCTCACTCCCCAACAGGGTAAAATCCTCACAGTTCCACTGAGGTTTCCCCATGGCTGCTCCCCAAACCTGCCCCGTATGTGGCGTCAAAATTTTGGTGGGTATGGTGGGGGGCGATCGCGTACTCTTCTCGGCTGGCCCACCGGGCAACCGAGCCAGGCTCTACGCACGGGTCTGCCGCTATGTCGATAAGGCTGGCTGCATCAACAAAGACGGCGGCAGCCAGGCGGCAAACCCCAACGATTATTACAAGCCCGACGCGCCGCGATAGGTATGCGATGGGGGGTATCTTGGCATTGTTGGTTTGGTGGGCAGTGCCCACCCTACAG
>JANPIO010000221.1:0-7332 GCA_031425055.1 Phormidium sp. VAR_61_metabat_6
AAATCAGTCAAAAGTTACTCCTTCCCATTTAAAACCGCTTTCGGATTGGGCTTAGATCGCACCCAACTCCTAACTCTCATTCGATTTTAGAAGCTGAGTTCGGTCTGTGGGAAAGCTGCCAACCCTGTGCTGAACTTGGCCCAGCATAAATAAACTAATTAGATAATTAATCAGACTCATTTCCTCTAAAGATAAGCCACCGTTACCCCAGTGCCACCGTCGGCTTGGGCGGCAGGCTCAAGTCGCTGAATTTGCGGGTGACGCTTGAGATATTCCTGCACCCCTGCCTTGAGCTTGCCGGTGCCGTGACCGTGAATAATCCACAGGGCACCGCTGCCCTGGGCGATCGCCTCCTCCAGCACCGCCTCTGACTCGGCCACCCGCATGCCGCGCAGATCGATCGTGTTGCGGCTGGTGCGAATGGCGGGGGCGGGGGGCGCAGCCTGGGCGGCGGGCACGGTGTCGACAGGTTTAGTCTTAACCGGCACCTCGGCCTTTTCGCCCCGCAGCGATTCAATATCGGCCAGGCTGACGGTGGTTTTCATCAGCCCAAAGCGCACCGTAATGCGGTGGTCGTCGTCGGGGGCGGTCAGTACCTCGGCGGTCTGCCCCAGGCTGGGAATGCGCACGCGATCGCCCACCGCCGGACGATAACCCGGTTTCGTGGGAATCACAGCAGCGGCAGGCAGACGAGACTGGCTGATCGCATCCACCGCCGCCGTCGCTCGCTGAGCATCTTGAGCCGTAGCGTCACCCTGCTGCAACCGGCGAATCACCTTGGCAATGTCGCGCTTGGCATCGGCGATCGCCTGCTGCACCGCCGCCTGCTGCTGGAGCTTGAGCTCCTGCTCGCGATCGCGCAGCATATCCGCTTTGTGCTGCACCTCACGGTGGAGTTTTTCAGTGGCGGCCAGTAGGTCGGCAGCCTCTTGCGATCGCTCCTCCTGCTGGCGGCGCTGAGCCTCTAGCCCAGCAATCACCTGGTTGACATCGTCCTGTGACCCCGTGGCCATTAGAGTCGCCGCTGCATCGATTACCCCAGCGTTCAGACCTAGTCGGCGCGCAATAGCCAGCGCATTCGATCGCCCCGGAATGCCCCACAGCAGCCGGTAGGTCGGCGACAGCGTCGCCTCATCAAACTCCACCGAGGCATTCTCAAACCGTCCATCCTGGTACTTCAGCGCTTTTAGCTCACCGTAGTGGGTCGTAGCCATCGTCAGCCGCGCCCGGTCAGCCAGATGATTGAGCAGGGCAATGGCCAGAGCCGTCCCCTCCGTCGGGTCAGTACCGGCACCGACTTCGTCAAGTAGGACGAGGGAATTGGTCGGATGAGAGGATAAGGGGGTTGAGGGGGATAGGGGAGATAGGGAAGCGAAATCAGGGATTGCCTCATCTTCCCCACTGCCCTCATCTCCCTTACCTTCCCCACCACCAAGCGCTGCCAAAATCCGCCCAATTCGCCGAATATGACCCGAAAACGTCGATAAGCTTTGCTCAATCGACTGCTCATCGCCAATGTCGGCCAGCACCTGCCCAAACCAGGGGATTTCCACCGGTTCACGAGCCGGTACATAGAGACCCGCGCGGGCCATCAGCGCCGCTAGGCCCAGGGTTTTGAGGGTAACGGTTTTGCCGCCGGTGTTGGGGCCAGTAATCGCCACCACCCGCAGCTCCGGGCGAATCAGCAGGTTGATCGGCACCACCTCTGGCCCCTGCTCGTGGCGCTGCTGCCACACCAGCAGCGGGTGGCGCAGCTGGCGCAGGGTAGTTTGCTCCTGGGGTTCGATAAACCGGGGCGGGTTGGCCTCTAGCCACAGGGAGTAGCGGGCGCGGGCGTGGGCCAGGTCTAGCTCGGTGACCACCGCCAACAGGTGGGCCAGATCGTCGTAGACCTCCGCCACAGCGTCGCTGAGCTGTCGCAAAATGATCTCTTCCTCGGTCTTTTCCTGGCGCAGCAGCTGGCGCAGCCGGTTGCCCAACTCGACCACCGACTGGGGCTCGATGTAGAGAGTAGCGCCGCTAGCCGAGGCATCGTGCACAATGCCGGGCACCGCGTCTTTTTGGGGTGCTTTGACGGGCAACACAAAGCGATCGCCCCGCTGGGTAATCAACAGCTCCTGCATAGCCCCCGACTGGCGCTGCAAAATTCGCTGGAGCCGCTGCTGAATGTCTTGGCGGGTCGATTTGAGGCGATCGCGCACCTCCCCCAGTTTGGGGCTGGCCCGGTCGGTGACATCACCGCGATCGTCAATGCAGTGATAAATCTGCTGTTCCAGCTCAGGGTGGGTGCTCAGGTCGGCCACCAAATCCTGCAAGACCGGTATATCTTCTGGCAGCTGGGCGTCAATGGTGCGCCGCAGCTGACGCGCGCCATGGAGGGTGGTAGCAATGGCTAGCAGCTCATCACCGCTGAGTAGCCCCTGGCGATAGGCCCGCTCCACCGCCGTCCCAATATCGCGAATGCCGCCAAAGTTGAGGCCGCTGTTATGCTGCTCCAGCCAGTCGGCCTCCTGGGTCTGAGTCAGCAGGTTAACGCTGGCCGCTTGGGTTTCAGGCGTGACTAGCGCCTGGGCCGCTAGGGTACCGCGCTTGGTGGCGGCAAAGGTAGACAAATGCTGGCACAGCCGAGGCCACTCCAGCAACTCCAGGGTTTCGTGGTGAATTAACGGCAGCTCAGACAGGGGAATTACGCTCGCTCAAGATATTCTTTCAGTATAGAGAACTCCCGCCGCAACCTGGCTCAGACCGCCGATCCAGCCCCAGTTTGAAATAGTTCAACCCTTAATTCCAAGCCGTCAGCCTAAATCAAGCTAGATGCCGCATCGGCGAGAAAATCCACTGCCCATGAAATCTGACCGTTATTAAGCTCCCCTCAATATATGACCACCCAATAACTCCACCGGGCATGCTATATCCTATGAAACTGGCTGCCGCTACCCTACAATTACGACACCGTGGGTGGGGGTGGCTGCGGTAGCCTCTACAGAACAGAGCCAGCGGCTGCTAGGAAGACTTGGGGTGTAGACTTTGTCCTTTACCTATGTGATTCAGTTCCATCTATATCATTGCCCCTGAATCTGTGCTTGAAAACGACCTGGTTAACGCTACTGCCCCCACGGCCAGCATCGATCCGTCTCCCCTGCGGGCAAACCCAAGCGACACGGTGCAGCAGACGGTGGCGGCTATGGCTATGGCCGTTAAAACCTACGCTCTGGTATACGGCGGCGAGGTTCTAGAGGGTGTCTTTGGCTACGCTAACGTTGCCCAGGCCACGGCTGAGGTAGCCGACCTAAGTCAGACTCTAATTAAGCAATGGATGACTCCCCTCAGTCAGCTGCAACCTGTAAGCCCCTGCCTAACCTGGCCGCTGGCCCTGAGAGCACTATATCCCGATCAGCTTTATCTGTCCGTTGTTAACCAGGCTCACCACTGGTTAGGACTGCTGGCTCCCGACGGGTTCTACACACTGCCCCGCTTTACGGCTTCCGCCTCTACCGACCAGGCTGAACTCACTGCCTGCCACTACTCCGTCGCCCTGTTTCAGCAACAGCAAGAGCGTCTGGCCCTGGCCCTCAAGGGTGCCCAAATGGGCACCTGGGACTGGGATCTATCCGAGGGAACGATAGTGATTTCTGCAGAGCAAGAGCGCCTGCTAGGGCTGGCTCCCGGCGAATTTGGTGGTACCTATGAGACCCTGTTTACCAACGTGCACAAAGACGACCAGACCATGGTGCAGCAGGCCCTGCAGCAGGCGATTCAGTCAGGACAGCACTACGGAATTGAGTTTCGAGTGCTCTACAACGATGGCCACACGCGTTGGTTGTCGTCTCGGGGTCAAGTCTTTAAGGACAGTGAGCAGCCCCCTCGGCTAGCTGGGGTCACCCTCGATATTTCTGAGCAAAAGCGGGTTGAGGCTGAGATCAAACTCCAGTCGCAGCGATCGCAGCTGGTGGCCAAAATTGCCCAGCGCATTCGCCGTGTGCTTGATTTAAACAGTATTTTGGAGCAAACCGTTACCTCAGTGCAGGCGTTCATCGCAGCCGATCGCGTCATCGTTGTGCAGTGTGGAGCCGACATGAGCGGTCAGGTCATTCAAGAAGCTTGCTCGTCATCCTATCCGCCGATGCTGGGCTGGGCCATGCGCGATCCCTGGTCGGTGGGCGAAACGTTTTTGGCTCACTACAGGGCCGGGCGGGGGCTGGCGGTAGAGAATATCTACACCCAAAATCTGCCTGACTCTCAGCTGGGGTTTTTAGAATACTTTCAAATTCAGGCCGAAATTGTGGTGCCCCTACTGCAAGATCAAACCCTATGGGGATTGCTGATTGCCCACCAGTGCCGGGCACCCCGAGCCTGGCGGATGGCCGATGTCCGGCTGCTGCAAAACCTAGCGACCCAGGTGGGGATTGCCATTCAGCAGGCCAAAATGCACCACGAGCTCACCCTGGCCAACCAGCGGTTGCAGCGCATGGCCTACCTCGACGGGTTGACCCAGGTAGCCAATCGCCGTCGCCTAGAGCAGTATCTAGATCAAGAATGGCGGCGCATGAGCCGAGAAGACGGGTCTATAGCGCTGGTTATGGCTGATATTGATTGCTTTAAAGGGTACAACGATCGCTACGGTCACCAGGCTGGAGATACCTGTCTACGGCTGGTGGCCCGCGCCCTTACCCGCGCCGCTAAGCGCCCCGGCGACTTGATAGCCCGCTACGGGGGTGAAGAGTTTGTGATTGTACTGCCCAACACTGACCTTGAGGGAGCCGAAACCGTTGCTGAAGACATTCGCCTGATGATTCGTAGTCACCGCATTCCCCATGAGGAGTCGGTCGTGGCTAAGGTAGTTACCCTAAGTTTAGGGGTGGCAAGCGCCCAACCTGCCAGCGGCGGCAGCTTTGCCGACCTGATTAAGCGGGCTGACGAAGCCCTCTACATGGCCAAAAATGAGGGACGCGATCAGGTGAGAGTAGCTTCTCCCAGGCGATCGCACTAATTGCTCTAGCTAACGAAAGATGCCGGGTGATAGAAAAGGGTCATGATATAAGGCTTAGGGCGGCAGAGAAATGATTTGCCTCATACCCTAAACCTTGCACCCCGAACCGCTCTGGGCGATCCAAGTCGCACTAGTCAACTACCACTTTTCCTCGGGCAAGCAGGCTTCCTGTTCTCAGGAGATTTTCAGGGTTGTAGGGTGTAATGGCAAGGCGTTGTTGAGCGCTAGCGGGTGCAACTAGATCGCTTCGGCAACTAGATGATGAATGCTGTTTTATCTACTTAGGGTTCATGGTTCAGTCTCCTCCCTCTCCAGCGATCGCAGTTACTCCCTTTGCTCAGCGGCTTGGGCAGCCCCTCACCAAGCTGCCGATCACTGTGTTGCAGGTAAATCTGGGCCGCAAGTGCAACCTGGCTTGTACTCACTGTCACGTGGAGGCCGGGCCCAAGCGCACCGAAGAGCTCTCGGTTGAGGTCTGCGATCAGCTAATTGAGCTGATCCGCCGGTTTCCGCAGATTGCCACCGTTGATCTGACCGGCGGTGCCCCCGAGATGAACTACGGCTTTCGCCCCCTAGTGGAGGCAGCACGGCAGCTGGGCAAAACGGTGATGGTGCGATCGAACTTGACAATTTTCTTTGTGCCTGGATTTGAAGATCTGCCAGAATATTTTGCCCGTCACCGGCTGCATGTGGTGGCCTCGCTGCCCTGCTATCTCGAAGATAATGTCGATAAACAACGAGGATCGGGGGTCTACAGCGAGTCTATTCGGGCGCTACAGCAGCTCAACCAGCTGGGCTACGGCCACGACCCCGCTCTGCGCCTAGACCTGGTCTACAATCCGCCCGTGCCCCGCAGCGCCGAGTTTTCGCTCACCCCCAGCCAGACGGCGCTACAGGGTGACTACGACGCCTATCTGCGATCGCGCTTCGACATCACGTTTAACCAGCTTTACACCATCACCAACCTGCCCATCGGTCGGGTTAAGCAATACCTAGAGGGCAAAGATCTCTACGGGCCTTACCTACAATTTTTGGCCCACCATCACAACCCCGCCACCGTACCCAACTTGATGTGTCGCCAAGAGCTTTCCGTTGACTACGAAGGCAACCTTTACGACTGTGACTTTAACCAAATGGAAGCCGTGCCCAGCCTGGGGCGCGGTGGTCAACCCCTGACCGTAGCTGACCTGCTAGCGGCCAACTCCCTCGATGCGATCGAGACAGTGCAAACCCGCCCCTACTGCTACGGCTGCACCGCCGGCAGCGGGTCTAGCTGTGGCGGTGCTCTCACCTAGGCCGGTTGAGAACTAGGGCATGGGGAAATCTGCTGCTAGGGCAGCCCCCTCTAGCCCCAAAGCTGAGGCATATTTGTGAATGAAGGCGCGAATATAAAACGGTTCTGGCAGCTGCTGCAAATTGCCGGTTTCAATCGCCCTCAGGGTATAGGTTTGAATGAACGTCCGCTGGTAGACATCCTCCAGCGACAGCGACTGTTCTTGCCGAGCCTGCTGAAGATAGGCCCCCACTTTCTGCAAACTGGCTTTCTGCACCGCTGCAAAATCGCCCTTAGCCTGAAGCTTTTTAGCCAAGGTGTCGTGAATGTAGGCGCGCTGGTCAGAGAAGCGGGCTGAGGTAGTTGGTGTGGTTGCCACCTGGGGCCGAGCCGAAATCGCGTCAGGCCGGGGTTGGGCAGTAATTCGCTGGGGTGCAGCTGGGGCCTGTTTAGGGGTAGTTTCTTCTAGGGTAGGCCCGCTGGTTTCGCTGTCTTGCAGTCGCTGGTCAAGCCGGTAGCGATTGAGCAGGCCCAGTGCTACTAGGGTGGTTACGGGCAAAGTTGCCACTGCCACCTGTTGTGCCGCCATCGACATGGCCGCCGTCGCCCCGGCCCCGATAATCAGCGCATATTCTGAGGAAGGGGGTAGTTTAGAGCCAGAAAAGTGAGGAGTCTTCATAGCACCTTTGAGAAGTCTCATGATTTTTATCCTTTCGCTGGCGTCAGCCCCTCGTCCGGAAGGAGCAGCCAAAGTCCTAGGATTGGCGCTATTGCTTGAGATAAAGACGTTTAGGGGTTGATCCCACTCCAGCGATCGCTCTATCTGGGCCACAACCGCGACACAGCAGCCGATCGCCCTAGGTAGAGAGGGCGCAGGTGCTGCCAGGCCGCCACAAACCATCGCCGCGCCGCCTGGCTTGACGGGCCTCGGTACCGACACAACAACCCCAATTGCAGCCGGGTAACACCGATGTCGCCAGGTTGGTCTGTGGGCCACAGCTGGCGCAGTGCAGCCACCGAATCCCTTTCAAACTGGTGCCCGACCACGGCAAAGCTGCCCACCACCGGG
>JANPIO010000222.1:0-11103 GCA_031425055.1 Phormidium sp. VAR_61_metabat_6
TATGACGAGGCGGGCGACGACAGGTATAATGCGTACCAATATGCGCAGGGCGCGGGCGTGCATCTGGCGCAGGGGATTTTAATGGATGTGCGCGGTGATGATGAATATCAAAAGGGATTTGTCCCTGGAGCTAAACATCTCTTTGTTGCTCACCTAGAAGAGCATCTCGATCAGTTGGATAAAAACCAGGCGATCGCAACCTACTGTGGCAGTGGCTACCGAGCTTCCATCGCTGCCAGTGTCTTACAAAAGCATGGGTTTGAGAACGTGATCAATATCCCTGGTTCTTGGATGGCTTGGAAAGCCGCTAAACTGCCTGTGCAGCAACCAGAGCAATCGGACCCTGTTCCAGCTTAGTTCTGTTTCAAGTGGGTTTTGTGCTTAGTCAACAAGCAAATCATGTCTCGCCAACCCAACGATCGTCAACGTGAACACCAAGCAAACGAGCGCACCTTTCTAGCGTGGCTCCGCACTTCTATTGCTTTGATTGGTTTTGGATTTGCGATCGCCCGTTTTGGTTTATTTCTACGCCAACTTAGATTAGCTATTACTCACCAAGAAACGCCGACGAATCCTATTTTCAACTCAGAAAACCTGGGCGTAAGTTTGGTTATTTTTGGGATCGCAGTCATTGCCCTCGCTGCTTGGCGATACAATCAGGTGTTCCAACAGATTGAACGAGGGGATTACCAACCGAATCGCTTCGCTGTTTGGCTCATGACTGGAGTCGTGATCATTCTAGGGATACTCAGCATTCCTTTACTACTAGTTCGCAACCAGGAAGCAACGACTCCAGCTTTGCCTCCCAAAAATCTGAAGTCTAATCAGTAGAAATTATGGACTCTGTTCAAACTCAACTTCGGCTAAGGAGTTCCTGTCCAAAGCTGGTTTTCGTCAGACAAGCTTCAAAACGAATAGTCAGTAGTGTTCTAGATATGTTGAAGTTGAGCAGGGTGACAGTGACGTTACCCAGTGCTGACGATGGCTTTAGAAGGCCCTAAAGTAGTGAAGCTACGATTTGGGGCAATTTAGTCCCTTTGTATTGTCTGGATAGTTGCACTGCAGGTAGCCAGTCAACATGAGGTGGATGGTTTCAGACTTTGGCGGAAACGAGAAAATTCAGATTTTGGGCAACTGGCACAAGGATTGAAGCTAAGAACGGGTGAGGTAACAGTGACAATCTGGCTTCTCGATGAGCGTTTCTACTAAAGAATTCAACGCCACTGATGCTAAAAGCCCACCACCAAAGCTGCCTTGAACTGTGATGTGGGGAACTTTTGTCGCCGCCAGTCGCCGCTTTGCCGCTGGAGCATGGCTAAACCCAATCGGCATTCCAATGACAAAGGCGGGCTCGATTTGCTGCTGCTCGATAAGCTGGCAGGCCGCAAGTAGCACCGAGGGGGCGTACCCGATGACAAGCACAGCCCCCTTGGGAGTTTGCTGCAACCGTTCCCGCCAAATACGATGATCATAAAATGCCTGCTCTGCTTCACTGACGCCCGTAATGTGAGGGTCCTCAATCAGGCTTTCAAGCGGACATCCCAGATGAGCTAATCGAGTGTGATCGAGGGTGGTGGCGACGGCGGGCAGATCTGTCATGATGGAGCATCCAGCCTTCAGCGCTTCGCGAGCAGATGCAACGGCATCGTGGCTCAAGCAGACAAAATTGATCAGGCTGACATCACCGCAGGCTAGCACCAGCTGATGCAGCAGATGCACGGTGATTTCGGAGTGGTGGGACAGGTCGGGAAGCAGGCGCTGCAAAGATTCTTGAAATGCTTCTGGGTGCGCTATTGTGGCGGCATCCAAGTTTGACCAGAGCTGGTCGAGTTTGCCTAGCTCCTCCTGGGCATTCACATCTAGCTGCTTGATCTGAGCTAGCACCTCGGCCTGGGTACTTTGGCAATCGTGGTCGCGCCCCAGCAGCCCCTCTAGCGCCGTCGCCGTCTGCCGCAGCCGGGTGATTTGCTGAATCACAGAGCGATACTGTTGCTGCAGCTGGGCCATCAGCGTGGGATTGGTGAGTTCTTCGGACTGGCTGTCTAGTAGCTGACGAATGTGGGAGAGCTGAAACCCCTGCTGTTTCAAAGCGATCACGCGCTGTAGCCGCTGCACATCCTGCTGAGTGTAGAGGCGGTAATTGCCCTCAGAGCGCTGCACAGGCGGGAGCAACCCCAGCGTGTGGTAGTGCCGCACCATGCGGGGGGTGACGCCGCCGCCAACGGCATCGGTAAGTTCTTTGATGGTCAGGTATGGAGCTGTCATGCCTCTAGCTTACTCAAAACATTGACATTGACACTAATGTCAATGTTTAGGGTGAGGGAAGTATCTACTTTATGGTTTCGGTATGGTTTCTGCGAGCCTGTCTGCGCCTCGGTTTTCTAGCCTGGTTAAGGATCACCCGGATGCGATCGCAGCCTTCACCTGCGCGGCTCTCGTCCTCCTGGGCTGGCAATCGCTCCACCTTGGCTGGGTTGGAGCGGCCATTTTGATTCTGACGGCGGCCTACGTGATCGGCGGGTTTGAGAGTGCGCGGGAGGGATTGACGACCCTGGTTAAGGAGAAGGAGTTAGACGTAGATCTGCTGATGATCGTGGCGGCCCTGGGCGCGGCCAGCCTGGGGCTGTGGCGGCGAGAATATTTCCTGATTGTGGATGGGGCTGTGCTGGTCTTGATCTTTGCCATCAGCGGGGCGCTGGAAGGGTACGCGATGCAGCGGACGGAGCGTAGCATTCGCGGACTGATGAGCTTGACCACCGATACGGCGTGGGTGATCCGAGGGGGGCGCGCTGAAACCGTGCCCATTGCAGCGCTCGCCGTTGGCGATCAGGTGCTGGTCAAGCCGGGAGAGCTGGTGCCAACCGATGGCCTGGTCATCGAAGGCGTCAGCACCTTAAACCAGGCACCAATTACCGGGGAGTCGATCCCAGTGGAGAAGACCATTGGCGACGAGGTTTTTGCAGGCACGATCAACGGCAGCGGAGCCCTGCGGCTCAAGATTCACCAGCCGTCCGAAAGCAGCCTGATTCAGCGGGTCATTCGCCTAGTGCAGCAGGCCCAAACCGAAGCACCGCCGTCGCAGCAGTTCATTGAACGGTTTGAGCGGGGCTATGCCAAGGTCATCGTAATTGCAGGGATTTTGCTGGCCGTGCTACCGCCCTTTCTGCTGGGCTGGAGCTGGGAGCAAACCATTTATCGGGCCTTGATCTTTTTGGTGGTGGCGTCGCCCTGTGCGCTGATGGCGTCGATTATGCCAGCGCTGCTCTCGGGCATTGCCAACGGTGCGCGGAAGGGGATTTTATTTAAGAACGGAGCACAGCTGGAGCGCATGGGGCGGGTGCGCGCAATCGCCTTTGACAAAACCGGAACGCTGACAACAGGCAGGGTGGAGGTGGCCGGGATGCTAGCAGTTAAGCAGTCTGCGCAACCGTTACTTCAGGTTGCGGCGGCCCTGGAGAGCCTTTCTGAGCATCCTATCGGGGAGGCAATTGTGCGGGCTGCCTGTCAGCAGAGTCTTACCTGGACGGAGGCGGTCAACGGTCAGGCTCAGGCAGGGCAGGGTATTACTGGAGAGATCAATCATCAAACAGCGGTGGTGGGCAAAGCGGCTTTTGTCCAGTCCCAATCCAAAGACACTTCCCCAACCCTGATCCAGCAAAGCCAGCAGTGGGAGGCCGAGGGCAAAACGGTGGTGTGGGTCGCCTATGGAGGTGAGGTGTTGGGCATCATCGCCGTTGCCGATACCGTGCGCCCAACCGCAGCACGGGCCATTGCCCAACTCAAGCGGCTTGGAGTTGAGCAGATTGTCATGCTGACCGGGGACAATGCCCGCACAGCCCAAAGCATTGCTCGGCAGATCGGGGTGGATCAGGTGCATGCCGAGCTACTGCCTGAAGACAAGGTGGACGTGATTCGGCGCTTGCAAAAGCAGTATCAGACGGTGGCGATGGTAGGGGACGGTATCAACGATGCCCCCGCCTTGGCCCAAGCCTCGGTGGGCATTGCGATGGGAGTGACAGGCAGCGACGTGGCCCTGGAAACCGCAGACGTGGTGCTGATGGCCGATCGCTTGGAGCAGCTAGAGCACGCGATTCGGTTAGGCCGCCGCGCTCAAAGAGTGGTCAAGCAAAACATTGTGTTTGCGCTCGGGTTTGTAGTGATTTTGCTGATTGCGAATTTTGCAGACAACTTGACGCTGCCCCTGGGGGTACTGGGGCACGAAGGCTCAACGGTGATGGTGACGCTAAGCGGGCTGCGGCTACTGAGAAACTAAGGTGGAGTAATCTTGCAGGATAGCTAGATCGAGGATGCGATCGCACACACAGAGTTCTTTCCAGGCTAGGGCCGACAGCAGCTTAAGCCAGTGAGGGTCAGAAAGAGCGCATAGCGTCATTAGCTCAATCCTCAATAACTGTAGCCTTTCCCATCTCAACGAGGTAGTTAGAGAAGCTGAAGGTTCCTTGATGCCGGTGATCTTAAGCCTGATGAACGATCGGCATCCTTTTCATTGCCACTAAGGCAGATACATAAGCCACGTTATTGAGCAGCCCACCGCAGCTAAGCTGCCCTGCGCCACAATCAAGCCGCAGCTGCATCTCCTGCGCAAACTCTCTCTACACAAAGCATCCAATCCAATCGAGAGGTTTGGTTGCGCCTTTTAGATAGAACACAAAATCAGGCGTTTAGACAACTGGCACAAGGCAGCCTAGGCCAACCCTAGTCCACTTTTTAGGGCTACTGGCACAGAGCATAAGTGCTTAGGGCCAATGCCTCGGATGGGGAAAGCTCGGCAGCGTTCTGCCAGAAAACAAAGCTTTAGCTAAAGCTCAATTCCTAGGGCTTTCCGTGTTGTCTGAAGACCGGTGCCACTCCGTTGGTGGGTCAGTTGATGAGCAATTACTTGGCAGTACTCCAGCGCAGCATAGTGCCCCTGGTCACGACGAAGTGCTTGCGCCGTTGACCCTTGGCGGAGGATGCCCACAACGTCTTTTGTGGGTTCTCCATCTAAGACAGCAAGCCGGGCGATAGCGACATCTAATTGTCTCCCCTGAGGCTTGCCAGAACCGCCTTGGACAGCTCTGGCATAAAGCGCGTAGCGTTCCCTCCAAAGCTGCTGAAGCGCCTCGTAATCGGCGAGCTGCTGCTGGCACTGGGCCTGAGTCATCTCCATTAATTGGTACAGCACGGCATCCTGGTCAGGGCGATACTCAATCTGTCGGTGCATCTGGAGGCCCTTCAGGGAGTAAGCAGGCCCCAGGCGACGACCGGCAAACGAATGGCCATCAACTGAATAGGAAATACCTGTGAAGGCAGGCTCTTCCTCTGGAGAGGCAACCTGTCGCAGGTGAACCTCAATACCGCTAGCCTTGAGCCGGGTCACCAGCATAGACAAAGTAGGGTTGTCGTTAGTAGCGCGGTCAATCTCATCCCAAAGCTTCTCCTTGGGCAGGATTTCGCCCGTGCGTTCCTTACGCCGATATTCACCCGTGGTGAGGTTTTGCCGCTGCCTTGGTGAGGCAACAGTGAGGGGGATAAGGCCCATATCTTGCTCTAGCTGTCGAGCCAGATGTTGAAGTTTGAGTTTGCTAAAACTATCCTTGACCCACCCCCCCTCTACATCAATGGTGGTGGTTGCAATGTGCCAATGCTGCACCCCATTCGCAGACGCTTTGTCATGATGCTGGGTGACAAAGAAAGGGCAATCCCCGTAGCCCATGCTGTCTAAAATTTTCAGGGAAATGTCGGCCATCTGAGTTGGAGCAACGTGCTCCCCCGGTGAGAGGCTAACCATCAGGTGAGCCATAGTGTGCTTCACAGGACGTTGCCGAGGGCGAGAAGTTACCCAGTCAAATTCGCGAGCCAAGCCCTCTGGATTACTCCACGCCATATTGGTGGCAATGATTGGGTTAACGCTACTGACTGCCGTTTGCTTGGCCGGGTTCAGTAGATAAGAACAAAGCCCGTGGGCGTTGCTGCCTTTAACGATCTTGATCAGCATGATCGCCCTCGGGGACAGGTGTGATTAAGCTGCGCTGTGTTTCTAAGATCGACTGCCGCAGGTCTCTCAATTCTTGGAGTAGAGAGGGGGGTGCTGCCGTGGCGTAACGTCGCCCCAACTCATCCACTTTTTGATTCCACTGGCTGAGATGGGCATACACATCTCGATGGGTGACCGTAGCCGATGGCGGACATAGGCCGAGGTTACGGAGGAAGGTGGCCGGGTGTGCTGGATTGGCTGCCCGCTGAATGGCTCTAGCCTCAGCCTCAGAAACGTTGACCACAATGCGGGTATTACGTGAGGTAGTCATGATTGGCTCAGGGAATGCTTAACAATTCTTTGCCCCAAAAGGTCGATTTGCGACATGGGGGAGATATTCGAAGGCTACTATCCAAGGTGACTTTAGAGGGGTGGCCCCCAGGTCGTAAGCAGGAAGAATATAGGAAAACTTCTCTGTTGTAGTTGCCAGTATAAGTCAATGACAAGGTGCTAGGGTAGCCACAACTTGCCAAAGAAAAAATGCTGTCATGAGAGTCGATAAGAAGATTTTAAAAAGTCTAGAAAAGTCGAAAATAGAAGTCTAGAGGGAGTCAATGAAAAAGTCTATAAAAGAAGTCTATGAAGGTCGATAGGGGAATCGATAAGAGGAGTCAATTTGAAAGTCTAGAGAAATTCAATAAGAGAAGTCTAAGGGAGAGTCAGTAAGAGGCGTCGATGAGAAAAATCTAGAAAAGTCGATAGGAGAAGTCAATAGGAGAGTCTATAAGAGGAGTCAACATGAAAAGTCTAGGAGGAGTTCAAGAAAGTCAACAAGAGAAGTTTAAACGGAGTTGATAGGAGAGGTCTGGGAGAGTCGATAAGAGGAGTCAATAGGGAAAGACTAGGAGAGTCGATAGGAAGCTTGAATGATTCTCAAGTAATCTAAGGTGGTTCTTTATGTCTATAGACAAGTCTCTTGGAGACAAAATCAGCGATCATATTGCTGCCCATTCTCCGCAGGTGTCAATAGTCAAAAGTGAGTCTATAACGGCCTATGATGTTGTCAATTCATGTTTTGATTCGATTACCCTTTTTAGGGCAAAAGAGAAGGATTGGGCTGTTACTGCAAAACAAGTTATGAGTTCATTTGAGGCTGTTACAGGTCAAAAGATCTCTATTAGTTCATCTACTCTGAGGTGTTACTACTATGCAATTAAGGCTAGCTCTATCGGCAAGAAGAAGAAGAAGGGTAAGAGCAAGAGAAAGCCTGATGTGAGCAGGACGCCGATTGAGGTTGAGCCTGTTGGGATAAGTGAGGTGGTTGATGCTGATGAGGGTAAATCACAGTCTGCTGATGTCATGACAAAAGATTCAACTCCCACCCCCGGCAGAGGCAGAAAAAAAGCGGCTAATGGAGGAGATTCGGGGTTTCAGGTGCCACGACGACCTGGTATTAGACCACCCACCCACTGGGATGGTTAGACAAATGTAGAGGTTTAACGTGCCGTTTAGAGGGATTGTCCCATGTCGAATAAAACTGTCAATATCATTAATGGTGCGAAGGGTGGAACGGGTAAAACACTGTTTGCCCGGTTGCTCTACGCGACCTTAGATCAAACTGGGTCGAAAGTAATTGGTATTGACTCAGATCAAGAGAACCCAGAATTTTCATCGTTCCACGCCGACCCAGAGCGATTTGCGGTGCCGACGATGGATTGCCTGTCGTTGGATGGCGGTAAAAACTTGGTGACAATGCTGTCGGGTGAGGTAGCGACCTCAGTTGCTAGTCGTCTGCCAGCGTTGGCCCGTCGTTGCCCCGCTGACGTGGTGATTTTGGACATGCCCGCCGCCTCAAGCACCCGATTGCGGGAGCAAATCGATGTCTTTGACCTCATCCCGGCCTGTGGCGAGATGGGATATGGCGTGACGATAATCAGCGTGATTAGCACCAGCTACGCGCCGATAGAGTCGATTAGCCGAATGCTAGACTTCTGCGGCGACGCCGTTCGCTGGGTGGTGGTTAAGAACCAGTATTTTGCCGCTGACGGCCTGAAAGACTCATTTTCGTTATGGGACGAGTCAAAAGAGAGAAAGCGAGTCAAGAAGTATGGTGGGGTAGAGATTGAGCTGCCACGCTTGGCCGATACAACCTTTAAGGCCATGCAAGCCAACTACACAGCATTCACAGCACTCGACAGCTTGCCCTTGGGAGATAAGCTGCTGGCACGGTCGTTTGTTCGGCGTGGAAGTGCCCAGATCGAGTCCGCAGGGCTATTGCTTGGTCTACCAATTCCTGTAGCGGGAGCGGCGTAAATGGGAGCGCCAAGCGTTGAGGATATCGCCAGCATTGAAACCGTTCTGCATGAGCTGCTGGTGCGGATGGAGGCCCTAGAGCGAGTTCACCAGCAGGACGTTGCCCACATTCGCGTGAGTTTGGATCAATGGCAGGAAATCACTCAGAGCCTATCGCGGCTGCTGGAGGTGCGCAGCCAGGAGACAGCCGAAGTGAGCACCGGCTACAGGACACTCGGCGAACACTTAGTCAGGTTCGGTCAATACTTAGCGTCATCAGAGGTAATGTTGAAGCGGGTGGAAGGGCCATTCACGACCTTAGCCACATCACTGCCCAACTTGATCGTGGAGATGGAGAAACTCGGGAACCAGGTGAACAACAACCCGCAGAGCGCAACCGAGGTCAAGGTGGAATTGCAGGCGCTGCGACGCTCGATTCAGCACAGCGCCGGCCAAAGAAGCGGAAGCGGAACGTCGATTTGGACTGAACTCGCGCAGTGGAGAGCGGCGGTGGTGTGGTTGTTGATGGGTACAGCGGTGATGGGAGTGCTTCAGTACATGATTTTCCGAGGCAGCGGGTTTCAGGCAGCCCTTACCGAAGTGCGTGCCAGCGGAGGGACGGTAGATCGCCGTCTAGAGCGAATTGAAATTTGGCTGGGAATCGTAGAGGATGAACCCAGCAACTGAATCATCAGAACGATTTCTAGCGGCATTTTCGAGCTAAATTAAGTCGCTAGCTGCATACCTAAAAATCATGATTAATGCTCATTATCCCCAGAAATCTGTCTTTTTATTCAAGTTTTTAAGATAGAGTAGGAAAGGAATTCTGAACAACCCCATACTAATTTTCTATGGTTGTTTAGTGTTTTGACATGTATTTTTGGGCGTTCTAAATTATGGCAGTAAAAGAGAGAGAAGCCTTGACGGGTAAAGCGCTTCTGGCTAAGGTCAAAGAGAATGATGGACTGAGCAAGCGAGAACTGGCTAGAGAATGTGGTTATTACACCGTCAGCAAAGATGGACAGACCCGTGTCGCTCTAGCGGAGTTCTACGATGCGTTACTAGCGGCCAAAGGCATTCAGCTTGAACCCCAAAAGAGTGCAGAGGGTCGGGGCCGAGAAGCGTCTTACACTCTAACGGTCCACAAGAATGGACAGATTGTGATTGGTGCGGCCTATACCCAAGAGATGGGGCTGAAGACTGGTGATGAGTTCAAAATTAAGCTGGGCTATAAGCACATTCACTTGGTTAAACTGGATGATGACGGCAATGAAGATGACGCCTGATTGGATAGCGATGCCAATGAAGTGTTTGTCCCAGAAATGAGTTTTTGGTTTCAAAAGGCAACTCACGATTCAAGGTGAGCTGCCTCTATTTTAGCTGCGGGGATTATAGAGGCCTTCCTGTTGAAGTTTTTCGGCTGCGAATTTGAGGAAAGGCTCGGTTCTCCCCTTGTTATGAGTTTTGAGAGAGTCCTCCCCGAGGGATTTGTTGAAGGCCTCGATATCATCGTCAAGATCAGTGGTGATGGCCTTAATCGCGGCCGCATGAACGCCCACCGCCTTGAGTAAGGCCCCGGAGAACTTGACCGTCGCATCGGGATGCTCCTGAGCCCATAGCTGAGCGAGTTCAAGCAGCCGCACCCCCCGCTGATAGGGCTTAGTATTTTGCGCCTTGTCGTGGTTGTCGTGGTCGCCGTCATCCTCCTCCTCCCGAGCGGGTCTAGACGCAGCCGGTGCCCCCACAGATTGCGCAGCCCCATTGCCCTCGCCCTCGCCATCGAGTCCCTCACCCTCCTCGTCAAGGTCAAAGTTGAAAGCAAAGAAGCGCTGGGCGGCCTGGAGCTGATTGGGGTCATCGGCGATCGCCTTCAACTCCTCCAGCATCGCCACCAGTCGCGCATATTCGACCTTGAGAGCCTTGAGTTCCGAGTCATCGCCCTGTCCCCCCCCGCCTGAGCGAGCCAGGCGATCGATGGTTGCCGCCTGCGCCGAGATGGTTTGGGCCTGCGTCGAGATTGTAGCCGCCTGAGTCGAGATCGTCGCCCACACCGGGTCACCCTCCCTCGCCCCATTAACCTGCGGACTCGGTGTTGTCTTAGCGGGAAGAGAATCAGCCACAATCAGCGCTCCTTGGGTTTCTATCGAGGATTGTTCAACGGGTGCATCCAGTTCATCAGGCGGCAACGGAATCGGGCCACTAGCGGCCAACTTCACCCCCCGCGCCGTGAGCGGTTTCCCATTGCGAGTCAGATAATACTGGTAGTAATGCCCCGTCACCGACGCATTGCCGGTGGTCGTATCATCGAGCAGGACGTGGCCCAAAAGATGCTGAGCCAGACGCTGCTCCGCCATATTGGCCGGGCAGAAGTAGTGGAGAGCGATCGGCACATAGACCGCCCGGCAGCGATGAATTGAAATATTGGTAAACCCTTGAGGCGTCGGCAGCACCTCACCGAGCACCTTGACCACCCGGCGATTCACCCGAGCATTCAACGCCTCCATCCTAGGATCATCCGAAGCGACCCCATCAAGCTCATGGATGTCAGCGGTGGCCCTGAGTTTTTCAATCGCCAGCAACACATCCTGAGCAGGCACCAGCGTTAATAGGTCGTAAGCAGGCTTCGCGGCCTTCTGCTGCCCCGTAAAGCGAAGCAAGTAGGGGTGGCTCTGGGGAATCAATTGAGCCATCTCATCAACCGTTGGCGAGAGCTGCCCGAGGCTGACGACTTCTGTGTGCCGTCGCCCCGTCACCGCCGCGATCGCAATGATCAAGTCGATGGGGTCATTCGAGGCCAACAGGACGTTAATTTTGCCTAGGTAGGCATCGAGATC